>JABJDB010000103.1 GCA_018668425.1 Nitrososphaerota archaeon | reverse complement strand
TTTCTCTACAACAGGTTCTGGTTCTGGTGTTTTCTCTACAACAGGTTCTGGTTCTGGTGTTTTCTCTACAACAGGTTCTGGTTCTGGTGTTTTCTCTACAACAGGTTCTGGTTCTGGTGTTTTCTCTACAACAGGTTCTGGAGTAGATTCTTTCTTTATCTCTACATCATCTAGTGAACCAAAGACTGTTTCAAGAAATAATTTTTTATCAAATGGTTTTAGATCAGGGTATTCCTGTCCAACTCCAACATAAAGGACAGGGGTAGATGTAACTTTTACAATAGATAATGCTGCACCGCCTCTGGCATCAGCATCACTTTTTGTCAAAATAGAGCCATCAAAATCCACATGTTTAAAAAATTCACGTGCTTGGTTTACAGTATCATTTCCAGCTAAAGAGTCACCAACAAAAATTTTCATATCAGGATTTACAACTTTGGTAATTTTTTCAATTTGTTGCATCAAGTTTTCACTAGTTTGCATTCGACCAGCAGTATCAATTAGAACAACATCTGTTTTGTGAGATTTTGCATACAATACAGCATCACGCGCAACAGCTGCAGGATCTGAATTGTAGTTTTGTGCAACAAGTTTTAGATTTAATCGATTAGTGTGTTCTCGTAATTGCTCAATTGCTCCAGCTCTAAATGTATCAGCTGCTGCAACTACAACTGAATATTTTTCTTGTTGTAACATATGTGCAATTTTAGCTAGTGAAGTTGTTTTTCCAGTTCCATTAATTCCAACAAACAAAACTAAGAAAGGTTTTCCTTGTTCTTTGTTTTGATTGATTTTCTCAAACATATCATAAGTACCTGCATCATCAAATAATGAAGAAATACTTGAAATCAAACTATCTTTGACAAATTTTTCAATTTCATTTTTATCAACTTTAGAACCAATCAGTTTTTCTTTCAAATCATCTTTAATAGAATCAATTACTTCAGTTGCAACATCAGATTCAAGTAAAGCAATTTCTAATTCAAATAAAATATCTTCAATATCTTTATCGTTGAGTTCTTTTTCACCAAGGCTTTTCGCTGCATTTGAAAATGCACTACGAAGTTTATCAAACATAGTTTATCCTGTTTTTGGTGGTTGTGAAGGTGCTTGCTGTAGTGCTGCCATCATTTGATTAATCTGTGCTTTTCCTTGTTCTAGTTGTTGTGCTGCTTCTTGTTTTTTGACAGATGTATCTTGTAAAGCAATTTCAACTTCTTTGATTCGGGCTTCAAGATAATTAACTGCAGAATCAAAATCTTTTTCGACTGCAAATCCAGCACCGATATTTAGCACAATTTTTTGAGAGGATGAAATCTTTGTTGGGATGTATGTTCCCATACCAAGTGGAACTAGTGTTTCGGATTCAGGTTTTTTGTTTAGTGAGCGAATTGATTCAATAGCTGCTGCTGTTTCTCTCATGATTCCAATAAAGGTCTGTTCTCTCTGACCCAAATCAGAAAAATAGTTTTCAAGCATTTGCATTTGCTGCATCATTTGTTCTGCTTGTTGTTCACTCATTTACAACAAACCTTGCTCAGATGGTTATAAATTCATTCATGGAAAAAGCCAAAAAAATCAAAAAAGTGAAAGAATAAAAAATAAAGATTAACTTTATTTTGCTTTTGAGAATCTAGATTCTACTTCATCCCAATTAACAACATTCCACCAGGCTTCAATGTAGACTGGTCTTTTGTTTTGGTAGTTGAGATAGTATGCATGTTCCCATACATCACAGCCCAATAATGGCACTAGACCTTCAGTTCTCGGACTAGTTTGATTTGGCATTGATTTGTATTCAACCTTTGATGTTGACGGATTGTATACTAACCATCCCCAACCACTGCCTTGAATTACAGCTGTAGTAGATGTGAATTTCTCTTTGAAGTCAGAAAAGCTTCCAAAAGAATCGTTAATTGCATCAGCAATTGATCCTCCAGGTTCTCCGCCCCCGTTTGCTTTCATGTTATTCCAAAATAACCTGTGATTATCATAACCACCACCGTTGAAATTAATTGCACCTCTTTTGTCTTCTGGAACAGAATTGATATTAGACAAAATGTCTAGGATATCTTTTTCTTGAATATCAGCAGGACATGCTTCAAGAGCTGCATTTAGTTTGTCAGTGTATGCTTGATGATGTTTTGTGTGATGAATCTCCATTGTTTTTGCATCAATGTGAGGTTCCAATGCATCATATGCATATGGCATTTCAGGAAGAGTGTATTTTCCCATGTCTGACTTGGAAGATTTATTCAATTTATTGGTTTAGTAAACAATTGATTTTTACTTGTTAAATGAATTACAAAATTTGTGAAAATATTAGTAATTTTCTCATTATCAATAGCACTATTAGGAATTTTTATTTTATCACATCCATTAGATTCTGAAAATGAATTTAGAACTTATTTGCAAAGAAGTGCACCATTTGTTGGAACAGACATTCCCAGAATAGATGGTATAGATGGCTCTGGAATCAAAATTGCAGTAATAGATACTGGTGTCGATTTTAATCACCCAGATCTTTTTGGATGGGGAGAGAGTGGAAAGGTAATTGGAGGATTTAATTTCATACATGAAGGAAAACCTCCACTTGATACAAATGGTCACGGAACTCAAGTTGCTGGCGTAATTGCAGCAGATGGGCAAATTATAGGCATTGCACCAAAAGCAAAAATTTTAGCTTACAAAGTTTCTGAAAATGGGGAAGGAGTTTCATCAGACTTGATTATCAGAGCAATTGAGAAAGCAATTGATGATGAGGCAGACATTATCAATATTAGTTTAGGAGTAAACAAGACTAATTCAAAAATTGAACGTGCAGTAAACTTGGCATTAGAAAAAGAAATCTTTGTTGTTGTTGCAGCAGGCAATGATGGTCCAGGATTAAAAACAATAGGTAGTCCAGGAAGAAATTTCGGATCAGTAACAGTAGGTGCAACATATAACAATCTAACATCTAGTTTGGTTGCCACTTTAGAAATTGATGAAAAACCATATACTGTAATTCCAATGGTAGGATCTTCAAAATTAGAAGAACCAATCAGAGAGAAAATAATTTTTGCAGGTTATGGAAAAATAGAAGATTTTCAAGAATTGGATGTACAAGATGCAATAGTAATTGTTGAGCGAGGAAGTAATGTTGAGGGAGAGTTGTTGTATTTTTCAATTAAAGAAAAGAATGCTGCCAATGCAGGAGCTAAAGCAGTGATTGTTTACAATAACAGTCCAGGGATTTTTTTGGGGGAATTAATTCATGAATTTATAGAAACAGGATACACCCCACGAATCCCAGTTGTATCCATAGATAGAGATGAGGGAATTGAAATTATAGAATCCATTACAGGTGAAAATCAAGGAGTTTTACAATTATTTTACAATCCAGATTTTGTGGCACATTTTAGTTCTAGAGGACCAGTGTCACCATTCTACATTAAACCAGAAATTGTAGCACCAGGTGCATACATCAATACCACTCAAAATAATGCAGGATACAACTTTACCAGTGGAACAAGCTATGCAGCTCCTCATGTTAGTGGTGCTGCAGCATTGCTTTTACAAAAAAACCCAGAACTTCATCATCATGAGATTAAATCTCTATTATTGACTACAGTTGCGCCTGTTTCAGATGCCTATGGACAAGATTTCTCCATTCCTGAAGCAGGTGCTGGGAGATTAGACATTGGGAATGCA
>JABJDB010000102.1 GCA_018668425.1 Nitrososphaerota archaeon | reverse complement strand
TTTTTTCAGTTACAAAATTTTTTGCATTCAAATAATCCATAACCCCATCAATTGTTCCTTGCCAACCACAAACATAGAAAATTGTATTTTCTTTAGTAATTTTATCGCCAATTAATTCTTCTAATGGAGACATTCCTCCATCTCTTGGTCTTAGGAATGTTTCAACTCTACCAACTTGACCTGCCCATGATCTGTTAAACCATTCTTGAGGCCTACTGATTGCTGCTCTGTATTTGAAATTCCATTCATCTTTACCTCTTGCAATACTTTCATTTTCAAGATTGGTAAGTAAGTCCTTGTAACTTAATTCATCAACATAACTTGCACCGTGTAAAACAATAATTTCTCGTTTATCTCCTGAATCATGGAAATGTTGTGCAAAGCTTACAAATGGTGCAAGACCTGTTCCACCACCAATACAAATTATTCTTCTGTTATCTTTTTCGCCATTTGCAAATTCTTCATTTATTAATAATGCTCTACCTGTTGGTTTTAACCAGAGAATTTCATCCCCTTCTTTTGCATTAAAAATTTGTGTAGTTAATCTTCCTGGAAGTGGTTTTCTTACCCATCTAATTACTAACTCTACATAATCTCTATTTTCTGGATGCGATGCTATAGAATATGCTCTTCTGACAATCTTCCCACCTTCTGCAGGATTTGGTAATCCTAATGTGATAAATTGTCCTGCTTTGTATTCTGGAACTGGTCCTTCATTTGGAACAAATCTGATAATTACTAAATCTTCTTTAAGTAATTGAACATATGTGATAGTTCCTTTGTTATCTACAACCATAACGATTGAATCAAGATTATCAAGGTTAAATATATTGTGTTGATTTCAAACATTTCTTTTCTATCAAATCGCTAAACGTTAATAACCAATTTGAAAAACGTATTTCAATCAGATTTCTGATATGGGCCGGTCGTCTAGTCTGGTAGGATAGGTGCATGGCATGCATCGGATCAAGGGTTCAAATCCCTTCCGGTCCACTCATCTTTTTAATTCTAAAAGTATCTTTTTGATTTCTGGATTATCATCTTTAGAAATTTTAATTATAATTTCTTCTGGAATAATAAAATCTAAATCCATTATTGCTTGTAGTGCACTTTTTTTTACTTCCAAATTTGAATCTAAAAGTGATTGTAGGATAATTTTTTCTGCTTCTAAAGCTTTGAGATGTCTTAATGCTCCAATTGCACATGATCTTACCATTGAATGTTCATCTTCCACTAGTTTCATTATTTTTGGAATCGCTGCAGAATCATTTCGATTTGCTAATACCAGTGATGCAAATCCTTTGATATTTTTATTTGAAGATTCTAAATTCCTAATTAATGATTTTTCAATTTTATTTTTATTTAATACAAGTGAGCTAAATGCTTCCCCTCTAACTTGAATATCATCATCATCTAATCCTAAAATTATTTTTTCTAAAATTTCAGGATTTTTGACATCAGTCAAAGTTTCTAAAATTTTGATTTTTTCTTGACTAGTCCCTGTTACTAAAATTTCAGAAATACTTTTCAATTCTTTTTCAAATTCTCTTTTCTAGTTAATATCAGTTAGAATTATCTCATTTTTTTCATTATTTCTAAGAAAACCCTTCTAGCTTTAAATTATCCTTAAATAGCAAATTCGTCATGTCAACCGAAACTCGAGACACCGTATTCATTGGTAAGAAACCATTGATGGCATATGTTACATCAACGCTAATTCAATTGGCAAACTTACCAACCGTCAACATCAAAGCTAGAGGCATGAGCATTGGCCGTGCTGTAGACGTAGCTCAAATCATTGCAAGAAAAACAGAAAATGCAGGCTATGCTATTGGTGATATAAAAATTGATTCTGAATCATTAGAATCCCAAGACGGTAGAGTAAGAAATGTTTCTACAATAGAAATTCAAATAAAGAGAAACTAATCTTTATTTTACATTCTTTATTTTAACTTCTTTTTGAAAATCCATACTTTTTTTCCATTTTTCTAAACTTTGATAATTCAACCAAGTCATTGAATTGATCAAAATTCACTACTTTCTGTTTATACTTTGAAGTGTTCCCTGACTTTTTCAATTCTTTTAGAATATTCATTGTTGCAAATGTATTTGCATATAACACGGATAATGGATACAGAATTATCTTAAATCCCATTTTGTTTAATGCTTCTGCAGAACTTAGTGGTGTTGCTCCCCCTTCTATCATATTTGCAACTAGCGGTGCATTGATTTCTTTTCCAATTCTCTTCATCTCATTAATTGATCTTGGCGCTTCAACAAATACTCCATCTGCACCTGTTTTTTTGTTTTGTTTGCCTCGTTCAATTGCCTCATCCAACCCTTCAGTAGCTCTTGCATCTGTTCTTGCGACAATAATGAAATCTTTATTTTCTCTAGCATCAATAGCTGCTGATAATTTTTCTGTATATTCTTCTTGTGGTACTACTTCTTTACCTTGCATATGTCCGCATCTTTTAGGCCATCGTTGATCTTCAAGAAAAATACCTGCTGCCCCTGATGATTCTAATTCTTTAACTAATTTCCAAACACTTAACGCATTCCCATACCCTGTATCAGAATCTACAATCACTGGTACTGAAACTGATCTACAAATTCGTCTAGCATTGTCTATTGTTTCAGTTGCCCCAATAAACCCATAATCTGGCATTCCAAATAAAGTGGCTGATGTTCCATACCCTGTTTGAAACATTGCATCAAATCCCACTTTTTGAGCAATTTTTGCACCTAGTGCATCATAAACTCCTGGAATTACAAGTGGTTTTTTTGATTTTAACATTGTTTTCAAATTTTTCATAATTGTATTATTTTTCTGAATTATTTATGATTTTTTGAATTAATTTAACATCTATTCAATTTTGATTTTTTTACCATTTGTTTTTGATTTCTCATCATTGATTTTTTTTAATTCTAATTCTAAAAATTCTTTGTATCTTTTTGTTTCATCTTCGGTCATATTTGCAAAATTTGAACTCAAAATGGATCCCATTACTGAAATTTTTTCTAAAATGTCCATTGCAACAAATCTTCCAACATTACTTAATCTAAATAGAACATCTAGTTGTTTTTTGACAATGTCGTTGACCTTATCGACATCTTGAGCCGTTTCATCTCCTTTTTTTGTTAGTTGATATCGTCCATCCTCTGTTTCATCAATTAATCCTTCGTCAAGCAACCTTCCTAATAATGGATAAATTAATCCTGGAGATGGTTTCCATATTCCGTTACTTTGTTCTTCTGCATAATTGATGATCTCTTTTCCAGTATGTGGCTTCTTTTTTAATAATTCTAAAATAAAATATCTTGAAAATCCTCTTGGCACAGAACTTCCTACTCTCTGAAACCACTCAGAAATCATAATTTACATATCACTAGTGATATATTTCAATATTTTGATCACGCCTATCAACTACTACATATTTATCCCGTCCTAAGCAAGTTTGATTAAAAATGGTTGATTCAATAGAATTTGATCTGATTATTTGTGGATCTGGTCTTGCTGGATTGAGAGCAGCAATCGCTGCTGCAAAAAAAGGTCCTCATCTCAAAATTGGTGTTGTATCTAAAGTTCAGGTAATGCGTTCTCATTCTGTTTCTGCAGAAGGTGGAACCGCAGCAGTTATTCAAGAAGATGCAGGAGACACAATTGAATCTCATGTTTATGACACTGTAAAGGGAAGTGACTTTCTTGCAGACCAAGATGTTGCAGAACGACTTTGTGTTGAAATGCCAAAGGAAATTCATCAATTAGAACATTGGGGAATGCCGTGGTCTAGAAAAGAAGATGGAAGAATTGATCAAAGAAACTTTGGCGGTTATAGTTTTCCAAGAGCAACGTATGCATCTGATAAAGTTGGATTCTTTGAAATGCAAACTTTGTATGATACATGTCAAAAATTTGAAAATATTGAATACCTAAACGAATGGTTTGCAACATCAATTATTCATGATGGAAAAAAATTCATGGGACTTACTGCAATTGAATTATCATCTGGAACTTTTTACACTATCAAAGGAAAAGCTCTCATCATTGCAACTGGTGGTGCAGGACGACTGTACAGTTTTTCAACTTATGCTCTTTCATCAACTCCTGATGGTTTGGATATGGGATACCGAGCTGGTATGGCACTCAAAGATATGGAATTTGTACAATTTCACCCAACAGGAATTTTACCTTCTGGAATTTTGATTACTGAAGGTGCAAGAGGCGAAGGTGGTTATCTTCTAAATAACAAAGGTGAACGATTTATGAAAACTTATGCTGAAAGTAAAATGGAATTAGCTCCTCGTGATATTGTTTCAAGATCAATAATGACTGAAATTGAACAAGGTCGTGGATTCAAACATGAAACTGGTGTTGATTGTATGAAACTTGATTTAAGACATCTTGGTGATGAAAAAATTAAAGAAAAATTAGGCGGAATTAGAGAAATTTCAATTAAATTTTCAGGCATTGATCCTTCCAAAGATTTACTCGATATTAGACCTGTATGTCACTATATGATGGGTGGATTGCACACTGATATTGATGGTGCAACTGAAATCCAAGGAGTTTGGGCTGCAGGTGAGGCTGCTTGTAACAGTGTTCACGGCTCAAATCGTTTAGGTGCAAATTCAACTTCAGAGTGTATTGTGTGGGGAAAAATTACTGGAGAACTTGCAGCAGAATATGCAATGAATAATAATACTTCTGATCAATGGCCTCATCATTTAGTTGCAGCAGAAGAAAAAAGAATCTATGACGGAATTTTTAGAGGACGTGGAGATGCAAATCCATATGAAATTAGACAACAACTTACTGATACAATGAATGAAAAAGCATATGTTTACAAAAATGAAACCGATCTTGTAGAAGGTCTTAAAAAAATTCGTGAATTAAAATCACAAACTTGGAAACACGTTGATGATAAAGCAAAAGAGTACAATACTAATTTCTCAAACGTTATGGAACTTGATTCAATGTTTAGAGTAGCTGAAATTGTTTTACTTGGTGCAATTAATAGAAAAGAATCTCGTGGTGCACATGCAAGAACTGATTATCCTAAACGAGATGATCCAAACTTTTTACATCATACTCTTGCTTATTATGATCCAAATGAACCAATTATGAAAAAACATCCTGTAACAATTACAAAATATCAACCAGTGGAGCGAAAATATTAGATGACTCACGATGAACATAAAGAAGGAATTGGTGGAATGGCTAATCCTACTCGTTATGGAATTGAAAGAGTAGCCTATTGGTTAATGCGATTAAGTGGATTAGGGCTTTTGGCCTATTTTGTTGCTCACATTTATGAAACAAGTAATATTTTACGTGGACAAGTAGGATGGAATGAATTTCTTGAATTGACTCAAACTACTGAGGGACATATTTTTTTGGCACTTGTAATTGCAATGTGTGTATTTCATACTGTTAATGGAGTTAGGGTAATGTTAGGACATGGTGGAGTTGGTGTAGGAAAACCTGCAAGACCTGATTATCCCTATGATCCTGCATCTCAAAACTATCGACATAAGATTGGAATTTACTCTGCAATTCTTCTTGCAGCAATAGCAACAATGTATGGTTTAGCGGTAATGTTTGGTGAGTGATATGAGAGAAAGCACAATAATGAAAATTCACTATGGCACTGCACTAGCTGCTGTTGCTCTGGTGGCTGTTCATATTTTGATGAGACTTACTATGGGATTTGCAGAATCTCTAGAATATGAAAATGTACTTGCAAACTACAAATTTGTTCCTTATGCTATAATGTTGGAATTAATTCTTGTTTTACTTGCCGTTCATGGATTTAATGGACTCCGAGTTATTTTATTGGAATTAAAACAAGGTAGAATTTATGAAAAAGCTGTTTCTTATGGTTGCCTAGCTGCTATGATTGGATTAATAGCCTATGGTTCTAGAACCATTATTATGACTAACATGGGGTTGGTATAGAAATGGCACAAGTTTCAAGTATTGCAGAAGAACAAGCATCTACATTAAAGACGATTACACTTAGAATTGCACGATATAATCCTGAACATGATGATTCTAGTAAATTCATGGAGTTCAATGTCTCTTATGAGAAATGGACAACAGTCTTAGAAGCAATTCTTGATGTCAAAAAACATCATGATCATTCTGTGGCAGTTCGTTATTCTTGCAGACAAGCTACATGTGGTTCATGTGGAATGATGATTAATGGAAAACCTAAACTGGCATGCTTTACAAAAATTAGTGAACTAAATTCTAATGTTATAACAGTTGAACCAATGAATAATTTTCCTATTATTAGAGATTTAGCAGTAAAATTTGAAAGATTATTTGATACACATCAAAAAATTAAACCATATCTAATTCGAGATGATACCGAACTAGAATCTGATGCAAAAGAATTCTTACAGTCTCCTAAAGAACTAGAACAATACATACAATTTGCAAATTGTATCAAATGTGGTTTGTGTAATTCTGCATGTCCTACAATGGCCACTGATTCTTCATTTGTTGGACCTCAAGCTTTAGCTCAAGCATATCGTTATGTTGCTGATAGTCGAGATAAGGGAAAAGATTCTAGATTAAAAATTATAGATGAATCCCATGGTATTTGGAGATGTCATTTTGCAGGCTCTTGTAGCCAAGTATGTCCAAAAGGTGTTGATCCTGCCATGGGAATTCAATTCCTAAGAGGATATTTGTTAGGTTTTAGAAGTTAACCTAATTTTTTTGGATTTGGGCTATTATTTACTTGGTTGTTAATTTGCTCTGCCATAAAGTGATTTGATACATTCACTTTAACATCATCAACACCATCCACTTTCAATAAATTATCATGGACGTCTTGACAAATTTTAAAACCAAATACTGCTGGACAGAATGGACTTGTTAGATGTAAATCAACTTTGACATTACTGTCATTGATATCTACTTCATCAATCAATTCTAAATCAACAATCGATGTGTTAATTTCAGGATCTACAATCTTTGATAACTCATCGAATATTTTTACCCGCATCTGTTTGATGTCTTGACTCATGTGGGCAAAAGCGTCGATGCTATATATAACCATTCTAGAACCTTAGGTAATGTATCGTTCACGTCTAGATACTGATTTGAATGATGTTACTTTGGATTATGTTTCATCAATAAATGATGATTCTGAAATTGCATTTTATGATATTATTGGCAGTCAAGCTCACTCTTTGATGTTATTTCAAAATAACATCATTACAAAAAACGACGTAAAAAAAATCTTATCAGCACTGGAAAATTTAAAAAAACAAAAATTCGATTCGTCTTCTGGCGCTGAAGATATTCATGAACTAATTGAATCTCTAGTTATCAAAAAAGCTGGAATGGCTAGTGGTGGGAAAATGCATACTGCAAGATCACGAAACGATCAAGTTGTTTTGGATATTAGAATGAAGATTAGAGATGACATTAACATAATTTGTAATTGTCTCTTAGATACCATAGAATCACTTGTTTCTGTGGCTAAAAATCATCAAAAAACCATAATGCCGCTATACACTCATCTCCAACAAGCTCAAGCTGGTTTATTTTCGCATTATCTTTTAGCTCACGCAGATGTTTTGATTAGAGATTTTCAAAGAATGTATGATACGTTTGAAAGAGTAAATCAAAGTCCACTTGGTGCAGGCCCTGTTGGAGGAACTAGTATTCCAATTGATAGACATAGTACAGCAAAGATGTTAGGTTTTGATAATATTGTAGAAAATTCTATTGATGCAACAAGCACACGTGATTTTGTAGCAGAATACGTTGCAATGGTTTCAATTTTGATGACAAATCTAAGTAAAATTGCAGAAGATTTTGTTCTTTGGTCTACATCTGAATTTTCATTTATTGAACTTGCTGATGAGTTTACATCTCCCTCAAGTGTGATGCCTCAAAAGAAAAATCCTGATATCTTGGAATTGACACGAGGAAAAACTGCCGAAGTTATTGGAAATCTTACTGCCATACTTACAACTATCAAAGGACTTGCATCTGGATACGGACGTGATTTACAACAAATCAAATCATCTATTTGGTCTACCTCAAAAATTTCAATTAGCGCATTGTTAATTTTAAAATCAATATTACTTACTTTGAAAGTTAATGAAAAACAAATGAAAAAAGTTACAGAATCAAGTAATTTGATTGCACTAGACATTGCTGAAAAATTAGTTAAAGAAGGAATTCCATTTAGAGTAACTCATAAAATTTCTGGAGTTTTAGTTCAGTTATCTGCTCAATCAAAAAAACCTATTTCAAAATTAACTTTATCCGAAATAAAAAAATCTGTCACTGATACAAAAGTTGATCCAAAAATAGTCTCAAAAATCATCTCTAATACTACTGTGACCTCTTCACTGAAGGAGAGAAAATCTTTTGGTTCTTCAGGCTATGATGAACAAAAAAGAATGATTTCTGATAGGACTCAAAAAATCAATGATTATAGAGAAAAAATTTCAAAAAGAGAAAATAAAATTATTTCTTCAATTGAAGAATTAACAAAACAAGTCAATTTGATGATTAAATAAAGAAAAAGTAGCGGGTCTAAAGGGATTCGGACCCTTGACAACCGGATTAAAAGTCCGGTGCGCTACCTGGCTGCGCCATAGACCCACAAAAAAAATATTTTTCGCGTATAATTTAGTCTTTTACAAATCTATGGGTTCTGACAGAAACTTTTAATCTAGGATTTTGATTCATACTACTAGTGCCCTTGTAGTATAGTCCGGTCTAGAATTCGACCCTGTCACGGTTGAGACGCGTGTTCAAATCCCGCCGAGGGCGCCATTTTTTCTCTTTAATTTGATCATTTGAAAATTATTTTTACCGATCAGAAATATTTTGTTGGTTTTAGTAACAAAAAACGAGAATAATCTATGTTGATTACAAAAATATTAAAATTCAGGCAATCTTAGTGATTTTTGATGTCTGAAGAGAAAAAAGAATCTGAAGAAGTAAAAACAACTGAAAATTCAGCATCAGAAGAACCATCTCCTGAAGAAATTGCAAAAACAGAAGCTGCAAAGGTAATTGAAGAATCTAAAACTTCTCTTGAAGCTGCCGAAAAAGCAGAGGCCGCAGCAAAAGCCGCAGAAGATGCAGAAATTGCAGCAAAGGAGGCAATTGCAAAAGCTGCAGATGCAAAAGAAAAAGCAGAAGCTGCTGCAGAAATAGAATACAAAGCAATAGCTGCTGAAGTTAAGGCTGAAATTGAAAAAGCTCCTGATTATACTTTCAAAAGAAAAGGCGAAGAGATTTTTAGACGAGAAATGGAAGAACCTGAATTCTTTTTAGATAAAAAAGATAGGTTCCCACGACCAATTCTTACTGCTGATGAACAAGCATCTCTTACTGCAATAGCAGAGTTACCAAAAGATCAAACACCTGAGTATGTTCCAGAACATGTTCTTAGTCCAGAATTTGAAGGAAAGTCAAATTACGAACGAGGTGTAAATGAATTTTTAGAAGTATCTAAACTAAATTTTGAAACTTTAAAACAAGATCCTGAATCTACAGAAAAACAAATTCAAGATGCACAAGATCAAATAACTTATTTAGAATCTTTACATGAAAATTTCTATATCGGTATGAATGTTTTTAGAACCGCTAAAGGTGGAAGAAATAAAATCAAGGCTTAATGTGAAATGATATGAGTAATACAAATTTTGATGTCATGAATGCCCGTGTTACTTTCAAAAATATACCTGTTCATACATTATCTAAATTCACTTTTAAAGATGTCACAACAGCTTGTCAAGAATTTAAAAAAATTCCTGGTGTTGATGAATGTATTATAATTCAAACAGCAAGTAGAGTTGAAATATTTACCGTAAGTAATTCTGAAACTGGTGATTCTCCAGATGCACGAAGAAATGAAGCATCAGGTCTTGTTCTAAATAAAATTAAAGAAACTTGGGTTTCATTATCTTCTTTAGAACAAATAGATATTGATCATTTTGATCAAACCCTTGAAGTGTACAAAGGAGATGATGTGTATCATCGGTTGTTGCGTTTAGCATCTGGTTTAGACTCTGTTGTTGTTGGAAAGCAAGAGATCTTTGATGAAATTGTACAAACTCTAGATAACGCAAAGAGTTCAGGTGTTTCAGGAAAAATACTCAATACTTTATTTGAAAATGTGATTAGACTAGCCACAAGAATGAGGGATACTACTGGAATTGCAAAAGATGTGATGTCTCTTGGCGATGTTGCCATAAAACTAGTGGATGAGAAAGCCGGTCTTGATTCTAAGAAAAAAGTATTACTCATTGGTACTGGTGAATCTGCAGCAATGGTTGCAAAAACTTTGAACAAAAGAGAAATTTCTTTTGATGTTACAAGTAGATCTCTTGAAAGAGCAACTGGTTTTACAACTGTATTGGGTGGAACCCCTGTTGATTTTAATGATGTTTTTGCAGGTTTTGACAAATATGATATTGTTTTAGTTGTAACAACTTCAGATTATTTCTTGATAACTTATGAACGAATTAGATTGGTAATGGAAGAAAAGAAAAAAGGTACTCTAATCTTAGATTTATCTGAACCAAGAACAGTTGATGAAGGAATCACCGCACTTCCTGGAATTAAATTATTGTTCAGAGATCAAGTTTATGAAATTTTTGAAGAAAGTGAAAAAGCTAGAACTGGAATTGTTCCTGCTGTAGAAAAAATTATCGAAAAAGAACTTCCAGTTTTATCAATTAGAATGAATAGGGTATAGATATTTTTTATAATCCCTGTTTTCTTAACAAAAATTGCATTACTGCTTCTTTAGAATAATCTATTCCATGTTCATCATCAGTGTGTTTTCTAAAATTTTCAATTACCTCTTCCATTTCACCACTTGCTACAAAATCGCATTCAAAGCCATAATCTCGACACTTTAATTCTGCCATACTTTTGGAAAAATAGTCTCAATATAAATATCCACATGTATTTTTGACATATTAAAATAATTTCTCAATTATTATTTTTAATTTTAAAATTTTTATCCGTAAGATTCGAATTTTATTCCAAAACTTCCATCTGCTTTTTTCTCATGCTCAGTAACAAATCCTTTTGGTCCCAATGAATCAATCACCCCATCAATTGTTCCTTGATATCCACAAATGTAAATAATTGAATTTTCTGGACTAATTTCCTCGCCTACCAACTCTTCAACTGGTGATAATCCTGTTTTTTTATCTGCTTTAAAAAATGACTCTACTCTACCAACATGACCGTTCCATGATCTATTGAAGAATTCTTTTGGTCTACTTATTGCTGCTCTGTATCTAAAATTCCATTTGTCTCTGCCTCTTTTTTCACTTTCCAATTCAAAATCTGTCAGTAATCGTTTGTAACTTAATTCATCAACATAACTTGCACCATGTAAAACAATCACTTCTCTGTTATCATTTGTATCATGGAAATGTTTTGCAAATGCAATAAATGGCGCTAATCCAGTTCCACCTCCTACACAAATCACTCTTCTGTTATCTTTTTGACCATTAGGTAATGTATCACTAATTTGTAAAGCTGTTCCACTAGGATCTCCTAAAAATACTTCATCACCTACACTTGAATAAAATAATTCAGTTGTAACACGACCTGGTAATGGCTTTCTTACCCATCTAATTACAAATTCAAAATAATCTGTATTTTCTGCATGTGATGCAATAGAATATGCTCTTCTAACTATTTTTTTTTCTGCAGGAATTGGGAGTCCAATTGTTAAAAATTGACCTGTTTGATATTCTGGCATTCCAGTCTCTGGAACTAAACGTATGACAACTAAATCTTCTTTTAATAATTCCCTGTAAACAACTTTGGCCTTTGTTTCAGTTACCATACAAGAAGATTTTCTCCGAGTTTGGTTAAATATATTTCTCTTGTAATTTGCTTACTGGTTAATCTGAGACATTATCTCATCAAGAATTTTTTGATTTGCAGCTGCAATAAAAGAAACTCTTGTAGAATAACTGAGATCTGAATCAAGTGGATTCAAATTTGCATCTAAAAGTAATCCTCCTGATTCTTTTACAATAATATATCCTGCAGCAATATCTTGAATTCTAATTTTATCCCGTAAATCAATAAAAATATCCATCACTCCTCTTGAAAATAAAGCCATTTCTAGAGCATTAGCACCAAAATGTCTTGTATGTTCATGGTTTTGAAAAATTGGTTCTAATTGTTTTAACAACTCTGTTGATGCCCCTGATGTATTGATACCAATTATTTTATAGATTGGGTCTTTATCGTGAACTTTGATTTGTTTATTATTAAAAAAAGCACCCTTATTTTTTGATGCCCAATACATTTCACCATTTGATAGATTTGTAATTACACCGTCTGTTATCGAACTTAATCTATCTTCAGTTGCAAATGCTAATGAACTACAAAAAAATGGGACTCCACGAACTGCATTTGCAGAACCATCTATTGCATCCATAATTACAAATCCTTTTGGATTTTTTGATAATTCCACTCTACCGCATTCCTCTCCTAATACAACACATTCAAAATTGATTTCTTTTAGATAATCTAAAACTGTTTTTTCAGCAATAATATCGATGTTACGTGAGATATCTCCACCAGCACCAATTCCAAAATTACCTGCAGCATTTTCAGTTCCTGCAAGATCTTTGACATTTTGATAAATTCTATCTGAAGCTTCTTGAAGAACTTCAATTACATTCATGATGAATTTTCTGTTTCATCGTAATTTAAGTGACAAAAATATTTGTTTGAAAGCATAAATAACAATAAAGAAGATTACGTTTGTGAGTGGTAAAGATCAATCTGTTGTAAGTAAAGAAGCATTAATGAGCACAAAACCTGGAAAACAAATAATCAAACAAGGTTTATTCAAATCAAAAGGTTACAAATTATTTAAAAAATACAAAGAAGAAACAGAAAATGAATTCCCAAATTTTACTGAAAGATTTGCACAAGGACTTCTTAATGAAATTAAATCAGACACAAATCCTAATGCAACTCAACAAGCATTCGGTAATGAGGTGGGTTCAACTGAAATTATTTTAAATGCCTCTGAAATTGAGCCTATAAAATCAAAATTAGAAAGCTTTGATGTACTAAAAGATAGAGTTCAAAGAATTTTAAATTCTAATTTTGTTAAAATGACTTTTCCTGTTTTTAATGGGTTGTTTGATGCAGCTGCAGAATATGATGGTAGAAATGATCCTCAACTAAAACAAG
>JABJDB010000101.1 GCA_018668425.1 Nitrososphaerota archaeon | reverse complement strand
ATTTTTCAGTTGGACCAAGGAAATATCCATGGTCTACTGCCAACATTAATGCACGATTATTGTGAGGTTTGATAATTCTAGATAATCTATTTTGTAATCCCCAATCCATATCTCTTCGGTTTTGAAATAAAAAAAATACCTTTCTTAAGCCTTTCCTATTTTGTGATGATAATTTTCATTGCATTGTCACCAGTTTTAGCATGATCAAATGCTTTTTGAGAGTCAGAAATTGAATATGTATGTGTAATTAGTTGTTTAACGTCAATTTGAGAGGATTCAATTAATTCAAGTGCGGCTTTAGTATCAGCATCAGATGCAGCATAACTTGTAACAAGAGTAATTTCTTTAGAGTAAACTTTACTCATATCTAAATTAATCATGGCACCTTTTGATGGAACACCAAACATCATCACAGTTCCCCCTTTTCTAACCATATCAATTGCATCTTCAAGAGCTTTTAGACTACTTGTAGCAACAATTGCAACATCAACACCTCGTCCATCAGTATGACCTAAAATTTTCTGCTTTCTGTTTTCATCCATTGAGTTAATGGATTCAGTAATGTCAAATTTTTTTGCAAAATCTAATCTAAAATTATTAATATCAAAACATATGATTTTTGAGAATTTGTGTGTGTGTGCAAGCATAACATGCATCATTCCAGTAGGTCCGACTCCAAAAATTGCAACAGAGTCGCCATCTTGATAATCAAATTTGCCCCACGCCCTAACACAACATGCCAATGGCTCAATCATTGCAGCTTCTTGAAAACTTAGAGAATCAGAAATTTTTAAAACACCGCCATGAGATACATTCCATGCAGGTACAACATATTCTTCAGATAACCCGCAAGGAGAAAGATTAGTTTCAGAATATTTTTTGCACATTGTTTCATAACCATGATTACACAAATGACAATCATAACAAGGAACATGGTGATGAGTAAACACTCTATCGCCTTTTTTAAATTCAGATACATCAGAACTAACATCTACAATTATTCCGGCAGGCTCATGTCCCAATCTCATTGAAGGTTGACCATATTGTCCAAAAACTTTTTCTAAATCAGATCCACAAATACCACAAGCATTCATTTGAACTAAAATTTCACCATCATTCAGTATTGGTTTTTCTATTTGATCAACAGAGATTACAGATGCTTCTTTAACTGATGCGGTTTTCATTGTAAAACATTGTTGAATTGATTATAAGTAGATTAAAAAATTATACACCAAGAATTTTCTTAAGCATCACTCTATAATCGATTTCAGTTTTTTCACTTCCTGCTGCAGGTAATGAAAAGACAAGAGTAGATTTTTCTGCTCTAAGGGTAGTTAATTCATCATTAATTGATTCGGTAATATCATCACTAACTAAAACTAGACCAACATCTGTATCATCAGTTAATCGTTTAATTTCATCTAATGCCCTTTGAGGAGATTCTGAAATCACACCAGGGACACCAGCTAATTGGAAACTAGTCACAAAGGATTTGCTTCCAACAGTAAATATTTTCACAGTTAAGATTTTTGAGCGTTCTAATTTAACCTTTTTTGGAAGAGAATAGATCAAGAAAGGTTGATTTAGTTTAAAAAATCATGAGATTCATGGCAGAAATTGATACTCAAAAAGATGTTTATCTATTCTTACACGGAAAAATGGATCTTAGAGAAAAAGCAACCACTGCACTAACTACAAAGGGATTTGCAGCAGATAAAATCACCATGGCATTACCAAACAAGGTAGGAAATGTAGGTGACTATATGGCAATGTTATGGATGCCACCAAATCCAGATCATATCAAAATTCAACAAATTACAAAAATTGATGAAGTTGAACCAGAAGGAATGATTGGTTTGTGGAAAGGTGTATCAAAAGATGATGTTGACACTATACCATTAGATTAGATTCAACTAAATCCAGCACCAAAATCAGTGCCTTTTTCTAATAAATCTCCAGAATCAGAATTTTTTAATTTTCTAAACAAAAGTGTTTCATAGACTAGTTTCATAGCATTGTCATCATCAATGTTACAATCTTCTTTGATTTGATTTTTGTATTTTTCTAGTTTTGTAACATCTTGTTCATCAGCTGAAAGGTTATCATGAATCATAAGATTTGCAATTTTCTCAATTTCAGAATTTTGTTGTGCATCATCCATACAATAAAGCAGAGTTTCTAGTTATTAATACATTCGAATAAGAAATACTACAAATCAGAAATTAAGCCAGATAAAAAATCAGAAAATTCATCATCAGAAAAAACTATTTCTTCAATTTTATTTTCTTTTTTTGCCAGTTCTGCAGATTCTAGATGATAGCAAGTAGATTTACCATTTAATCTACCAAAATAGAACCCAGGACAAGAACAATAATTTCCATCAGGATCAATCCAATGTTCTTCACCTTTTCCCACTACAGTCCAAATTTTTCTTTGACTAGGCTCAAAAACATGTAGTTTTACCCGTTTTTCAGAAACTAGGACTTCAACTCTGTCAGAGTCTTTGTTCACAAGAATTTAATCAGATATGTATTGTATAACTTTGATGTTACAAACTAAAATTATTCCAACAAAACCAGCGTTGATTTTAGAAGGTAAAAAAAAGAATCTCATTGTTTCAGACATTCACATAGGATTTGAAAATAGTATGGTATCAAATGAAATTTTCATTGGAAAAAACTCCACAATTAATGAAACAATACAAGAATTATCAGAAATTATTGATTCAGAAACACCAGATTCGGTAATTTTGCTAGGAGACGTAAAATCAAGTATCAAAAACATTTCAAAAAGTGAATGGGATGAAGTCCCTTTGTTTTTTGATAAAATTAAAGAAAAATGTGAAGTGATTTTGATTCCAGGAAACCATGATGCAAATATCCAAAAACTTGTTCCAAAAGAAATAACCATGATTGGTTCAACGGGCATGGTAGAAGACAAAGTGTTATTCACACATGGACATACAATGCCTTCAGAGAATTTTTCAAATGTTGAAAAAATTGTAATGGGTCATGTTCATCCAGTGTTTTTTCAAAAAGATTCCATAGTGAATGGTCAAAGAGTATGGGTATCAATTAAAACTCAAAAAGAAAAAATTTTTCCGTCGACAACAGGGGAATTGGAAATTATTATAATCCCATCATTTAACAAATATCTTTATGCCACACAAAAACGAGCCTACAAAAAATCAATTTCACCAATAATAAAAAAAATAGGAGAAATTGAATCAGCAAAAATTGTTACACTTGATGGAGTAATTTTAGGAAATGAATCCATCATAAAACAAGTATTGTAATGTAAACTAAAATTAATTTATTTCATCGTATGGTTGAATTGGATCTTTAGTAGTTTTGTTAGTTTTTAACCACTCTAATGTTTTAACAAAAGAATCTGCCAGTTCAATTGTTGTTAAAACAGGGATTCCAAGTTCCAAAGATTTTCTTCGTATCTGATATTCATCATCAAGCATTCCAACATATTTCTCCAAAGTAGATGTACTAGGAATGTTTATGATAAAATCAATTTTTCGCTCATACAAAAGATCAGCAATGTTTGGTTTTCTATCAGGTTCTGAAATTTTATGAACAATTTCAATATCACCAATTTTTTCTTCAAAGAATTCAGCAGTATGTTCGGTTGCTAAAATTTTGAATCCTGATTGTTTTAGTTTTGCAATTGTTGGAAGAAGTTTCTCTTTATTTTGTGCACCACCTACAGTTACAAGTGCAGTTCCCGTGGCAGGTAGATTGTATCCAACAGAAGTTAGTCCTTTAGATAATGCATCATAAAAGCTATCTCCAAAACATGCAGCTTCACCAGTAGACTGCATTTCAACACCTAATGCAATATCGGCACCATCTAATGCCATAAATGAGAATTGAGGAACTTTAATTCCATAGTTGTGGATTTTTTTCCATTTATTTTCAGGAATATCAGGAAGTGTTTTTCCCAAAACAGCCTTTGATGCAAGTGAAATAAGATTAGTTTTTACCAATTTTGAGACAAATGGCATTGAACGAGAGGCACGAATATTGAGTTCAATTACATATACATGATCATCATGAACTAAAAATTGAAGATTAAATGGACCTTTAACATTAAAGGTTAATGCAATTTTTTTAGAATATTCATTTATTGTCTCAATTGTTTTGTTACTTAGACGCCAAGGAGGTATACACATCATTGCATCACCAGAATGCACCCCAGCACTGTCAATGTGTTCAACAATTGCACCAATTACAACTTGCTTGCCATTACTTACTCCATCGACATCAACTTCAAGTGAATTTAACATAAATTTAGAAATTACAACTGGATGATCAGGGGATACATCAGTTGCTTCTTTGACATATGTTTTTAATTCTTCTTGAGACCATACAACTTTCATTGCAGCTCCAGATAAAACATATGAAGGTCTAACAATTACTGGAAATCCAACTTCTTGTGCAAATGTTCTTGCTTCATTAAGATTTGAAAATGCTTGCCACTTAGGTTGTTGAATGTGTAGTTTATCTAATTCTGCACTAAACTTTGAACGGTCTTCTGCTCTATCAACATCATGTGCACTAGTTCCTATAATGTTAATACCATGTTCAGCAAGACCAGGAGTCAAATTATTTGCAGTCTGTCCTCCAACACAAGTTACGATTCCTTTTGGATTTTCAAATTCTGTAATATCCAAAATTCTTTCTTGAGTTAATTCTTCAAAGTACAATCTAGTACAAATATCATAATCGGTTGAGACTGTTTCAGGATTACAATTAACTACTGAAACATTTTTTTCGCCATTTTCTTGTAACCCCCAAACCATATTGACTGTGCCCCAATCAAATTCAACACTACTTCCAATTCTGTATGGACCAGCACCAACTACAATTACTCCTTTCTCATCAGATGGAACTGAGATATCATTAGAATGTCCACCATAAGTCAAATAGAGGTAATTTGTTACTGCAGGCCATTCAGCAGCTAGCGTATCAATCTGTTTTACTGAAGGAGTTACTCCTAATTTCTTTCGTAAATCACGTATTTCATCAGAATTAGTATCCTTTGCACGTGCAATTTGTTTATCTGAGAATCCAGATTTTTTTACATCCCAAAGAAAGGATTCATCAAGTTCAGATGATTTAATTTTTGATTCAAGATTAACGATATTTTTAATTTTTTCAATAAACCAAGGATCCACCGAAGAAAGTTTGTAAATTTTTTCAACAGAAAAACCCAGTTTAAGAGCAACTGCAACATCGTACAAAATTCGATCATCAGGATGAGATAGTTTTTCTTCAATCTGTTCTTCGTTGTATGTTTTTCCAGAATTACGATTCAAAACAAGTCCATCATTTCCAATATCTAACATTCGAATTGCTTTTTGGAAAGATTCTTCAAAAGTTCTACCAATAGCCATAACTTCACCAACTGATTTCATAGTAGGTCCAAGTTTTCTATTTACAAGTTCAAACTTTGGAAAGTCCCATCTAGGATGTTTACACACTATATAATCAAGTGACGGTTCAAAACAAGCTGTAGTATTTTTTGTAATTCTATTTTCAAGTTCAGACAAATTATAACCTAATCCAATTTTTGCAGACATGTATGCCAATGGATAACCAGTTGCTTTACTTGCAAGAGCTGATGAACGAGAAAGTCTAGGATTAATTTCAATTGCAGCAAATCTATCAGAATCAGGAGCCAATGCATATTGAATGTTACATTCACCAACTATTCCAACATGTTTTGTTGCACGTAATCCTGCAGAACGTAACATGTGGTATTCATGGTTATCAATTGTTTGTGAAGGTGCAACTACAATATTATCACCAGTATGAACTTTCATTGCTAAAACATTTTCCATATTACATACAACGATATTATTTCCATCATAGTCTTGCATTATCTCATATTCGATTTGTTTCCAATGACCAATGTATTCTTCAATTAGTACCTGACCAACAATACTTGCTTTGAAACCTCGTTCCACAATCTCATGAAGTTCAATCTCATTATGGGCAACACCACCACCTCTACCACCCAAAGTATAGGCCACTCGAATAATTACAGGATATGTCAATTCTTCAGCTGCCTTTTTGGCATCATCAAAATTTGTTACAGTCTTACTTTTTAGTACAGGTACGCCTGCTTCTTTCATAGAATCTTTGAATAGTTGCCTATCCTCAGTGTTTTTGATTCCAGGAATTTGAGTACCAAGTACCTTTACACCGTATTTTTGTAAAATTCCAGAGTCATCAAGATTAACTCCACAATTTAGAGCAGTTTGGCCACCATATGCAAGCATAATTCCATCAGGACTTTCTTTTTCAATAATTGATTCTACATATTCAGGAGTTACTGGAAGAAGATATACTTGATCTGCAAATCTTGTGTCGGTTTGAATTGTTGCAACATTTGGATTAATTAAAACACTTTTCAAGCCATCTTCATGTATTGCTTTAAGACATTGACTACCAGAATAATCAAATTCACCAGCTTCACCGATTTTGATAGCACCACTTCCAAGAACAAGTATTTTCTTTAATGATTCATTTTTTGGCAATTAATTTTTCTCCATTAGCTGTTTTAATTCTTCAAAGATGAATTTGCAATCAAAAGGTCCAGGGGCAGCTTCTGGGTGAAATTGTACTGCAACACAATTTTGTTTTTTATGTTTTATTCCTTCTACTGTTTTGTCATCAGCATTTGTAAACCATAATTTAAAATCAGATTTCTCTAATGATTCAGGTTTAATACCATAACCATGATTTTGGCTGGTAACATACACTTGGTTATTTTCTAAATTAACACAAGGTTTGTTTTGTCCACGATGTCCATATTTTAATTTGTAAGTTTCAGTATTTCCAGCAATTCCAATAATTTGTGCACCCAAACAAATCCCCAATGTAGGAATATTATTTTCAATTAATTTTTTAACAGTGTCAATTGTGTCAGGACATTTTTGTGGATCTCCAGGCCCACTACTCAGAACAACACCTTTTGGATTGTATGACATTACTTTTTCATAGGATGTATTCCATGGAACTAAAATTGCTTTGTAACCAAGTTCTCGAATATTTCGAAGGATGGCATTTTTTGCACCAGTGTCAATTACAACAACGGAATTATTTTCATTTCCATAAACTTTTTCTTCTTTAGTTGATACTGTATCCATAAATTGTTCAGAGTCATAATGTGTTGCAGATTCTAATTCTTTTTTGACTTTATCAACATCAATTTCAGAATCAGATACTACAAGAGCTGCCATCATCACACCTCCACTACGTAGTTTCTTTGTAATTTCCCTAGTATCAACTCCAGAGATTCCAGGTACCTTTTCATTAAACATCCATTCATCAAGGGTCATTTTGAGATTCCAATGGCTTGCAGTTTGAGATAATTCATGAACAACAAGACCTCTAATTTGTATCATATCAGACTCAAAGAATTTAGAGATACCATCAGAATCCAGTTCAGAAGGATCAGGAACTCCATAGTTTCCAACTAGAGGATAAGTAAGTGTAAGAATTTGTCCATTGTAAGAAGGGTCAGTTAACGCTTCGGTGTATCCAACCATCCCAGTATTAAATACAATTTCACCAAAAACAGTTGTAGAATAACCAAAACCTTGGCCTTCAAGAACAGTGCCATCATCAAAAATCAGCTTTCCAAACTTGTTTGCGTGATTTGATTTCTTTGTAGTAATTGTAACCCTCGTAGAGTCCGAGTTATTGTGAATTTAAGTTTTATCGTGTATTAGAAATGAAAAAGTTAGATCGCAAAAAAATAAACAATCAGAGTGCTTTGAACTCTTCACTCCATTTGTGATATGCTCGAATCATCTCAGTTGAAACACTAGGTTTTCTTCTGTCCATAATATCTTTGAAATCACTTGTTGTGAGCTCTCGGGGTTGTGTTGCTTCTTCGCCCTCAACTGGTTCATGGTAATCTGGAGAATTGAATATCTCATGAACTGTTTTGATTTGGGCTGCTTGACATACATCTTTAATGTCACTTGCACTATATCCATCAAATAATTTTGCTAAATCAGCGTCATTTACTTTGTAATCTTTTCGTAATGGTGCAGTATATTGTTTAAACAAACTTTCACGTGCTTCTTGGGTAGGCAATGAAACATAGATTCTCTTTTGGAATCGTCTCAAGAAAGGCCAATCAAGACTCCAAGGTTTGTTTGTGGCACCAATTACATATAGCATCAAATCTTTTCCTTTTCCATTTACGCCATCCATCTCAGTTAAGAATTGGTTTTTGGTTCTAACCTCTCCACCAACTTCACTATTTCTAGAACCTAACAAAGAATCAACTTCATCAACAAATAAGATTACAGGTTTACCTTCTTTTTCAGCATATTTTCTTGCCATTACAAATAATTTTGATACATTTTTTTCTGCCTCGCCTAACCATTTACTCATCATAGAAGATGCATCAACATTAATGAAATAACCATCCATCTCATTTGCAGTAGCTGCTGCAAGCATAGTTTTTCCAGTTCCAGGAGGACCATAAAGCAACATTCCTTTTGGCCATCCAAGTGGAAACAAATCAGGTCTTTTAGTTGGATATACGATTGATTCTCGTAATGCATTTTTTGCATCATCTAAGCCAATAACTTGTTCCCAAGTTACATCAGGTTTTTCTTTCATTACTAAATCTTCAAAGTCATTTTCATCTGACTGTCTTTGAACAGATTTCTTTTGATCTTCATCAGAAGCTTTTGGATCAACTGCAGGCTCTACACCATGAGATTGCTGTAATGCATTGATTCTATTATGATAAGAATTACATCTTTCTTTGTAAATTTGGTTAAGTTTGCTATTTGGGTATAGTTGTAATAATTTTACTAGTGCATCTATTGCTTGCTGATAATGAGTGATTGCCATTCCACGTGCACCTTGAGAATCAAATTTGATTGCCTCAGAAGCGTATTTGCTTGCTGTGTTTTCTAATTCTTGTGGTGCTAAACTCATATCAATTACCTAAGTAGTATCTCCTTGAGAATTTTGTTGGTATTCTACGGTGTGAACCTCTGTCACAAAATTGGTTAAATTAATTGCACTTGTCTCGGGCTCAGAGTAATCAGGTCCATTATGATAATTTTTTTTAAAATCAGATTTATCAGAGATATTTGTATGCATATCTTTTACCTTGTTAATTGAATCCTCAGCAGAAATTATCAATTCAGATATTTCATCATCAAGTCCAGGCATAGAATTTGCAGAGTCAGAAATTATGGACGAAAAATGTTTCAAAAGTGAATTGAATTCTTTTTTGTCAGCATGTTTTTGAAGCATAAAATCAGCAATTCCTACAAGTTTATTCAAATCCTGTAATTCCTCAAAGGTGAGTTTATCAATTTTATCCTCATCAGATGGAGTCATCTCAGATAATTTTTTATCAATTTTTGATGAAATTGATTTAATTCGTTGAAAATCTTTTGAAAAATTTCTTTTAGAATTAAGCAATGTCAAGTATTGCATAATTTGAAAAAATCAAGATTAGGATACTGCTTACTAATTTTAGAGTCTACCATCAATTTTACTTCATCAAGTAAAGTTGTAGAGTCATTATTTGATTGACTAAAATCAAATCTAGCCTTTGTTAACACTGCAGAATCCAAGACAATACTTCCCAAATGAACAGATAATTCAGATAATTTTTGACTACAGTTTGGGAGAATGTTAAACAATTGAGCACTAACAGTACGAATTACAGGAATTGATGAAGAAAGTACAGTTGGAATACTATGTACTCCAGAGATGGTTTTTGTTTTATTTTTTATTTGAAATAGAGTTTCAAGTGAAAAATTAATTGTATGTTCTAATCGTATTGAGTCGTAATGAGATTCATCATGTTCATCAAAATCAGTCACTAAATCTCTGTTTGATTGTTTCAAATCATATTTTTTTAAATCTAGTACCTCAATAATCTCATTTAGTAAATTTACAGAATATTCCAATCTAGGAACAAGAGTAACAGAATTAGAAATAGTATCATGAGTTGTGGAATCAACATCACATTTTACTAACATGTATTAGAATTATCTTGATTTTGTATATCAGAACGATGTAACAATTAATTTCGTAACCACAGTTACATGTACCAGCAGATACAATTTTGATTTTTTTTGAGTACTTGTGTAAAGGAATTTAGCTCTTGATTTTACCTAATAACAAATCAATGAAAAACATGGTAAATGAACATTCCTTAACAGTAAGTTTGGAAGAATTTGGACTGAGTAAATATGAGGCTCAAGCATACGTGGCCCTAATTGCCAGAGGAACAATTGCTGCTAGCGAATTGGCATATTATTCAGAAATTCCAAGAACCAAAATTTATCCAACATTATTAAAATTAGAAAATAAGAAATTAGCAATCATATCAAAAAGCAAACCAATCATGTGTACAGCAATTGCACCTGAAGATGCCTTTGATGGAATTATCCATGAGCAAATTAACAAAGTAAATGCAATGAATTCACTTGTTTCAAATTTGAAAAAAGCAAGTGAAGAAAGTAGAAAATCAAGAGGATCTGAAGAAAAAAGATATTTCCACATTAGTGCAAACAATGTTTTAGAACAACTACAAACAATGATTGAGGGTTCAAAATCATCAATCAAAATCATGGTTGATCAGTGGGGATTTGGATTGTTAGCTGAGTGTAAAGAGCAACTACTTTCAGTATTACGCAGAAATCTAGATGTTAAAATATTGATTTTACCTTCACAAATTTGTTCAGAATCATTTAGAAAAATTCCAGACGGTATTGAAATTAGAGCATCAGAAATTACACAAAACTGTTTTGTTTTTGATGAAACAGAACTACTAATGATAAATAATGAAAATGGAAAAGGTGCAATTTTCTCATCAACTGAAATTTTAGCAAATAATCAAGAAAAAATATTTTCAAATATTTGGAAAAATGCAATTAAAACCAAAGCACTTGCAGACATGACAAAAACTGAAGCACAAGAAATCTACAAAATCATCAAAACAGTCAATGAAGCAGGTTTGATGTTTATTCTTAATTCAATGTCAAAAAAACCCGAAATTGAAATGTTCAAATTATTAGAAAAAAATGGAGTTATTCTAAAATCAAAATCACTTGATGACATTATAGAGATGATGGATGCAGTATTACAAATTACATGTTCAGGTCATGTGAATTTTGAAGCAAATACAAAAAATATCACCATAGAATCAAAACTAAACAGCGGGCATTCTCTTCCATGGGCATCAATTTTAGATGGATGTCTTCAAAAACAAGGATACAAAACTAGAACAGTTTACCAAAATAATTCCCAAAAAGGCGAAAAAGTACTCATCAAAATAACTAAAAACTAAAATCAGACCAAATCATCGCATCGTCGTGTCTGAAGAAAAACTCAAAAAACTAGGAATCACATTACCAGAAGCCCCAATACCTGCAGGAAATTACATCCCAGCAGTAAAAACAGGAAATCTACTTTTCATATCAGGACAAATTCCACTAGAAAATGGCAAAGTAGCATATACAGGTAAAGTTTCAGATGAAAATCTAGAGACTGCTCAAAAATCAGCTAAAAGTTGTGCCATCAACATTTTGGCTCAAATTAAAAGAGAAGTTGGAAGTTTGGATAAAGTTACAAAAATTGTCAAACTATCAGGATTTGTAAATTCAGTTCCAGAATTCACACAACACCCTAAAGTTATCAATCCTGCATCAGACTTGATGTTTGAAGTTTTTGGAGAAAAAGGAAAACATACAAGAATTGCATTAGGAGCAGGAAGTTTACCACTTGACTCTATGACTGAAATTGATGCAATTGTAGAAATAGCAGATTAAAAATCTAAAAACATACAAAATGACATTAAAAAATTATATTTTTAAAAACTTGTGGCTCCAAGTTGTAATCTCTTTACTGTTAGGATTAGCAGTAGGATTGATTTTAGGAGATGATGTGGGTGTTGGATTAGATGATGACACTTTGGATTCGCTTTCAACATATCTCAAAATTCCTGCCAACATATTTTTGAGTATAGTTTTGATGATTATTGTTCCATTAATTTTTGCATCAATTGTGGTTGCCATTACCAATTTAGGAGCAAAAGAAAAAATGAAAACTCTAGGATTAGGTATTGGAATTTATTTTGTAATTACTACAACAATTGCAATACTTGTAGCAGTATTTCTTGCATCCGTTATTGCGCCAGGAAGTATTCTTGATCTTACTTTACTTCAAGAAGCTCATGATATTTCAGAAGATGATCTAAAAGTCACAGAAGGTTTTTCGTTAGATGACATTCCAAATGCAATATCAAATATAATTCCAAAAAATCCAATTTCGGCATATCTTGAAGGACAAATGTTTAGTATTTTGGTAATGGCACTTATTGTTGGACTGTCAATGGCAGTTCTTCCAAAAGAATCAACCAAACCAGTACTAGATTTACTAGAATCAATTCAAAAAATAACATTACATATTCTGTTAATCTCTATGAAGATTGTACCGTTTGCAGTGTTTGGTTTGATTATTGGAATGGTTGCCACAGTGGGCATAGAAACAATGGTTGGATTGGGAGTATACATGGGTACAGTTGTTCTTGGTCTGGGAATTATGTTGCTGGTATACACATTATTCTTAAAATTTGTAGCAAAAAGACCAATATCTTCTACATTTTCAAAATTCCGTAATCCACAAACTTTAGCTTTCTCAACAGCCAGTTCGATGGCTACAATGCCAGTGACATTAAAGACTGCAGAAGAAGATTTGAAAATAGATACTCGAGTCTCAAAATTGGTAATTCCACTTGGAACTACTGTGAACATGGATGGTACTGCATTGTATCAGGTTATAGCTGTCTTCTTTTTAGCACAGCTTTTTGCAATAGAGTTGAGTATGTTATCGATTTTAGTAATAATCATAACATCGCTGTTAGCTTCTATTGGAACTCCAGCAGTACCAGGGGCAGGAGTAATTGTCTTATCCACAATACTCATCACAGTTGGAATTCCCCCAGTAGGAATTTTACTATTACTTTCTGTAGATAGAATTTTAGACATGATTAGAACTATGGTCAATGTTACAGGAGATCTTACTGCGTCTTGTGTGTTTGATGAAATAACGCGAGATAAAAACTGAAGATTTGAAAAATTTCTCAAATAGATTTTATTAAAAAATTATTCCAATTTTATTTGTGATTTGGATAAATCCTTTTAATTATATTCAAAAAGAAAAATCCATGAACACAGAAGCAATTCTGAAAGGAAATACGCTACATGATATTACTCATTGGGGACTTAGAGCAGTAATTGGTGCAATATTCATTGTGCATAGTTTAAAGAAATTTGAGCCAGAGTTTCAAGAAGCCATAGCAGGGATGGGACTCCCAGCAGAAATGCAATTCCCAATAGCACTAGCAGAATTAATTGGCGGAATATTCTTGTTTGCAGGAGTATTGACCAGAATTACAGGTGCAATATTTTCAGTGATTTTACTTGGTGCAATATTTCACATTAGATGGGAAAATGGGTTTTTTGTCTCCAAAGGAGGTTGGGAATGGGACTTGGTAATGTTAGCAATTACACTCTCAATTATTGTTGCTGGTCCAGGAAGAATTTCAATAGCACATGTTGTAAAAAGAATTCCTAGATTTTTACAATAACTATTTTATTTTTTTATTTAATTCTGTAATGAATTTTTTTATTTTTGCTTTTGGAACAACTGCACCACATGCTTTGTCATGTCCACCACCAGAACCACCAAGACTAGTTGCCAAAGGATTCACAATTCTTCCTAGATGAACTTTACAATTAGCAGAACCCCTAACTGAAACTGCATAAATTCCATGATCAACTCTTTCTTTGTATGCAACACCCACATCTTTTCCAGATAATCCCATTACAAAATTAACAGCCCCACTAGCACCAGAATCTAAAATTTCCATATGACCCAATTTTGACATTGTTTTCAAACCTTTTTTCACTTTGGCAATAATTTGAGATAATTTCTCTACTTGAATTTGTGCAAATTCAAAAGTATTAGGAATGTCATGAGGGAATTTTGATTCAGATAACTCTTCTACTAAATACAATAAATAATCAGGTTCTCTTTGACGCCCAACTATATTGTATGTGAGAACGGTGGCACTAATTAATGCGAATTGCCTATCATACATTTGAAGTAATTTTGAACCAATTGGTCTATCTTCCATATAATCAGTAATTGCAGCACAGGTTGCAACAAAAGAAGCATGATCATTTAATTTTGATTTATACGCATTGTAAACTTGAACTGTTGTGCATTCGTTAATATCATGAATAACTTTAACTTTGATTTTTTGTAATGCCTTTACAACATTAGGATCAATATCATGATGGTCAATGTATGTAACTGAAACTTTATTTTTTCTTAGCGTAGTTAAAATATCAATAAATTCATCTTGTGTTTTTTTACTTAATCCCAAATCACAAATAAATAATGATTTTAGTTTTTCATCAGTTACTACTTGTTGTAATGCTTCCATTTGTCCAGGATAATCAACAAGAATTGCATCGCCTCCAAATGCTTGACGAATTAATGCAGCAGAACTAATACCATCATTATCTTCTTTGTGAGAAATACAAATTACTTTAGTACGTAAAGATTTAGTTGTTTTTTTAGGTGCTGTCTTTTTAGTTGTTTTTTTAGGTGCTGTCTTTTTAGTTGTTTTTTTAGGTGCTGTCTTTTTAGTTGTTTTT
>JABJDB010000100.1 GCA_018668425.1 Nitrososphaerota archaeon | reverse complement strand
TGTTGGAAAAATAATGTTAAAAAATTTCCTTGATGTGTGTAAGAAATGAAAGTAATTCCAGCAATTGATTTGATGAATGGGCAGGTGGTTAGATTGTACAAGGGTGATCCTAAACAAAAGACCGTGTATAGTAATGACCCTGTTGAGATTGCAAAAAAATGGGAAGCAAATGGTGCTGATATGTTACACATTGTGGATTTGGATGCCACATTGGGAATTGGCTCTAATCTTGGAATTATTAAAAATATTTTAAAAGAAATTACTATTCCTGTTGAAGTTGCAGGTGGTTTGAGAGATGAATCATTAATTTTGGATGTAATAAAAATTTCAAATCGAATTGTAATTGGAACTTTGGCTTTTAAGAACAAAGAATTATTGAAAAAATTACTTTTATCTTTAGGTTCTGAAAAAATTGTTATTTCAGTTGATCACATGGATGGTGAAATAGTAATCCATGGATGGCAAGATAAAACTGGAATTAAACTAGTTGATTCAATCAAAGAATTTTTAGAAATTGGGTTTACTGAATTTCTACTAACTAATGTAAGTAAAGATGGAACAATGGAAGGACCTGATTTAGAATATTTAGAACAAGCTTGTAATCTGGAGAATACAAATATTATTGCAAGTGGGGGAATTTCTAATGTTAATGATGTTAATGATGTAAAAGAAAAAAATGCATTTGGTGTTATTTTAGGAAAGGCTCTATATGAAAATAAAATAACTATTGAGGAGGCAAAGAAAATATCATGACATTGACAAAAAGAATTATTCCTTGTCTTGATGTGAAAAATGGCAGAGTTGTAAAGGGATTGAATTTTGAATCAATTAAAGATGCAGGTGATCCTGTAGAACTTGCTGCAAAATATAGTAATGAAGGTGCAGATGAATTGGTATTTTTGGATATTACTGCGTCTGATGAGCAAAGAAAAACCCTAAAGGATTTGGTAAGAGATGTGGCATCTGTTATTGATATTCCATTTACTGTTGGTGGTGGTGTGAAATCATTAGATGATGCAAGAAATATCTTACTTAACGGTGCAGATAAAGTAGGCATCAATACAGGTGCAATAAAAAATCCTACAGTAATCACTGAACTAATGGAATTATTTGGTAGACAATGTATTGTAGTTGCAATTGATGCAAAAAGGAATTATGAAATCAAAGATGATGTAACTATTTTTTCAGAAAATGATGAAAATTTTTGGTTTGAGGTTTTCATTTATGGTGGAAAAGAAGGAACTGGGCTAGATGCTGTTAAGTGGGCAAAAAAAGCTCAAAGTCTTGGAGCTGGCGAAATTCTTCTTACTAGTATTGATAAGGACGGTACAAAGGATGGATATGATGTTTTATTGACGAGTAAAATTGTTGATTCTTTGTCTATTCCAGTGATTGCATCTGGTGGATGTGGTAAACCTGATGACATGGTTGAAATTTTCCAAAAATCAAACGTTGATGCAGCTCTTGCAGCATCTATTTTTCACTATGATACACATGGTGTGACAGGAGTAAAGAAATTCCTTAAGGGAAAAAAAATACCTGTAAGATTATAATAGATAGTATATGAATTTTATTCATGCAAAAATCGATTAGTGATATTAATTTTGAAAAAAGTGGGGGATTAATACCAATAATAGTTCAGGATGTAAATACAAAAGATATTCTTACTCTGGCATATTCTAACAAAGAATCACTTGAATTAACAAAAAAAACTGGAAATTCTTGGTTTTGGAGTCGTTCAAGAAATAAACTTTGGATGAAAGGTGAAGAGTCTGGTAATACACAAAAAGTAAAAGAAATTTTAGTTGATTGTGATTCTGACACAATTATTTATCTTGTTGAACCATCAGGACCAGCATGTCACACTGGTGAAAAAGTTTGTTTTCATAATAATCTGGAAAAATAAATTTAACACACTGATGTAACATCGGTTCCAGGAAGAACCTTTTTATTAATTTCAAATTCTATATTTGGGTAATCTGTACCTCTAAAAACCATAAACCATTCTCCTGCTAAATCATCCATAGAACAAATTCCACGTTTGCTATTAATTTGAGGAGTGAAGTAAGTGTTTGATGCAGATTTGTCTGTCCCGTCAAATGGAATTGTAATGTACACTTTATGATGTGTTGCATTAAGTTGTCTATAAGTAACAATTTGGCCTTTTTCATCCACATTAATCCCTCCCATTCTGATGAAAATACTTTCACCTATAGCATATTCACTTCGATCAATTTGAAATGGTCCTGATGTAATCCATTCTCTTTCTAATGGTTTGTATTCATTTTCATCAGCAATTTTTTCAATATCATCTAATTTATCTTGAATCTCTGGAATTTCAACTGGTTGTATTTCTTTATCAAATGTATCTTCAACTTCGGCAATATCTGATTCTTGATTAAATGTAAAAACAAAACTCAAGATCACTATGATGATCCCAATTCCTACAATCATTCCAATAATAGGCATGTTCTTCATGAGATTGGTTTTATCAAAATAACTAAAAACCTTCCTCATAATTTATAATTTCAAGAAACTTGATTTTTTCATCCCTTTTTTCTAAAGTCCTATTTTTCACCTTATGATTATTATGATTCATTATACTTTTCTATAGTTAAAATTAAGTATCACTTAACTTGATATTAGGATTTTTTATCTATTCTGTGAGGGGAAAAATTGATCTTGACTAGAACATCATTACAGTGCAGAGAATGTAAAAAAGACTATGATACTGCTTTCAAGTATATTTGTGATGAATGCTTCGGACCGCTTGATGTAAAATATGATTTCCCTGCAATAACAAAAGAGACATTTTCTAACCGTGAACACACCTATTGGAGATATTTTGAATTATTACCAATAGAACAAAAATCAAACATTGTAAGCATTGGTGCAGGTATGACCCCTCTCATCAAAGCTGATAATCTTGGAAAAAAATTAGGATTAAACAATCTCTACATCAAAAATGACTCTGTAAATCCTACATTTTCATTTAAAGATAGACCTGCTGGTGTTGCAATTTCTAAAGCAAAAGAGTTTGGGCTTTCAGCAGTTGGTTGCGCATCTACTGGTAATTTAGCATCTGCAACTGCAGCACATGCAGCAAAAGCTGGATTACCTTGTCATGTATTTGCACCAAGTAATATTGAAATGGCAAAAATTGCTCAAGCATTATCCTACGGTGCTAATTACATTGCAGTTGATGGTACATATGATGATGCAAACACTATAGCTGCACAAATTGGGGATAGTAAAGGCATTGGTGTAGTAAATATTAACATGCGTTCACATTATGTTGAAGGTTCTAAAACATTTTCGTTTGAAGTTGCAGAACAACTTGATTGGCAAGTTCCTGATCAATTAATAGTTCCAGTTGGTAGTGGTGCAATGCTTAATGCAATTTGTAAGGGATTTGAAGAATTACAAGAAGTATCTTTACTTGATGATGTTTCTAACATGCATATGATTGCAGCCCAACCGCATGGTTGTGCCCCAATTGTTGATGCGTTTAAGAAAAATAGCAAGGAAGTAATTCCAGTTGAACATCCTGATACTGTTGCAAAGAGTTTAGCAATAGGTGATCCTGGTGATGGTAGATATGTTCTAAAGAGATTGGCACAGTATAATGGATTTGCAGAAGAATCAAACAATAAGGAAATTTTAGATGCCATTTTACTTCTTGCACAAACTGAAGGAATATTCACAGAACCTGCAGGTGGTGTTTCTATCTCTGTTCTTCAAAAAATGGTTGAACAAGGAAAAATTGATACAAATGATAAAGTGGTATGTTATGTTACTGGTAATGGTCTCAAAGCAACTGAATCAATCATGGAAGTTTTACAAAAACCAACTGTAATGAAAGCAGATGTTGGGGAAATATCGGCGGTAGTAAACTAATGACAAATATCATATTTACAATCCCATCTGTCCTAAATCATAGTGGAGGAGAGAGGAAAACAGAAATTTCAGCTGATTCTCTAACTGATGCATTTGCAAAAATTTCAGAAATTATGGGTGATGATTTCAAACGTCGAGTGTTAGAAGGTGATGGAACTCCTCGTTCATTGATCAATATTTACATCAACGGAAAAAATTCAAAATTTGCAAATGGAATGAATACTCCTCTAAATGATGGCGATGAAGTTTACATATTACCGGCAGTTGCTGGTGGCTCTGAAGAATTATCTCCAAAAGAACTTGATAAATTTTCAAGACAAGTGATGTTGGAAGAAATAGGGTATGGTGGACAATTAAAATTAAAAAATGCTAAAGTTTGTGTTGTTGGAACAGGGGGTTTAGGACACCCAATAATTTCTAGATTAGCTACGATGGGAGTTGGAACTTTACGTATTATTGATAGAGATGTGATAGAATTATCAAATTTACATAGACAAATGATGTTTGA
>JABJDB010000099.1 GCA_018668425.1 Nitrososphaerota archaeon | reverse complement strand
ATTTTTCATTTCTTTTGACATAATCACCATCAAGAAACAATATTCTTGAAAATTCAATTCCATCTTTTGTAAATGGTGATAAAATGATAAATTCACTATATCTTTTGTCTTTTTCTAATGATGTTAACAATTTTTGTATACATGAAGTTTCTATTCTAAAAATTGCACAATTTTCTTTTCCTGTGACTATTTTAATTGGATGACCTTTTTGTTTGTCTAGTATTCTTTTGATTGTTGTAATTTTTTCTGGATTTTTCATATTTGTAACTGTTATTGGCATGTCTACTCCATTTTCTACAATTTCTTTAATTGCAATTGGATCTAAAATTTTCATTCCAAACATTCCAGCTAATCTTGCTTCATTGTATGATAATTCATGAACTTCACTTAGTCCTAAATCAACTATTTTTGGATCAGCTGATACTACTGCACTATCTTTCTCAAAATCTACACTTGTTTCATATTTTTTGTGAAATAAAATTGCAAGATCAGCTGCAGTTCTATCCGAACCTCCTCTTTCGTAGGTAGTAGTTATACCATCTATGGTCTTTCCAATAAAACCCCCAATTGTAACTACTTCATTATTTCCAATCAATTCTTCTGTTTTCTGCATTTTTGCCCTTGATTCAGATGCAAGAAAATTTGTAGATTCAATATTGTTATCTGTAATTATTGGCCAATCATCAAAACTAACTGCATCAGTCTTTATTCCATTACTTTTTAAAACATAATTCATTACATGAGAAATCAATATCTCTCCTGAAAATGCTAGTACTCTTGAACGTACTTCATCTTCAAATTTTTTCTTCTCTAATGTTTCATCTAGTGCTTTTTGTGCTAATTGTAAATGTAACTTGATAGAATTTTCACAGTTTTCCTTGTTTTCAGAATTTACCATTTCAAGAATTTTCTTATATGTTGATTTTACAATATCCAAGTTTGGAGTTATTCCATTTTCTGCATTTTTTCCTTGTTCTAGCATAACATCTGTTAGAGAACGTTTTTTTCCATTATGCATTGTTAATGGAGCAGAAAAAACAGTTATCACTTTGGAATCTTTTCTCAAATTATTAATACGCTCAACTATTTCTGGAATGTTTACCCCATCTGGGCCTAAAGCACTTCCTCCAAATTTTGCAACTACAAGACTAGCCATAGTACTTTGTTAGAGTTTATCGGTTCTCTATTAAGCATTTGATTATTTCAAAATTTTTTCAATAATTTTTGCTGCTTCTTTAGCCCCATCTGTGCTATTTTCGTTTCTTTTCTCTTCTATTTTTTCTAAGATCAATTTTTCTAATTTTTTTATATCATCAAAAATAAATCCCTGTTTTCTTGCATTATCTTCCTGTTCAAAATGTCCTTTTATTGGAATAAATATTGCTGGTGTTCCATATGCAACAGCTTCATCAATTGTGGATTTACCGGCCATAGAAATTACTACATCAGCTGCAAAAATTAATTCATGTAAATTATTAACAAATCCCATATTTCTTACATTTTCAAATTTTTTACTAATTGCAGGGCCTGTTACTAGAATTATTTCTATGTCTTGATTAATTTTTGATATGGCTTTTAATGATTCTTCAATTAAAAATAGTCCTGCATCAGTTCCTCCAATGGATATGATGACGGTTGTTTTTGAAAATGAAAATTTTTTACGTAAATTTTCTCTTGATTGATTTATTTCTCTAACTATGGGTCCCACTCTCTTTATGTTATCTTGATCTTCCCCTTTTTCTGGAATGATGACAACTTCACATTTTTTGATAATTTCACACATTGATTTATTCATCTTTTTTTCAATAATGGAAATTATTCCTTTTGTGAATTTAGTTTCTAAAATATCTGTTATTAGAACTGTTGGAATTTTCATCTTTTGTGCAACAGTCAATGATGCAAAATCTTCATCACTGATTACCAAATTTGAATTTCTTGTTTGTAGAATTTCTTTTGAAATATTTTTACATTCTTTGTAATAATTATAATAATTCCATAGCCATTTTGTTGAATTTTGTAATGTACCATTTTTGATAATAAATGATGGTGGTTTGTATTTATCTATGACATTATAATCTAGATTTTTTAAAATTTTTGCCGCTCCATTACCTGTAACAAAGTTAGTTGTACTATTTTCAAAATTATTTACAATTGATATGTCTCTAGTAACATGACCTAATCCGATTGGACTAGAAAAAAAATCAAAAACATTCATGGATTTCATAATTTTTAATCAAATTTCTAGATTTTTTTATGTCTCAAAGTTTAAATGGATTTCAACAAGGAAGGTTTCTGGGCTCATAGTCCAGGTCGGTTATGACGTCGCCCTTACACGGCGAAGATCCGGGGTTCAAATCCCCGTGGGCCCATTTTAGTATTTATCCATAAAACTTCTAATAATTCTAGTTTAAACAACTGTTAATGGATTACGAAAAATTTTGTTCACAAATTTTAGATGCTGATCCTAAAATTAGATTTGCAACAGTATATGATGAATGGGCATCTCGTGCAGGTGGAGGGATGAGAAATGGAGTGGTAAATCAGCTTTCAGAACACGCAGAAAATGAATTAGTAAATATTTCAATTCTTGATTGGAAAGCACGTAAAGATATGTCAAAATGGCTTGGGCTAGCTAAGTATACCTTGGTAGAATATGACAAAGTAAAACGTTTTTCATTTTACTTGGGTGATGATCATTTACTTTTAGTTAGTACAGAAAAGGATACAAACACTGATTCAATTGTTGAACAAGTAATCAAATTGTATTATGAAAACCAGAAATAGATTATTTCATTTATCCAATTTTACAACAACTTTTACTTTGTAGTCCTTTTGCAATCCAAAAAATTGAAAAAATCAAAACACCTACAGAAATAAATTTTAATTCTAATCCTTGCATTGGAAATAAAGATAATCCTCCTACTGCTCCTAAAATTACTGCTAATGGTGCAGTGCATGCAGGACATCCTGGAGTGAACACTCCAAATATCCCTCCTAACATTGAAGTAGAATTTGATTTAACTGAATTCATCATTTTCATTCTTTTCATTCTAAATGCTACCATTGCAAAATTAATTCCTCCAAGTGAAGAAATTACTACTGTCAGACCGATTGATGTGGCAATATATGATGGAGCTAATTCTATTGCGACATCAAAATGTGTGGGTAACATAGCCATAGTCAAAAAATAATAGATTACGCCTAATCCTAACCCACTGATAATTGCAATTTTTCTATATCTTTTAGTAGATAGTACATTTGAAATTACTTGTAATTTACTTACCACGTATGATAATTTCGAATCAATCATATTTTAACCATTTTTTATTACTCAAAGATTATTAGCCTTAGATTATTGATTCAAATATGACTCAATTTACTTTTGATGAAAAAATTATTCTTGTTCAATATGCTATAAAAAAATATGAAAATGAAGAAATCGTACTAGAAAAATTAAAATCAATTATTCTTGAAAAAGATATTCAAAGAAATATTGACACTTTGATTGGAACTCAAAAAGTTAGAAGAATAGGACCTGAAAATATTCAAAACAATGAAAGCCATACTGAATTACCTGAATTACCCGATAATCTTAAAATCATTATTGATGATCTTTAATTTGAAAAATTCTTAAACTACTTTGATGTCAAATTTTACATGAAGAAAATAATTTTATTTTCATGTATTTTTGCTTCAATGTTTATTTTATTTTTTACTGTAAATCCTGTCTATGCCCACCCTCATTCTGGCCAAATACTAATTGATGGTCATACACATGAACCACAAACAGAAATTATCCCACTAAACGGAATAATTGGATTAGAAAAATCAACTGTTTATTTTCATTCTCCTGAAGAAAATTCACTACCTTGGGCATTTGTTGAAGGAAATATTGTAAAACATGTAGAAGGATACCCTGTAATTATTCAAATTTTCAAAGGAAATGATGCAGTACACTTTGCTCAGACTAGTGTAGAAAAAAATGGTGACTATGAATATAGATTCAGGGTACAAAATTCTGATAATGGATACACAAGTAAAATTTTTGATGGAAATTATTCAGTAAAAATTTTCAAAGTTGTATATCTAAACCAAAATCTAGTTTAAAATCCTCTTAACCCTTGTGGGCGCATGATTTCGGGATGCTGTTTCATCCAATCTATTTTATCTAACATTTCTTGTTTATCTTGTGGGAATGTTCCTTTGATTGTATATGCATTTGATCCATGATTTGCTCTAAATACAATCTCTTCTTTGGTATCTATTTGATTAATCAAACTATACAATTCATCTAATGATTCATCATCATTAATTTGAACAAATTCCCCTTCATATTTGTCAATGAATTCTTGTTTTATCCCATTTTCAAGATACAGAGTTAATGCGCCAACATATTGTGGCGAACATGCACTAATCACTTCTGCAGTTCCCTTGATGTGCTCTGTAGAATATTTTTTTCCTCCTAGACCTAAAATTATCATACATGACATAACATATCCTGCATCTTTTGCTTTGTTAACTGATTTGATTATTGTTTTTCCAATAGCACCTTTTGTAACTTTTTTTAAAACAACATCCGATCCACTTTCAATACCCAAATAAAACATATCCAACCCTGCCTCATTCATTTTTTTTAATTCTTCAGATGTTTTTTTCAAAATATTCATTGGCATTGCATAACATGAAATCCTTTCTAAATTTTTAAATTTCTCTTTAATGTACTTTACAATTTTTATCATATATTCTGCATCAAGATTTAGAGCATCCCCATCTGCAAGAAAAATTCTTTTTGTATCTGGTAAATAATTTGCCATCATATCAATTTCTGATTTTATTTCTTCCCATGGTCTTTCAGAATACTCTTTTGATCTATACATATCACAAAAAGAGCATTCATTAAATGAACAACCAAGTGTGACTTGGAAAATTAGCGATCTTGCTTCTGATGGAGGTCTATACATTGGTGCATCATAATTTAGTGACATGTTTTATTTCAAAGAAATTTGTTTGATTCCAGTTTTATACTTTTTTGGTCTAATTCCTAAAATACCTTTTTTAGTAATTAGAAATATTTTTGAACATTCATGACAAATGATCCTGATGTAAAAAGACTACTTTGGTTTATTTTTACAGGTTCACGGGGAGGATTAAATCGATTAAAAATTATCTCAAAAATTAGAATAAATCCCCAAAATATCAATCAATTAGCAAAAGAGATGAATCTTGATTATAAGGCAATTCAACATCACATCAAAGTTCTTGAAAAAAATAATTTGATTACTAAAATGGGTGAAAAATACGGTGTTGCCTATTTCCCATCCTCATTTCTTGAAGCAAATATGGTGACATTTGAAGAAATTGAAGGAAAACTGGATAAAAGTAAATAAGCGCTCAAAAGGTGTTTTCTTCTAAATGGAATCCACTTCTCTGGTATTATCAATTGTTTCAATTGCAAATATGGGAATACTGGGAATTTTAATTGCAATTTTTGGGAAAATGTATGGTTCTACTAGAGCACAACTTCCATTGGGAATGATTGTGGTTGCTGCAATGTTATTTTTACACAATGTTATTGGTGCCTTGGCATATTTTTCAATGGAGCAAATATTCTCTCATGAAATATTCCCCTATATGCTAGGAGTTGGAATTGCAGAACTTGCAGGATTAATTATTTTTCTAAAAATTACTCTAGATTGAGTTTAATTGTGACAAAAAATTATCTAATCACATGTTACAGGAATATTTTAAACTAAACAAAAATATCCTAATTGCTTTTGCTGCGTCAATAACTATTTCTGCAATCATTGCCCAAATGCTATCTGATCAAGCAGATTATCTAAACACAACATATACTACAATTGCTGATTATCTCATTTACTTTTCTGTTTTTAGTGGCCTATTTTATTTTGATAATAGGAAAAAATATCGTTTAAAATCTGGAAAAACAGATATTGTCAAACTAAAACATGATCTAAAAAAATTAGTTACATCACTTGGAATTGCAGAAATTGTTTATACCATTATTAGATGGATAACACAATACTATTTCCTTACACTACATTACGATCCATATGCTGCATCAATAATATCTCAAGGTATATCGACAGTAATTTACATGATAGTACTTAATCTAAGTGTGAAAATGATGAGGTTGTACAAAGATGGGGATTAGTGTTTACGTTGATGGTTCAGGTGGTTCTAATAGTGGATATGGATATTTTGTTAAAGAATCTGGTGAATCATTTTATGAAAAAAAACCTGAATTAACTAATAATCAGGCTGAATATTTGGCAATTATTTCTGCATTAAAGAAGTTTGTTGATTCTGATGAATCTATAATCATTTACAGTGATTCAAAAAATACTGTAAATCAACTAAATCATGAATTTGCAATAAATAATGAACAACTTCGAAATTTAGCACGAGAAGCTTGGAGTATAATTGCAAAATTCTCTAATCTTTCAATTCAATGGGTTCCTAGAAAAGAGAATTTAGCAGGAAAGATGCTGGGAAGCTAAAAACAAGAGATCAAAAATTTCTATGAATAACTTTGTTATACAAAATCCGTAAATTCAACTTACATGGCAGAATCTGTCTTTTTATCTCCAAAATCAATCGCAGTCATTGGTGCATCTGATAAGAGAGGTAGTGTTGGAGCTACAATTACATCAAATATTATGAATGGTTTCAAAGGAACTGTTTTTCCAATTAGTCCCTCACGAGAAACTGTCTTTTACAAAAAAGCATACAAGAGCGTTTTAGATGTTCCAAAATCAATTGACTTGGCAGTAATTGTTATCAAAAATACTTTGGTAGCTCCTGTCCTAGAAGAATGTGGTAAGAAAAAAGTCAAAGGTGTAATCATCATCACTGCTGGTTTCAAAGAAGTTGATGAAGAGGGAGCAAAACGTGAACAAGAAATTAAAGACATTGCTAAAAAATACAAAATCCAAATCATAGGACCAAATTGTCTTGGTGTCATGAATCTTGATCCAAAAACAATGATGAGCTCTACATTTCTTAAAATCACTCCAAAGTCTGGAAAAATTGCACTTGTATCTCAAAGTGGTGCAATTTGTGCAGCACTAGTTGAAGATGCTAGTGCTCAAGGAAT
>JABJDB010000098.1 GCA_018668425.1 Nitrososphaerota archaeon | reverse complement strand
TGGAATTGAATTTGTTGATGAAGAAAATAAAAAACAACACCCTATAATTTTACACAACTCTCCTAGCGGTGCAATTGAGAGAATTATCTATGCGTTATTAGAAAAAGCTGCAAAAGATTCCAAAGAAGGCAGAAAACCACAATTCCCATTATGGCTTGCCCCTACTCAGGTGAGAATTATACCTCTCAAAGATGAATTTTATGATTTTAGTGAAAATTTGGCTGATAAAATTTCAGGAAATGATGTTCGAGTGGACATTGATGATAGAAATGAGAGTATTGGGAAAAGAATTCGTGAAGCAGAAAAAGAGTGGATTCGTTACATTTTGGTAATTGGTGAAAAAGAAAAAAATTCTGAAAATCTAAGTATTCGAGATAGACAAACAGGTGATGTTCGAGAAATATCTTTTGATGATTTCATTAATGAAATCAAAAAACAAACAACAGGAAAACCTTTCACTGGATTAAATTTGCCAAAATATCTCTCAAAGAGACCTCAATTGATGGTGTAGATTATGAGTTTCCTTGATTTATACATGAACAAAAATCCCCTAATCACTTCATCTGATGATGATTCAGAACCTGTGGCAACTGTTTTTGGAATTCCATTCGATGCAACACACTCGTACAAACCTGGATGTAGATTTGGTCCTGATGTTATTCGTGATTCTTTTAACAACATTGAAGTTTTTCATCCTGAACTTGGTGTCGATTTAGAAACTGCAAATATTGAGGATTTGGGAAATACTCGACATACTGTGGTGGCTTCTGAAATGGTCGATATGGTAAAAAAAATTACAACAGAACTTGTTGCAAAACAAAGACAACTTTTCATTTTAGGTGGAGAACACTCTATCACATATGGAACATATCCCAGTTTTCCAAAAGAAACTGGTTATGTTGTATTTGATGCACATTATGATTTACGTGATGAATTTGCAGATACTAAACTAAGCCATGCATCTTATCTTAGACGTATAGTTGAGGATAGAGGTGCAGATAATATTTTACATGTTGGTGCAAGAGCATTTGTTGCTGAAGAATTAGAATTTCTAAAAGAACATAACATCAAAACAATTTCTGATAGAGAAATCAGGGAAGGAAAAGGGCCTCAGTTGTTACGTGATCATGTATCGTCATTTGATTCAATTTATTCTAGTTTTGATCTGGATGTGTTAGATCCTGCATTTGCCCCTGGTGTTGGAAATCCTGAGGCAGTTGGAATCACATCTAGAGAACTTTTTGATTTGATTTCATCATTTAATGAGACAAAAGTTACAGGCGTTGATATTGTGGAATTAAACCCATACCATGATAATGGGGCAACAGCATCTCTTGCAGCAAAAATAATGTCTACATTAATTGCTATGAATTTATCTCAAAAATAAAATACTAATGAATTATCATTACTGGACATTTTGACAACTCTGAAACTTTTCTACTAGTACTTCCTATTGCTTTGAGTTTCTCAATTCCTTTGAGTCCTTGACTTCCAATAATTATTAGATCTATTTTTTTTGCTTTGGCATATTCTAAAATTGCCTCAATTGGGTTCCCTTTAATCACATGATGATTAATTTTGATGATTTTAGTTTCATTTGCATGTGTAATTTTTTCTAATTTCTTTTTTTCATTAATTACTTCGGATTTGATAAATTTATGCAGTGTATCTTTAATTGTATAATCTCCTTCCATTTCTGCTAATAACACTCCATGAAGATATTCATGCTCATCAACTATTCTAAGTAAGAAAATTTTTGTATTTCCTTTCTTGGCAATATCTATAGCATATTCTAATGCTTTTTTTGCATATTTTGAATCATCATGTGGAACTAGAATATTTTTTATTAAATTTTTACTAACCAATTTTCCTTTTCCCCTGATAACCCCATAAATTTTTTAACATAATAATTGACTTAAACATGCTGATGATTATTATCTAAAAAATTCTGATTTGTATCTATTTTGTTCTGGTGACTTTATTAGATGGTGTTTTGGGGGTATCTCGTGTTAAACAATCTTCGAGATACTCTAAAACCTGCTTTGGAAAAAATGGGTAAAGGATTTGCAGCAACAGGGTTATCTCCTAATTTTTGGACATCAGTTGGATTAGGGTTTGCATTACTTTCTGCAGTTGTATATGGATTGGGAATGGAATTTGGATTAATTATCGGTGGTGTTTTGTTACTAGTTTCAGGATTCTTTGATATGGTTGATGGGCAAGTCGCCCGAGTTACTGGGAAAACTTCCCAAAAAGGTGAATACATTGATTCAATGTTTGACAAGATTGCCGAAGTTGCAATATTTTTAGGAATTTTAGTTGGTGGATACGCTGAACCTTATTTGGTATTTCTTGCAATCACTTTATCATTACTAGTAAGTTACGCCCGTGCAAAATCTGATATCATTAAAGTAAAACTCCAAGGCATCGGAATTGGTGAAAGAGCAGAACGATTACTGGTCATTGCATTTATTGGAATAATTGGTTTTATGGAATATGCTGTAATTATTGTAGTGATAATTGCAGCAATAACACTAGTTCAAAGAATGATTGTAACTACAAAAAATATTAAAGAATAATTTAAGTTTGTAATCTAAATCATCTATACATGGATTACCTTTGTAAAAGATGTGGATGTAGTTGTAGAAGTTCAAGAGGTGTTGGTAAAAACTTTAATCTTTGTGAACGATGTAACAGAATAAGACAGAAAGAGAGCTTCAAGTAATTCTAAATTTTATTCCACAATAACCATTTGTCTTTAATCTCATTCACATAGGATATTGATGCAGCCTGTAAACATCCTACCTGTAAAAGATAGTGGGAATATGGAACTAGAAACAATGCAACTACACATTGAGGATTTGATATTCAGATGGGTACAAGCTGGAGCTCCCATTATTCCATCAATGAAAGATTCCATAGAGAGAATAACTAAAGACGATAATCTACAAGCGTATTTTTGGGAAAGACTACGGCCTAAATTTTATACATAAATTCAATACGCTTAAGTTAAAAAAATAAAAAGAAGAAAAGAGTAATTATGAAAAAATGTACCTGTAAATGTAATTGTGAAGAAAAAGTAGACTACCTTACATTCAGAGCACATCACCATTCAGTTTCGCTTGCAAAATTAAACAAGGAGCCTATACCTCAACTTATTTGCAAAAAATGTAAGGCATCACATTAAAAACAAAAAAGGATGATTTCATCTTAATTTCAAAACTCTCATGTCCCTTGGAAGAAACATTATGGGCTAAATTTTACACATAAATTCAATACGCTTAAGTTAACACAGAATTTAGAAATACATGAACTGCCATCAAAAAAGTGAACCACATCTTTGGAGATATTCTAAGAACAATAAAACACGTAGATGTCTAAAATGCAAATCTTTAATCAAACTTACCAAAGAAGAATTTGCCCTTAAGTGGGGCACGGAAAAAAGAAAATAGTCTAGTTGGCTATACTTTTTTCTAAGTTATACTAATTGATATGTCGTATTCTAAACTTTATTCTACACTAATCCGTAGTTAGCATACTTTCCACAACCACTACAACGAAATATCTTCATAGAACTTGCATACTGATGCCAAAAGGTTGGTAATTTTTTATTTTTCTATGTAAAATTAGGCTAGTTTAATGTCGAAAGTTTGAGCTTATGGAATAACTAACGAAGTTTTCCACGTTTTCTTCTATTATCAGCTGATCTGATTTTTAGAATTTTGAAATGAATTGCACATGAAATACAATAGTGTTTTAGAACTGTTGGTGATGCAATGTATGCACCTTGTGCTCGTAATTCTTTTGCCAATGTATGTTCAACTAGATTTAGTTTGGATGTTACTTTTTTTGCCTTGTCTTTAGGAACTGTTTGTCCGCAGTTTGTACATTGTACAACACCTGAAGATCCTTTTCCTCCCTTGGTTCGTCCTCTACTTGCACGCTTAAGTGGCATGTACGTAAACTGATTTGCCTACTTATATTCTTGCGGATAATTAATAAAAAAACCTGAATTTATGCCTAAAAAACATCCAAAAATGCTTTATCTTTTAATTCTAGATCGTACTAATGTAATCTGTAATGCGTGGTCTATGTCATCATTGTTTTAGATCCGGTGTGGATATTTTTCTTTCAAAAGGTGAATCCTTGTGTAAAGATTGCTATGATGATATACCTAATGCAAAAAACTAAATCTGTAATATTTCAAATCAATAGAAATGAAATTAGCAGTATTTGCCCATTGTGCCGTTGATACAATAACTATTGATGATACAAATTATGAACAAATTGGTGGTTCTGCTTGTTATTGTGGGATAACTGCTAGGCAATTCAAATTTGACGTTGATGTATTTACCAAATTTGGTCCTAATTTTCCAAAACAATACTTTGATGAACACAAAATTAATTGTATAAATTCTGAATCTCAAAAAGATACCACAAAATTTGCAATATCTATTACAGGTTCTGATAGAACCTTAAAACTTGAAAATCAATGTGATCCAATTGAATACTCCAATGTGAATGCTGATGGTCATCTTGTAAGTCCAATTTTTCATGAAATTAATGATGATGTTTTGGGACAAATCAAAAAAGATTCTAATTTTATTTTTGTTGATCCTCAAGGATTTTTGAGACAAAAAGATTCTCAAAATAACGTCTATTTAGAAAAAAATGATCTTGACTTATCTGGCATTAATGCAATTAAGGTAAATCCTGAAGAAGCACAATGTATTGTTAATGGAACTCATGATGAAATGATGGTTGCACTACAGAAAAAAGGAGTAGAACATGTATTATTGACAAACAAATCTGAAGTATCTTTACTGGTAAAAGACAAAGTTTACTCTATTACTTTACCCAATAAACAAATTCATGATACTACTGGAATTGGCGATATCTTTTGTTCTGCATTTTGTTGTACTATGCTTAAGGAAAAAGATTTTTTGTGGGCATTGTGTTTTGCAGGTGGTGCAGCACAAGCTGCACTTGATTCAAAAAATATAGGTTTGCAGAAAATCCCTAAAAAAGGAACAATTCAAAATAATGCCTCATATTTTTACAATTTAGTAAAATTCCGAGATTTATAATACACAGGAACTGTCATTATTCTTTTATTACACTTGATGAATTATTTGATCTGTGCAAATAGGAATTTACAGTTCACAATCAAATGACACTGCTGCAAAGGCATTAAAAAAAATTTTAGATGACTCTGATATTACGTCATTTTCTATGAAACAATCAAAGGGAAAACAAGCTGATTGTGTCATTGTAGTTGGTGGCGATAAGGGCGTCAGAAATTATTTTCATAGAACTTTTGATTCTACTTTGCCTATTTTAGGGATTAGTGAGGGTGAAGCAAGTGGTTTTTTGGCTCAAATTGATATCAAAGAATTTTCAAGTTATGTTGGTGTATTAAAAAAACAAAAGTACACTGTAGAGGAAGTTCCAAGATTAGGAGTAAAAATTGATGGACGTAATGTATATCCTGTACTAAATGATGTTGCAGTGTTTTCATCAAAAAGTGCAATTCTCATGGAACATACTTTGCGAGTTAATGGAGAAGAAGTATGGCACGATAACAGTGATGGAATTATTGTATCTACACCAATTGGTTCATCAGCTTATTCAATGTCTGCTGGTGGTCCTGTATTGTTTCAGGATTCTGCAGTCTTTGAAATTATTTCTGTAAACTCTTTGGATGTTACAAGACGACCAATCATTGTATCTAATGATAGTTCTATAGAAATTGATGATATCTCTGCACGATTGCATTGTGAAGTTGTATTGGATGGATTGGATAGATACAAGGTAAACAAAACCGTAGAATGTACGCAATTTTTTCCTCCAGCAAAAATTATTCGACTCAAAAAAGATTCTACTGCAATTTCTGCATTGGCAAAAAAAGTTCATTTGGCTGAAGAATTACTTAGCATGCCTCCAAGTTCAAAATTATTATTAAAAACTTTAGAATATGAAGGATCTTTAACTCAAAAAGATTTGGCAAACAAAACATTACTTCCTGATAGAACTGTTAGACTCGCTTTGAGTCATTTACTAAAGAAAGGTTATGTCAAAAAGAAAGTTTCCATTAGAGATGCAAGACAGAAAATTTATGAAATCTCAAAAATAGAATAGTGTTTTTACTTATTGGGGGTTTGAAATTCTTGATGTGTGTGATGGGTCGTTTTTTGTAGCTTCATTGACTCTTTTTTGAATATTTTTTTTAAAACAATCATCTGAACAAAATGCATTCACACCTACTTTGTACTCTACTGAACATTCAACACATTTTGCCAATTTCTTAATTTACTACCTTCATCTTGACTAATAACCCCACATCGAAAAACCCATGATTGGGAATTTGTTTTATGACTAGAATTATTCGGATGCAGCTTTGATAAATGCTGAAAATGATTCTTCAGGAAATCCTGGTCTACTGTTAAACTCTGGATGAAATTGTACACCTAGATAGAATTTATGTGATGGAATTTCTAACATTTCCATTCTTTTCCCATGATCACTATCTGCTGAAAATACCAATCCATTTTTTTCAAATTCTGGAATGTATTGTTTGTTAATTTCATATCTATGTCTGTGTCTTTTGCTAATTGTTTGTGTACTGTAAATTTTTTGTGCATTTGTATTTTCTTTGATTAATACTTGATTTGCTCCTAACCTTAATGATCCTCCCATATCTGAAACATCTTTTTGTTCTGGAAGTAAATCTATGATTGGATTTTTTGCATCTGGTTTAATTTCAGTTGAATTACTATCTTCTAGCTTCATAACATTTCTACCAAATGCAATTGCTGCTAATTGGAATCCAAAACATATTCCAAGATATGGGATATTATTTTCTCGTGCATAATTTGCAGTTTCAATAATTCCTTCAGAACCACGTGTTCCAAATCCTCCTGGAACTAGAATTCCATCATACTTTGATAATGTAGAATAATCTGTAATTGTTTCTGAATCAATCCAATCAATATCAATTGATTTTCCAATTTCTGCCCCTGCATGTTTTAATGCATGATTCACACTAACATAACTATCCGTTAATGTAACATATTTTCCAACCATTGCGATTTTGACTTTGTTGTCTTCATGGTTTACCATATTTTGTGCAATAGTATTCCATTTATCCCAATTAGATGATGCGTTAAGCATTCCAACTTTACCAAACTTTGTAAATATTGAATCCATTATCCCTTGGTCATACAACATTTGTGGTACTTCAAAAATTGATTTTGCATCATGACATGATAGTACATCACTTGCTGTGACATTTGTAAACATTGCAATTTTCTTTTTTGTTTTTTCTTCTAATGGTAATGAACACCTTACTGCCAAAAAGTCTGGCTGAATACCTATTCTTCTTAATTCTTGGGCACTATGCTGAGTTGGTTTTGTTTTCTGCTCTCCTACAACATCAAGTGATGGTGCCAATGTGACATGAACAAAAATTACTCCCTGTGGGCCTTCTTCGACTTTCATTTGTCTTAATGCTTCAAGAAATGGTAATGATTCAATATCTCCAACTGTTCCTCCACATTCTACAATCAGAAAATCTAATTTTTCATCTTCAGCAATTTTCCTGATTCTGTTTTTTATCTCATCTGTAATGTGTGGAATTATCTGAACACATGCTCCCAAATAATCTCCTTTTCTTTCTGCTTCAATTACAGATGAATAAACTTGAGCCGTTGTAATGTTGTGACTTTTTGGAATATCTTGATTTAGAAATCTCTCATAATTTCCTATGTCCATATCACATTCGCCTCCATCATCGGTGACAAAGACTTCTCCATGAGCTACTGGATTCATTGTTCCTGCATCATAATTCAGATATGGATCTATTTTGATACATGATACTTTTTGATCTGCTAATTGTAATAATTTTGCAATAGAGGAAGTTGTTACGCCTTTACCAAGGCCAGACATCACACCACCTGTGACAAAAATAAACTTCGTCTGCACATTAATGAAACGCACATCTAGTTTTTGTATGTTTTGATGTATGGGAACAGTTGAAATACCTGTTTGATTACATTTGATTTATGAAATTGCTTTTTATTTTACCTGTATTACTTGTCATGTTTGGTGCTACTAACACTGTATTTGCTGAAGTTACATCTGAGATCAAAATACCTTCTGGTGCATCTGACCCTAATGCTGCTTATTTTTGGACAGAACAATCTACAGGAATAACTACTGGTGAGGTAACTGTATTTCCTGGAAATTCAATTACTTGGCATAATGCTGATTCTGCATTTCACACCATAACATCTGTTTCTCGTTCAGGTGAAACCACTAGTCTAACAATGGATGATGAAAACGGTGTTTTTGATAGTGGTTTTTTTACCGCTGGTGAGTCATACACTCAACAATTTGATAATTTAGGTGACTTCTATTATTATTGTAACCTTCATCCTTGGATGAATGGTGTAGTACATGTAATAAAAAATCCTGGAAGTGTTCAGGCAATTGATAAAATTGCATCCGGATACTCTGATGATGGATTAGGTTTTGAGGTAAAATACATCTTGGATACTAATTTACAAAATGCTGTTTATGTTAATCCTGATGAAAAAACATTGACATTTACAATTTCAGGTGATACTGAAAATGAACAAATCACATTCATTTTACCTTCAGAATTAATTAAAAATCCAAACACTGTTTGGGTTGATGGACAAATGACTGACTTTGATTCTGAAGAAACCTCTACTGGAATTAAATTAATTATTCCAATAGCCCCTCATTCAAAAGAAATCAAAATTATGGGTGCATATGTAATTCCTGAATTTGGATTTTTAGCAATGGGTATTTTGAGTGCTGGGTTGTTTTCTGTTTTGTTTTTGATTCGAAGTAAACCTTTGAATCTTTTTAGATTTTAATTATTGAGCCTAGATTCTTCATTCGTTACTCGAAAAAATATTTTACCTATTGCTCAACATAAAATACTACCATAAGATTATATTTAAAAATGAAAGTATGAGTATATGACAAGTATGAGAATTTGTTGCAATAAAGGCACAAAAACCATGAATATGGAACTAAATTCATCTAATCGGTTTGTTCAGGATAAAACTACACAATCCCGAATCTCTCAAGACAGAAATGGTCCTAGAATCACTTCATCAAGAGGTACTAGATCTTTGTGGATAACAAAATTGCCTAAACTTGAATCATTTCAATCGTCTAAGGTAATTATTTACAATAGGGGAACAAAACGTTCTGAGCAAATTTTTTAATAGTTTAGAATTTTTTAATTATTTTTATTTTATTGATCTGTACATTTGTAAATTAATTTAATTTATTTCAAAAAAGTTTTAGAGAATTTTTTTGAGTATTTTTTTGTACATTATACTTAGGTGGCTCTAGTTTGTTTTTTTAGTGATTTTGTAAATGCTGTAATTTTTGCCTCAAGTTGATTTTGAGATGTTTTTTCAATTAATTTTAGATATGCACTTCCAACAATTACTGCATCAGCTCCTGCCTTGATGTATTTTTTTACATCTTCTGGTGTTGATACGCCAAATCCTACTCCTATTGGAATTTTTCCTTTGGTTTGTTTTTTGACGTTTTTAATTGCATTAATTGTATATGATTTTACTCCTGTTTTGACTCCTGTTGTTCCATAAACTGCTACAAGATACAAAAACCCTGATGAAACTTTTGATATTTTTTCAATTCTCTTTTTACTTGTATTTGGAGATATCAGAAATATTGTATCTGCTTTATTTTTTGCAGATTTTAGATATTCTTTTGATTCTTCAACTGACATATCAGGTAAGATAAATCCGTCAATACCTGCTTTTTTAGCCTCAAAAATGAATTTGTCATATCCTTTGTGGTATAGAATATTGGTATATGTCATAAGTATAATTGGAATATCTGTTTCTTTTCTGATTTTTTTGACTAGTGCAAAAAACTTTGCAATTTTAGTTCCTTTTTGTAATGAGATAGTACTTGCATTTTGAATAACTGGACCATCAGCTAATGGGTCTGAAAATGGGAAACCTAATTCAATAATATCTGCACCTCCTTTAACTAACCCTCTTACTGTTGTTATGGTTGCTTTTTCATTTGGGAATCCTGCCATGATATATGCAATTAGAGCTTTTTCATTTTGTGATTCAAGTGCTGAAAATTTTTCTTTAATTCTTGTCATGTTTATTCAAATAATTTTGCACTTCTTCAACGTCTTTATCTCCTCTTCCTGATAATGTAACCACAATTGATTCAGATGGTTTTGATTTTCTTGCAACTTTTACAGCTTCTGCAATTGCATGAGCTGATTCTAATGCTGGGATAATTCCTTCAGTTCTTGTTAATAACAAAAATGCATCAATGACTTCAACGTCTGTTGCTGAATGATATTTTACTCGTTTTGTATCTTTATAGTATGCATGTTCAGGTCCTACTCCTGGATAATCTAACCCTGCTGAAATACTATGAGTTTCTGTAACTTGTCCTTCTTTGTCTTGTAACAGATATGTCATCATTCCATGGATTACGCCCTTGGAACCAGCTGACAATGTTGCTGAATGTTTTGATGACTTTAGTCCATGACCTGCAGCTTCGACTCCAATAATTTCAGAATTTGTATCAGCTAGAGGATAAAAAGTTCCAATGGCATTTGATCCTCCACCAACACATGCAATGACGCTGTCTGGTGTTTTATTGTTAATTTTTTTCATTTGTGATTTTATCTCATTTCCGATTACACTTTGAAAATCCCTAACCATTACTGGATATGGGTGGGGGCCAACTGCTGAGCCTAACAAATAGTATGTATTTTCAACATTTGTAATCCAGTCTCTGATTGCCTCATTGATTGCATCCTTGAGGGTTTTAGAACCTGATTTCACTGGATGTACTTTACAACCTAGTAAATTCATTCGAAATACGTTGAGTTTTTGACGAATTGTATCCTTGTATCCCATGTATACCTCTGCTTTTAATCCTAAAGCAGCACATGCCATTGCTGTTGCAACACCATGTTGTCCTGCACCAGTTTCAGCAATGATTCTTTTTTTATTCATTTTTTTTGCAAGTAATGCTTGACCTAGTGTATTGTTTATTTTGTGAGCTCCCCCATGTAGCAAATCCTCTCTTTTGAGATAGATTTTTCCACCACCAATTTTTTCTGACAAATTTTTTGCATAGTATAGTGGAGTTGGTCTTCCAGCATATACTGTAAGATAGTAATCTAACTCTTTTTTGAATTTTTTGTCATTTTTGAATTTGAGATAATTTTCTTCCAACTCTTCAATTGCTGGAACTAGTGTTTCTGGGATGTATTTCCCACCAAATTCTCCGAATTTACCATCTTTTGGATATTTCAATATGCATTCACCAATTTTTTTACTTGTTCTTCAATGTTATCACTTTTCATAATGCTTGAACCTATCAGAAATGCATCAGCTCCGCATTTTTTTAGATATTGAATGTCTTCAGGTGTTTCAATCCCACTTTCTGATAAGATTATTCTTGATTTTTCAAATCCTGAAAGAACCGTTTCTGTTGTTTTAAGATCTATATCCAAAGTATCTAGATTTCTATTATTAATCCCAATAATGTCTGCTTCTGTTTTTTGTGCATTTTCAAATTCTTGTTTTGTGTGTACTTCAAGTAAAATTTCTAATCCTTGTTTGTGTCCATATGCGATAAACTCATCAATATCTGATAGGAAATTTTGGTCAAAAAGTGACTGAATTACCAACATGTAATCTGCGCCAATTTTTTTTGCAGCATCAATTTGGATTTTATCAATCATGATGTCTTTCATTAGTAATGGCACATCTACTGCACTCCTGACTTTCATGAAATATTCTGGTGAGCCGTGAAACAGGTGTGGTTGAGTCAATACTGACAGTGCTTTTGAGCCTCCTGAAATCATCTTTTTTGCGATACTTGCAGGATCACTTTGAGTTCTAATTTTACCTAGAGACGGGGATGCAAATTTTATCTCAGTTAGCAGTGTTGCATGTGTATTTGATTTTATGATTTGTTTGAAATCTTTTGTAGATTTTTCTAAATCTGCCTCAACATCATACACTCCATCATCAATTGCCATTTGTGAATTGTTTACTAGTTTTCTCAAAATATTTTCAGCCATTATTAATCTCCTTTAGTTTTGTACTATCTCCAGTGTCTGCAACAAACTTCTCCAGTAGTGCGATGGCTTTGCCATCTTTAATTGTCTTTAGTGCTAATTCCACACCTTCTTCAAAATTATCTACAATATTTCCAACAATTAACCCTCCTGCTGCATTAAGTACTGTAGTTTCAATCATTGCTTGATTTGCAGTATTATTTAGTACTCCAACAAATGATTCTATTGCATCTTGTTTGGTACTAATTTGAATATCTGATAATTTTGATTTATGCAATCCTACAACTTCGGGGTCAATTGCATTCATCAACACTTTATCATTACGCAGTATACATACACGGTTTGTTGCAGATGTTGAGAATTCATCCATTCCATCATCAGAACGAACTGTCATGACATTTTTTGCGCCTTTTCTTTTTAGAAGTAATGGTAATCTATCAAGATATTCTATTGAAAAAACTCCTACTAGTTGATTTTTTACATTTGCAGGATTTGATAATGGTCCAAGTAAATTAAATGCAGTTCTTGTTTTTAGCTGTTTTCTTGCAGCAGACACATACTTCATTGCTGGATGAAATTTTTGTGCAAACATAAAACAGATGTTATGTTTTTGCAAAATTGTTGCAATTTGATCAGGATTTGTGCCTAAATCATACCCAAAATACTCAAAAATATCTGCACTACCTGATATTCCTGAACTTGAACGGTTACCATGCTTTGCAACAATTCCTCCAGCTGCTGCAACTACAAATGATGCTGTAGTTGAAACGTTGAATGTCTGTAATGCATCTCCTCCAGTACCGCACATATCAATTACAGTTCCTGAATTTTTTGTATCAACTTTGAGGGAAAACTCTTGCATCTTGTCTAGCATTCCCAATAACTCATCATCTGTTTCTCCCTTTACTGCAAGTTTTGATAGAAAATCTATATTTTCAATATCGGTAGTTTTTCCTGATAATATATCTGTCATGATGTTATTTACTTCATCGTATGCCAGATCTGTTTTTTCTTGTAATTTTAAAATCAAATCTGAAATCATTTTCTTTCCTCAACTTGTTTTACAAAATTTCCTAGGATTTTTTTTCCATCTTCAGTCATTATTGATTCTGGATGAAATTGTACACCTTGAATTAGATAATCTTTGTGCTGAATAGCCATTATTTCCCCATCATCTCCAGCTGTTGCAGTTACCTCTAACACATCTGGAATTACTGTTTTGTCTCCAACCAAACTATGATATCTAGTTGCTCTAAATGGGTTTTTTACATTAGAAAATAATTTTGAATCTGTATGATTTACAGGGCTTGTCTTTCCATGTCTGACACATCCTGCATTTGTCACTTTGCCTCCAAACGCTGCAATGATTCCCTGATGTCCCAAACACACTCCCAAAATTGGAGTACTACTTCCCATATCTGCAATAACTTCTGAACAGACTCCAAAATATTTTTTCTCTTCAGGAGTTCCAGGACCTGGTGAAATTATTATCGCATCATAATTTTTCTCTTTTATTTGTGATATTGTAATTTTGTCATTTCTAATAACATCGCAATTAACTCCTAATTCTCCCAAATACTGTGCAATGTTGTACACAAATGAATCATAATTATCAATAATTAGGAATTTCAATTTGCCTCCTTTAATGCCTGAAGCATTGCTCCTGCTTTGTGTTCTGTTTCTTTGAATTCATTTTCTGCAATAGAATCTGATACAATTCCTGCTCCTGATTGTACAAATCCCTTGTTGTTTTCAATGAATATACTTCTAATTGCAATTGCAAAGTCACAACATCCATTATTTGAAAAATATCCTACAGCTCCTGCATATGGTCCGCGAGACTCTGTTTCTAATTCATCAATAATTTGCATGGCTCTAACCTTTGGTGCCCCTGAAACTGTTCCTGCAGGAAATACTGCTTGAAACGCATCAAACATGTCATTTTTCGTATCTAAATTACCTACTACATGACTAACTATGTGTTGAACATGACTGAATCGTTTTATTTGCATTAAAGATTCTGGATGAACTGTCCCATATCTGCACACTCTACCAATATCATTTCTACCCAAATCTACAAGCATGGTGTGTTCTGCTAATTCTTTTTCATCATTAATTAATTCCTCAGAAAGTTGTTTGTTTTTTTCTTCATTATCTGTAACCTTTCTAGTTCCTGCAATTGGAAATGTCTCTACTTTATCTCCTGTAATTCTAACTAGCATTTCAGGGGATGCCCCAATGATTGTTTTTGTATCTTGTTTTAGATGATACATGTAAGGTGATGGATTTAGTTTTCGTAATGTTTTGTATAGTGTTAAATTATCTCCTGTAACATCAAATGCAAATTTACGAGACAATACAACTTGAAAAATATCTCCATCATGGATGTATTTTTTTGCCTTGTTGACAATCTCTGAAAACTTTGACTTATCCATGTTTGGCGTTACTTCACTTGATTGAAATTCACCAAATGTATCATCATTCATAATAATTTTATCAAATCTATTTTCCTCATGATAAAAATAAAATAGTTTTTTGTGTAGATTATCATAAATTATCCCATCATCATAAATTCCAAATTCCATTAATGGTTGAGATGAATTATGCTTATCAGTAATATCTTCTACCAATCTTATTGCATCATAGTTTACAACACCTACTGCCCCTCCAAGATACCTGTAACTTTGATCATCTGATTTTCCAAGTAGTTTTTTTAATTCAGCAAATGGGTCTGATGTTTGGATAGTTTGAGTTTTCCCGTTTTGAATAATTTCTACTCTATCTGTATACCCTTTGAGGATTATTTTTGGATCAAAACCCATCACTGATGTTTCAGCTAGAACTTCTGGACCTGTTAATGATTCAAAGAGAAATGAATGTGAATAATTACGAGAAATTTTATTGTAAATTTGAAATTGATTTTCAGATAAATCTAGGGGTATTACTTTTGCTGATGTCTTTCCAAAGGTGTCCACCCATGAAAGAAATTTTGTAGGTTTATTATTTAAATTGGTAAGAAGATTTGATCCTCTCTTTATTACTTCAAAATAGTTGATTTATCAGGCGTGAGTTGGTTACCGTATAGTACGGTACCTTTATAGTCAAGTTGATCGATATTACTCTATGATGCAGCGAATAACTCAACCAATATTTCAGAATTTACAAATTCTTGAATCAAAGAGTACTGTATCTAAAGTAGAATGCTATGTCTGTGGCAAGGGTCTAGAAGATGGTCACAGCATAACTGCAAAAACTCTTCCTCATGGAACTGCCTTGTTTTGTGATGTTCATTATCCATTACAGTAGCCTATTTTTTTCTTTTTTCATTTTTTTTGAATTTGCAAAAAATTATTTTGTACCATTTAATCCCATTTAATTTTGGAAATACTGTTGACTATTACTTACCATCATTCAAAACAAATGATTCTTTAGAAATTCATTACTAATTACAATAATCACAAATGAACGAAACGACACAAACTCAAATCAACTTGGGTGATTACAACAAACCACAAGAACAATCCAAAGCCGTAGGTATTGGAAAAATACTGGGCAAAATAGTCAACATCAAAGATTTTAAAACAAACAGAGGAAAACCATCTCCGTATACTCCAAAAGAGTCAATTGGAGAAGATGGCATGACTGATTACAATGTCATAGATACTGTGGAATCTTTTGATGTAAATGGACAAATGGTGAGTTCTTTTTTTGTAACACCAGCAATAGTCAAACAGATTCAAAGAGTACCAAACTATCAGTCAGAGTTGGCTGCAGGAAAGGTATTTGGTCCATGTAAAATTGGACAAAAAATATCTGCAAAAACTAGTGCAAATTATTGGTGTCTTCTTTTCCCTGGAGAAGAAGGCTACTAGACTTTTTTTGAAAATTTTTCAATATTGAATGAAATTTCTTGTAATATCCACATCGATTTTTTTCTGATTTGATCATACTTTTATCATATAATACTATCCTCATAATATGGTCAATATCAGATGTGAGGATTATGGCTTTGATTGCGATTATTCTCTAGATGGGGATGTGGATTCAGTAGTTTATGGCTACCAATCGCATATGACTGATGAACATGGGATTGATTATTCATCTGAGACTCTTTGTAAAACTGTGATGAAAAAACTTCCAAAACAAGTTCACACTAATATTTGAGCCATATGGCTCCCGTCTCTTATTTTAAAATTTGAATGCTATTGGATTTGTTATAAAATAATTTACAACCTATTTTAGTAGAAACCTACCCTTATTTTCTATGGATGAATCATTTCCACTTGAAGACACTAAAGTAAAGATTCAAGACATTTTGGTAGAACCTGAAATTAGATTTTGTGGATTAATTGATTCAGAAGGGGAATTACTTGCAGGAGATATGAAACCTGGTGTCATCCCGCTTGAAACTGATAAAGATAGACGAAAAATATATTCCCAATTAGCTCACAGAGCTGCAAACAGATCTGGCTTTGATGCAAATTTTGGAAGAGTAAAGTATTCTTCATCAAGACGAGAAAAAGTTGTAATGATTAGTTTTCCAATTGGAAGATACATTTTACTAGTTATTGCAGAACCTTCTGTGAATATTGATAGACTGGCATGGAAAATTATTTACAAACTAGATCATCAATGGTCTGAATATTATGGTTTTTGATTTATCTTGCTTTTCGTTTCCAGCCTTGCTCAATTTTACAATTTGTTATATCTGAATGTTGATGCTTTTTCCCTGTAGTTTTATTTGATTGCACATTTTCATTTTCTTCTACTATGAATAATTTTTCAACTTGTTTTGTTTCTGTTTCTGTATAAATAATATTTGTAGCAGTTGTATTTTCTTTCTTTTTCTTTTTTACCCTCTGAGACTCTGTATTTTTAAATGACCATTTGATATTATTTAGATCATTTGATGACGATAATTTCTTGTTGAAATCACCTAGTGATTTAACCATGCATTGTTGATTTTGATTCTAAACTTAAGACTATCTATAGCAGAAATTAGATACTAGATAATTTCCCAATAATTTATGAAGCCTGATGACGTATTTCGAAAACGAAACCTCACCAAAGTAAATTTTGAGTATGAAGACTTGATTGGAAGGGATTTGTCTGATTCTAATCTGAGTGGAGTTGATCTTTCAAATCGGGATATTCATGATGCAGACCTGAGTTGCTGTGATTTGAGTAATGCCAATCTGAGTCATACAATTTTGTTTTATGTAAAATTGAGAGGTTCTGATTTGAGACACATCAATTTGTCTAATGCAAAATTATGGGATGCCGAACTATATGGTGCAATGCTTCAAGATGCTGATTTACAATCATCTGATTTGTTTTATTCTGATTTAAGAAATACAGATTTGAGTAATGCCAATTTGGGGGGTGTTAATCTCAGGCATGCTAATTTTGATGGTGCACTTTTAGATTCAGTTAACTTTCAAGGTGCGAATTATGATTCTCAAACTTTTGAGACTGTATCCAAAAAATATCAGTCCCTTTTGGAGCAACAAGGCAATCTTTGGTAGGTTAGTTGAATCTTTTTAAGAGTATTATTGTTGAGTTAATTTATGAATTTGAAATCTGAAAAATCCATTAAAGAATATCTCAAAACATTACCTGATGATACTGTTATCAAATACTATTCTGATGTTGAATTTACTCCATTTCCTGTATTAATTATTGAAGAGTACACTAGACGATTCAAACAAAAATCAAAAAATGAACTAGTAAAAGATCTCAAAATTCAGGCAAATCTTGCAAAAAAGAAAACAAGTGAGCTTGGTAAAATGGCAAAAAACCACAAATTAGTTGATGATGTTACTCGAGAAAAATCAGAAGAAATTATTCGCCATGCAAAAAAGAAAGGATTTGAGATTTCTCAAAGAATCGTAAAAAAAAGTACCAGACTAAAATCAAAGTTAAATAAAAAATCAAGTGCCAAAATCGCACAAAATTTGGAATTACTTGAAAAATTAGGCCAACTAAAAAAAGCAGGCATTCTTACTACTCAAGAATTCCAAGAAAAGAAAAAGAAAATCTTATCTAAAATCTAATTTTAGAGTTCTTACTTGTTTTGATCAATACTTTTATGTTAAAATCTGATCTTGCAAATTTGTGGATATATCTCAAAAAAGATTACCTATAATTTTGATAATTATCCTTGTTGTTGTATTGATAGTACAATTTATGGGAAATCAACAATCAACTACTCTGATAGACACTCAAACATGTGAATTATACATCAAAGATGCACAAATTGGCGGTAAACAATACCTTGGTGAATACGATTCAAAATGTTTAGATTTGAGAAATCTAAACCCGTGATATTTCTGTGCCTGCATTTTCTGTTCTTATCTTTTCATTGAAAATTGATATCTTAGTTAGTTGTGTATAGGCAATTTATTTTAATTAGATAAATCCAACTTTATACTATGAGTGAAAATACTGAAAAAAATAATAATTTTCAATTAATTGATAAAATTACATCTCAACATTTCTCAGAAATTGAACATAATATTCACCATTTTCAACAAATTTTGTTTGATTTACAAAATGAATACTATAAAATTTGGAAAAATTCCTTCAACTCGAATCTTTCATTGTTCAAAGAATTTACATCAAAATCAAAATATGATTATTCTGCATCTGCTCCTTTGAATTCTATAATATCTAATCTTCATGAAGAAGCTACAAAATACAGAGATGTATGCAACAAAATTGTTGTATCTACAATAGAGGCAAGCAAGAAAAATGCAAAAACTTGGAATGATCATGCAAAATCTTTTGAAGAATCAAATAAAAAAATAATACAATTCTGGATGTCTGCATTTACTATGAAATAATATTTTGATGTAGAGTTGTTTTTAACTCCGTTTTAATAAAATTATATTCATGGGTGAAAAAACTGATTGCCAATGCACAGTTTGTAATTGTAATGATAATTTTAAAATAATTCAATCTGATGATTTGTTAAATTTAGTACAACATGGACGATTAACTGAAGAACAAATAAAATTTATTAAAACAAGGCTTGGTAGCAGAATCTGTAAAAATTGTTTTACTGGAAAACACGCTTGATTGTTTCCTGTAATAATCAGGATCATTGTTAAATATCATATTGTTGTAGTAGTAATAACAAGAAGCCAGATGTTCTGCGTCGTAGAATAATTGGTTTGGAAAACACAATCATGTTATGCTACGTCTGTGTAAGCGTGTTTTCCTTGTACTCTTGTTATTTTAGTATAATAAAAATAACATTAGTTTCTAGATGGTTTATGAGTAATCTTGATGATTCTATTGGAAAAATCCTCTTAGACTTGCAAAAAGATGATCCTGATACTTTTAAAAAATTAATGAAAAAAGCACAAGATGAAAATCCTGAATTATTTGACTCAACTGATGCTGAAAATATCGAAATTGATGAGTATAATCAGAAAATAGATGATTATAATAAAAAAATCGATGAACAATGATTCTAAAATTTTATGCCTAAATAATTTCTGAGAAGAACTTTTTTGCTTTATCTTTTGAGAGTTGGCGATTTTTTGTCTGGCAATAGTTTGTAGTAAATGTACATTTTGGACATCCTCCCCATTCTTCATCTTTATCTTTGGAACAATCACAATCATTTATGAGAGAAAAACATGCCTTTAGAATTTCTGTGAATTTATCATAAATTATTTTACTACATCCATTATATCCATCAGATGAATTGTCATACAGATAGATTACTCCTTTTTCATAATATGCATCAATGTCATTTGATTCTGATTTTGTTAAAATTTTACTTGCATTAAGTAAAACATGTGTAATGGTATGAACTCTAGAGTCTGATGTAATTGGACTTTTTCCATCAGCAGATACTTTTGATGTGATTTCTGGTGGTAATTCAATACTAACTGATGAATGCTTTGATTTCCAATGAAAATTTCTCCAACCAGATACTGTATTTCCATTATGTGTTTCAAATTTATCTGTAGATTCATTATAGTTTCCTTTGAGATAACCTGAAATTGTTCTATCTAAATCTATAACTCCATATCTTAATGAAATTTTTTTATTTTTTAAAATAACTTTTTTGTTTATTTCATTTCTTTTTGATGTTTGGATAATTGTTGTACGAACAATTGGTATTGTCCTTTTTTGTTTTTCTGTAGTTCTAGTAAGATATGCTCTAGCACCATTTTGTGATTTAATCAGTGAAGTTACTTCATAATTATTTTTGTTAAAATGATAAATTGCCTTTTGATGTAGTTGATAATATCCGATGGGTACACTGCGGGTACCAATTTTTCTTGAATTATAATAAATTGTAATTTCTCCTGATGTTCCTCGAAGATTTACACTTTCTGCAAAATCAAAATACTGTGATTTATCTGATTCATTAGCTGATTCTTTTTCAACTTCAATTGATTCAATATGTTTGTCTGAAATTATTGCATTTTCTTTGTTAATTGGAATTATGTGATTTTGTGATAGATACTCATCAATGTGCCTGGCAAAGTAATGACATGTTGCATCTTCTGGGTCAAATACGCATATGGCATAGGATTTTTGTCCTTTTCTTCCAGCACGTCCTATTCTTTGAACAAATGAATCAAATTCACTTTTGAATGCTGAAATTACCACATCCACATGTCCAATATCTATTCCAAGTTCTAATGTTGGAGTACATGAAAGTGCATCTAACTCACCACTTTTCATTTGTGTCTCATAGAGTTTTCTATCATTTTGATCAAGACCTCCACGATGTATCTGAATCCTAATATCTTGATTTGATTCCTCTACATTTGATGCAAGAAATTCTGCATCATTATGTGAATTACTAAAGATTAGTTGTGTTGACTTATTTTTGTAACAAATTGATGATAATAACTCCATTGTAGTTCTTTGCCCATACTTTCTTGGCATGATAAAAAACATGTGCATGTTTTGTTTTCGTCTGTATTTGCTTTTGATATATGAAAATGAATCTTGAGGTAAATCAAACATATTTGAAAAAAACTCTTTAGAATTATCCAAAGTTGCAGAAGATCCTATGAATTGAATTTTTTTCATATATCTTTTCATTCTTTTTAAAACATAGTAGACGTTTGAACCATGAAAACTGGTGTATGAATGAGCTTCATCCATTACAATGATTTTTGCATTTTTGAATAATTCATTCCATTTTTTATCTTGTAAAATTAAATGGTAATTGATAAAATCAAAATTTGTAGCAATAATTACTGCTTTTTTGGTAGCCTCTTCTAGTATCATGTTTTTGTATTCTGTACTTTGACCTCCATGAATTGAATATACTGCAATTTTGTCGTGTAATCCACATTTGTAAACTAAATCTGAAATTTTTGATACTTGATCATCAATTAATGCATTAAGTGGATATACAAATAATGCAAAAACACCTACTTCATGATTTTTTGAAATCATTTCTAAAATTGGAATACTAAACGCTTCTGTTTTTCCTGAACCCGTAGGTGCTGAAATTATTGTATTTTTGCCTTCAAGAATAGAGTATACTGACTCATTTTGAAATGGTAATAACCCTGTAAACCCGTATTTTTTTAATCCTGAAATAATTTTCTCTGATAACACATCATGTAATTCCTCTACTGGGATTTTCTCAGGTTCTGGTGCAACCCGCCTTTCATAATGAATAATCCCTAACGTCTCTTCTTTGTGTCCTTGAATGATTTGCTCAAAAATTTTATCGTTTTCAATTAATGATTTTGGGATTTTATTAATATCAAAGAGAATTTCAGGCGGTAAGAAAATTTTGGGTTTTGGTGGAATTATTTTCTTGGCTTTTTTTATTTCATCTGGATAATATGACTCAGTTGAAGCAGTTGGCCCATCACATCTGTGGGGTTCATCTGTCCTTGCATCAATTGGAATAAATTTACCGCTATCTGATTTGAACTCCTCATCCCAATAGATTTCGGCCCCACATCCTTTGGAGCATTGTTTTGTTCTTCCTGAATAATTTACTCCGTATGTTGGTTTTTTTGGAATTATCAACTCTGGGGTACATTTGGGACAAATTCCAGGAGCTCCTACATCGCCTAAATTTTGTGTAAGTTTTGTATTACATTTAGAACAAAATTTCATTGTTGTTGATTTTAGCTAACTAACCATTAATGAATTAAAGATAGTGAAAAATTTACAATAAAATCTTAAATCATAACTGCAAAATTGACCTTAGATTTACTCAATTTGATCAAATTAGTTTACTAGATATTATTACAATAAGATAACCCTAATTCTTCCAATGACTGATTTTGTCACCTTGAGAGAAACAAACCCTGATTTTGATGATTTGTGCGAAGCACGAGATGCAATTCTTAGAGCAATAGAGATGCATCAACTATCAGAAGAAGCTTTGCAAGAAAAACTGAATGAATGGGATCACAAAATCAAAACTAAGTTTGTAGAGTTAAACCAATGAACACATCTAACTCAAACAAACTGAATTTCTTTTTGTATAAATCAAAAGTCAATCAAAGTGCTTCAAAATATAGATATCAATTCCATCACATTGCAATACACTATTCAGAAAAATGCAATGAACTGTGTTAGCTGATTTGATGTAATCTGCTATTCATTACTACACATTTTCAAAACTAGATCTTTATTACAACTATCTTTTCTCTAAAATTAATGTCAAAGTTTGTTGAAATTGCAATTGGGGTTAGTGCGATCCTTGTAGGTCTTGCTTTGATTGGCGGTTTGATATAGGTGAGAAAAATTGCCTTTAGACAAAATGCCTGATTCAGAAGAATTCATCCCGACTCACAAATCTACTGTTTTACATGTTGATGGGACGCCTGTAGCATGTATTATTGATGAAAATATTCAAAACCAATCACGATATGATTCACTTCAAAAAAATTCATCATTACGAGCGAGTTTGGTGGGATTTCTAAACAAGGATGATGAATTAGGATTATTTCTGGGTTTTAAATTAAAAATTCAAACAGATGATGATCGTTTTGAATACACTGTATATCCTAATGATGAATTCATTGATGCTGTAATTTTCACTGAATCAATTGCTATGATAAATAACAAATTAGAGAATTTGTTTTTATTGCAAACAATAATGACTGATCAATTTGTTAAAACTAGATCGGAATTTGAAAAATTTCAAAAAATGTTAAAATAATTTTTTCTATAATCATTAAATTACTGTTAATTTAGAATCATACATATGGTAAATTTTACTCAAATGCTAAAGACTCGAGAACCAACACTGCTTGATAGGGAAGATGGTCATTGGTATCAAACAAAATTTGATGATGTCTATCCTTCAATTAGTACTATTTTATCTGCAACTTCATCTGAAGATAAAAAAAACGGTCTAAAAAATTGGAAAGCAAATGAACCTGCTCACCAATATATCACAGAACAATCTCAACATATTGGTACTCAATCACATAAAATCATCGAAGATTATTTGAGTGCTAAACTATCCTTGGAGGAATTTGATTTACTACCAATTGCACATTTTCATAATCTTAAACCCTTTTTAGAAAATATTTCTGATGTTACCAGCATTGAACAAAGAATGTATTCTGATAAATTAAAAGTGGCTGGTACTAGTGATTTGATTGCATATTACAATGGTGAATTATCTATCATTGATTATAAAACAAAAAGAAAACCCCAAATTGATGATTACATGTATGAGTATTATCTACAAACCACTTGTTATGCTCAAATGTTTCATGAAGTCACTGGACAAAAAATCAACCAGGTGGTTATCCTTGTTAGTAGTGAAAAAAACACTAGGCAGGAATTCATCAAAAACTGTGATGACTATGTTGAGCCTATGCAAGAGCGAATTGAAAAGTACTATTTGAACAATCTAGCCTAGAAAAAATATTCAACCAATTAGTCATTTTTTAAACAAACCCTTGTATATGGTCTAAAATTTACAGGCATAGATATGAAATACATGTGTAGAACTTGTAAAACAGAATGTGATGATATTCCAGAACATATGATGAAAGTTCATAATTTCTCAAAAACAATAGTTGATGCTCAACTTAAAGCAAATGCTAATTGTTACAAAAATTCATTTACACCATTAGAATAATTTAATAAATTATTACTTTAATGACTCTTGAATAATTTTTGTATCTGTGAATTGTCTAAATTGAATAATTTTGTTATTTTTAATCAAATAGATGTGTGAAAATTCAACATTGAATTTTTTTCCTATTTTTGATATTCCTTGATATTTTCCATTAACCATGATGTGATCTTGTAATGCTGTGATTTGTTCTGGGATTGCATGAAATTCTTGAAAATTTGATAACATTTTTGGGAAATAATTCTCAAACACTTGTTTTACTCCTTTAATCATTCCACCTTCTGGCATTCCTTCAGCAGTTATCCATTCAATTTCATCATCACATATTTCTAAACATTCTTTGATGTTATTTTCTTTAAATGCAATGTAGAATTTTTTTACTAGTTCTTCGTTAGTCATTTTTCTTTTAACAAAAAATTATTGATCTCTTTTGCCTCTTTCCATTGATACCATATAAGATTCCAAATTAATTCATCTATGGTATGACGATGTTTTTCTGTTAGTTGCATTCCTTTTAGATTAAGTATGACTTTACTTCTCATGGTCCCTAACCTCATCCCAAGCATTAAACACTCTCTATTGTTATTTGGTAATTCTTTACCTCTAAATTCTTCAGGTCTTGAATCAAATATTTCAAAATGTTCATCTAACCATTTAAATTTAGATTTTTTAAAAACATTCAAAATCATTGTAATTGTATCATAATCTATATTTTTTTTTGCAAGAAGTTCTTTGATTTTATTTTCTGATTTCTCTTTTGTTTGCCTGCTGAGCTTTTTTTCTAATTCTTTGAGTTCTTTTGATTTTGTTGCAATCATATTTTTTCTAAATTTTTCATATATTTGATCATTTCTTGATTAGTTATTTTCTTGGTCTTCTACGGGGATTTTTTTCATAGAATTTTTCAACATTTTCATTCCATGATTTTGTTTCTGGAAGACGTGAGCGGGCATGAGGTCTTTTTCCATTATTTGATAGAATTTCACTATTATTTTTGTAGTAATTATCTGTCTCAGAAATTAATACTTCGAGAAATTCTGATGCTCCTTTGGCTTCCTCACCTTTAGGTTCTCTATGGGCCATGATTGACTTTACCAGGGTCTCAATTTTTGCAATTTTTAATCTATATTCACTAAGAATTCTATGTTCAAAAGAAATCATTTCGATTTGAGATGTAATTCACTAGTGTATGTTCATTTCGGTGTAATTTTACCTCTTTTGAACCACTCATATAGGATTCAAAAAGATTCATCCCATCCAACGGGTGTTGAAATAGTCATCAAACTGACTAATCCAATGGCTAGAGGTTGGGCTATCCTAAGCAATAGACCAATCTTGTTTTTTATACATTCAAGGATTGATGATTTTTCTGTATTTTATTTTTAAAATTAAATTTTTTGAGAGTTTATCTAAAATCTGATCTGTTTATTCTGTTGAAATACCATGTCTTCTATGAGTATGTCTTGATACTGTTGGTTCATTTTGTATTGATCCATTTTTGATATATTTTATTTTTTTTAATATCCTCACTATTGTATTTTCATTATTTACTGCAAACATTATTTTTTTAGATTTTTAAATAAAATCCCATTCCCATTAATGGGAAATAAAAATTATTTTCTAAATTCAATTTGTAAAATCCAGTAGCTGTAACTAATTAGGAAAAACTAATTTCTGTGCGTAACAAGTAATGATAAAAATTATTTTTGTTAGTATTTCCTAATTAGTTCAATCTAATTTTAAAATGGTTTAAATTAATTGTTGTATCATTAATTACATGAAACAAGATTCATGCCGACATTGCGGAACAGAATTAGAAGAAAATAAAAAATGTGAAATCTGTAATCAGGCCATACAGTTTTCCTGTCATGGCTGTGGTTCTTTAACTGATGAACAAATTCATTTTAAATGTATAATGAAAAAGAATGAAAAGAAATTAGTTGTAACTAGCTAATTTTTTTTAAAAATAAATCTACTTTGTAATTATCTTAATTATTCCACACAGGTTGAGTTTTTAGCCACAAAATCAAATCTTTGTATAATTGACTTTTTTGCATGTTTAGTACTCCTATCTCAAGGTTAGTTGATGATTTTACTGTTTTAGTGTGTTTTTCGTATTTTGCAAAAATTATTTTATCTAAATACATTTCATTTTGCATCTCTTTTTTTGCCAATTCTTCAGATTCCGTCATGGCAAAACTTGCAAACAATACACCATCTACCCAATATGCATGAGCTGATTCTAATGATGACATCATTCCAACAAGATCATCTAGGCTTAATTTGATCATATCTCTAACGTAGATTTTGTCATATGGTTTATGGAGAAATTCTGTCATGTGGATTTGTTTTTTTAGAGTTTAATGAAGATTTGGAAATCTTATAACTGGTTTTCTTAATTCTGTTTTTATGGATAAAACAAAAGATCCTATTGAAGATGAATTATTTGTCACAGAGTTCCCAAAAAATGACTATGGTATAGTTGATTATCTTCAAGGACGGGTTCATTTTGCACTACTTGATCAAATGAAACTAATGTCTACCTCTGGAATGTCAAAAACCCAAATTAAAGAAAAAATCATTTCAAATGTTACTGAAATTATAGATAATTTTGATCCTAAAAAATCAAAAAGTTCTTGATTCTAATCCATTTGATTCTGCCATGATGATTTTGTGACATTTGCAATAACAATTTGTATGCGGCATATCGTTATCGTTTCTATACCTGCACTCTTTTGTATGTGCGATTAATGACATTTTTACTCTTCATCCCAATTCTGCATTATTGAAATATTTTGTCTGTGAGCCTATTATGTGGTTTCATTAACTGTTTTTGTTTTTAGTTTACACCAACAGTTTGGACTACATGTATCTGGTTGAGGCATTTTATTCCTCAGAAATAAGCCAGGAAACTCCGATTGCTTCTTCCCATGTTGATTGGTAATTGTTATTTTTCATACTTTGTAAAAGTAAAATCTCTATTTAACAAACATGAATGATTTGTCAGTATGAATTCTATGAATCATTTGGTAGTGATTCTTTATATTGAATTTTAACTATTATTGATACCCGACCATGAATGGTGAACGATTCTCTTTTTTTTGAATCTCATCATTTTTTTTATTGATTAGCAGTTTTTTCATAATAGTATTCTTGTTTTTTTAGATTTTTTTCAGAAATTATTCTACATTTTCTTAATGGAACTAATTTTGAGATTTCTTCATATGTTCTAATGTCTCTGACATCTGCTGCATATGCTATTTGTAAAAGAGGTGATTTTTCTTCAATTATTGGTTTTACTTGTTCGTATCCACTACTTTGTCTCATCCCTGTTCGAAACAATCCTATGTTTTTACTACTTTTTGAGATTTGAGGATCTTGATAACAACAAATTGCAAATTCATCCTCATCTTTTTCAATAATAGTTAACCGAGTAAATTTATCACTCCACTGTTCAATCTCTTTTGCAATCTCTAATGCTATTTTTTTATCCTCAAAAACAGTTGAAATTACTAGCTTGTCTTTTTCATGTGCCCATGAAATACCAAAAAAATCTCTATGCCAATTAATCTCAAAAGACACGAAATATGTTAAAAAATTATCAAATTAATGGTTTCTCTTATTTTTTAAATGATCTGTATTTTGTAATTCTAAAATAATTCGTATATTTAGAAGTAAAAAATAAAAATTTTAAATTCATAATGGATGAACAATAATTGTAAATTTTATACTTATTATTCTCTTGAATGGCATCATGATGACTGCTCCACGACGTCTATTAATCTCGTTTCTTTAGTAGTGCATCTTCTGGGGTTTTTTCTTTGTTTGATTCCCAATGCCATTGATGATGTTTTTTCCAATGATTTTCTAATTCTTTAGTAGTTGGCTCTTTGCCTAGTGGTGTTCCACAAATTTTACACTGTTTCAATTTTTACATCCTTTTTCTTTTTTATGATTGGATGACATTGTGAAGGTAAATTTTCATCATCACTCATAATAATTCTATATAATATAACTCAAAATTAAGATTTTTGTTGTTTTGGTTTTGACTTGGCGAATTTTGGTTTATTTGATTTTGAATTTGTTTTATATTTTTCATATTTTCTTTTTTTCTCATTGTCCATTATTGCATATGTTTTTCCTGTTTTGCACAATTTCATGTCTCCTGTATTTTGATCATGAGTTGATTCTAGTGTTCCATCAGCTAAAAACTCCCCTACAATATCCCAAACTCTACTTTCTGGAATTTCAAATTTGTATGTTAAAGTTGAAACTTTGGTAAAATAACCATTATCTGAATTTCTTAAAACAAATTGTTTGATTTTCTCTTCAGCAGTTAAAGATGGTTCTCTTTTTTTGAATCGTCTAAATGGTTTTCTTTCTGACATGTTTGTTATTTCCTATTTTTTATCAATTCATTCTGCATTTAACGTATCTGGATCATTGTTTCCTGGTAAATACAGATCTCCTAGTTTATTTTTCATTTTCTCATCAAAATCTTCTTGTAATCTTGTAAGATACATCTCAGCTTCTGTCTCATCTTCTGGAATTCCAGTATCTACATCGTAATTGAATCCAGTTGCCAAATGATAAAATTCTTCAAAAAAGTCTTTACAATCAATTACGTCTGCTTTTCTATCTACTGAAACTACCAAACAATCATTTTCTATTCTAAAATCAAGGCAGACCTCCTCTTCTATCATCACATCTACCATTACAGCCATGAGGTATGGTGTGTATTTGTCTTCTAGATTGCCTTTTCCAGTATTTGCAATCCATAATTCTTCCCCATCTATCATGTGATCAAAAGTTCTAACTACCATTTCTCGAATATCTGAATCCGGATTAGATGTTTTTGACTTCCATGAATTTGAGCTAAATTCTCCAGGTTCTACGTATGTTGTATCAAATAACAATTCTTCATTTAACTGATCAAATTCCCAAACCTGTTTGTTTGTCCACATTGGAGAATACTGTTCAATTAGTTTACGTGTTGTTTGATTCAATGAATTTTCCTCATTTTGCCAGCGTTTAATCTTTGTCTAATCAATTATTGATTCCTGATTTTAAAAATTCTATTGTACATTCAGCTAATTCCTTGTCTGTATGTTTTTTTATTTCATGTTTACAATTAGGACATACCCCTGTTTGCTCTTCTGAGAATTCATCTCCTACTTGCTTCATACAACATTCCATAAGTTCTGATGTGGAATGTGACTCCATTGCAAGTTTACAAGTTGGGCATTCTGTCATGTATTTGTCGTAATTTCTATCCTAATAAATTATATTTAATTTTTATTGAAATTAATCTAATGGATATTGCTAAAAAATTCAAAAATAAACTAAAATGCATCTGTAATGGTGATGTAATTTTTGAGATTATTGATAATATCGAATGTGATTGGGGAAATCATATTGTCATTCAATGTCCTAATTGTGAAGAATTATTCTCTGTTGACAAAAAATGCCCTGCTTTTCAAAGTATTGAGAAGTTATTAAAAAACAATGACACATTATTTTCTAAAACTGAACAATCTGATTATATTTTAAATTCACATCCGAACTAAAATTTTGTGGCCACAGATAAAGTTGGTAATCAATGTCGTCTATGTGATTACCAACAACCAGATCAATCTACGGCAATACTATTGATGTGATTTTTCTTTTAAAATGAAAAAAGTGTGTAAAAATTGATTTTATTTGTCAAAAAATTTGATCAAAAATCACCAAACAAAAGTATGAATCCTACAGCCAAGGCTGCAACTGAAATTCCCATTGTAACGTAAAATTTTGTATTCATAGTTTTCTTAAAATTAATCCAAAATTAATAGTTTAGAATTTGAAAGACAGGCAAGTCTGATATTATATTGCATCGACTCTTTGGGAGTTACGTACCAATATCAAACCCGCAAACATTCCTGCCTCCAAATTTCTTAATTTGTATTTTCGAAAATTCTTAAAATAAAACATGTCTTGAAATTTAACTAAAATGGGTTGAAAAAACTATCTTTTGTTTTGAACTGAGCCTAGCTTTTGTGTAAAAATTAACTTTATAGAAATATGTGTTCAAAAAATACACACAATTTCTTTTAATGCAATTTGTTCTAGTATTGTCAAGTCATTCGTTTGACGGCCTTACGTTTGCCTTAACCCGACCCATACCCTAGAATTTTTAGCCGTCAAACACTATTTTTAATCATAAAATTTTTCAATTCTGTTCACCTAGTAATCATATTGTTAATTCAGTGTAAGGGAAGTAAAAAAAATTCCATGTTGGAAAAATGCCCATTTCTATGTGATGGTGATTGGGGTGACGTTGAATTAGTTAATCATCAAAAACTTCATGATTCTTTGGAGAGTAAAAATTGTTTTTGGCTTGGATTTGATGTTTCACAATCCTTTGGGAAATTTAGTGGTCGTGATGGAAAGAGAAATTAATTAAGATCAACCATAGAGAAAATAAATTATCATGGTTGAAAATGAGGTAATTGCATGGTCTGAAAAATCTTTTTTAAATTGGTCTGACTTTAAAGCAGAACACAACGCTTCAATTTTTGAGGATTCCCGTAGTACTATTCAGTATAGGTTTACTTGGACACTAAACTCTGATAGCAAAGATGGGAAAATCGTATTTTTAATTGAAGATATTTTGTTATTTGTTGAATTCCATCCTCTATTATCTTCAGTAAGGGTATCTTGTGATACTGATGAATTATTAAAACATGAACAAGGTCATTTTGATCTAGCTGAATTAGTAAAAAATGAAAATTTAGAACAATTCCATAAAAAATTCTATAATCAAATATTTCCAACAAGAGGTAAAAATGAAGAACAACGAAAACAATTTGCAAAAGAAGATTCTGGAAAAATGATCGTATCTGAAATTGAAAAATTGTCTGATTTACTACAAAAACGTAGTGAAGAATATGATATACAAACTGATTTTGGTCAAAATCAAGAAAAACAAAAAGAATTTGATTTAATTTTCAATGAATTACGTTAATTCAAAAATTATTTTATCTATTTTTAATCATACTATTTTCTGTAATTGAATTGATGTAGTTTACCAATCCTCTATAGTATTTCAAATGAAAATCTAAATCTCTGATTTCTGTTTGTTTTAATTCTTCAAGTTCTGGTCCAAAATCATTTTTATCATTTTGAATTTGGTCCATCGTTTTTTCATTAATTTCTATCATGTGAAAAAGACTGTGAAGTACTTCTCCTTTTGTTAGTGTTTTCTCACATGATTTTTTTAACATTGTTTCAACCCAATCCATGAAACTTTCTTTCTGAATTATTATATCTGGTCCTGAATTCGATAAAGTCTGACCTTTACTCTATTTTTTTTAATTTAGTCTGAATTGATTACTTTTTTTGTGCTTGTTTTTTTCTATTCATGATTTCTTTGTTTCTTTCTATATCTGAATGGACTTCGACATGGTCGTATAATGCCTCTTTTGAGTCAAAAATTTGTTCACAGTAATAGCATTGATGCATTATCTAATTACACAAAACTTGAATTAATCATTTTCCCCAATAATTGACAAAAATCCTCAATTTTTAATCAAATTGAAATGTTCTAAACTTTGTTTTAAAAAAATAGAATAAAATAAAATGGAAAAATAATCTATGACAGATTATTGACCGTTATTTTTTTCCCATTCAGCTCTAACTTTTGCTGCTTCATCTGCATAAGGATCAGCGTGCCATTGTTCCTTATTCAAATCAGCACCTAGACCGCCTGTTTTTGGGAGCAATCCTTGTTCTGCTGCTTGGGACAAAACTGCGCCTTCTTGGACATAGTTTTGTTGATTTGCAGTACCATAAGCAATAGCTCCTGCCATTGCAATGACGCCTACTGCAATTCCTACGTAAATCATTGCGTTTGACATGATTGAATTTTCACTTTTTTCGTATTAATATTGACAGCACTTCACTGCAATGCACTGAACTACTCTATGTAGTCTGTACTTTGATCTCAGAATTACATGTAGGCGGATTACCTGTATTCCTCTTGAATTCTTCAATTAATTGCTCTTGACGACTTTCTGGATCTTCCATAAACTCTCTTTGATAGTACTGTGTTTTTTGTTTACATTCATTTTCTTCAAATTCGGAATCCACATATTTTGAAAAGGTTGTTTCAAGATTTTTTGAATAACCAATGTAAATTGGATCTTTCTTTCTGTTATACAGAACATAAACTCCTGGAACTGGCTTTACAAATTTGGCATTTTCCAACCAAACTCTCATTTTATCTTCTAGTAATTCCATACTGGTAATTATCACTACTAGATATTAAACTAGATTGAACTTTTTCTGATATTGCAATTACCTCCATGATTTTTAGACGATCAATAAAGTTGACGTGTTGGGCTTGTATTTTTTGTCAATTCTCTAAATTCTGACTTGATTGTATGAGAATCTTTTATAGACGATCTCTTTTCGTTAATCTGTACAGGTTATTATGAATTCTAAAAGTACTATTCTAATCGTTGAGGATAGCCCTGCTGTTGGACTGCTTTTTAAGAGTTATTTAGAAAAATTAGGCTATTCTGAAATTCATACTTGTGTTACTGGAGGTGCAGCAATTAGTACCTTCAATGACTTGATGTCTCAAAGTATACTTCCCATAGTATTTCTTGATTTTATGTTACCTGACATGGATGCTCGTTCTATTTTAACACAAATGCTTGAGATAAGACCTGATGTTAAGGTAATTTTAGAAACTGCTACTGAAAAAGATGATGCAGGAATTAAAGAATTGATACAGTTAGGTGTTTATCAATATTTAGAAAAACCAATAAGATTTGAAAGTCTAAAAGATATTGTTGAAACAATTGAAAAAGAACAATCTTTCTTTGTAAAAGAATCAGAACAAGAACAAATGTTACAAGAAGCTGTAAAAATATCTGAAGAAAAAACAATTGATCATGTTAATTTTATTTTAAAATCTACCAATCAAATTAGTCTAAATAAAATTATGGATATTCTTGGATTTGAAGATGATTTTGTTGGCACATATTTGAAAGAATTAGAACAAGATGGAAAAATCATTAAACTAGATGAAAAAAAGGAAATTGGCTGTAATCAATGTAATTCAGTTAAAACATCCCAGATATTTTTCTGCCCTAATTGTAAAAGCTCAAACTTCAAACTAGGTAAATTAATTGAACATTATGATTGTGGAAATATCACTGAAGAAAATACTTATGAAAATGATCAATGCCCTAATTGTAAAAAAGAGATAAAGGCATTAGGTGTTGATTATAGAATTATGAAAAATCACTACATTTGTAATGACTGTAAGGACTTTTTCCCTGAAATTTCAATTGAATATCTTTGTTTGAAATGTGAAAATAGATTTGATTTAGATGATGCTAGGTGGAAAACAAGCACAAACTACAAAGTAGTTAGTATATGATTATTCCATTTTTGACTAAAAATTCAATTCCTTGAACAAATGTTTCATCATTAATTGTTCCTTCTGCCCACCATCCTGCATTATTTTTAATCCATGATGGTACAATCTGCTCATTTGAGCCTATTTGGGACTCTTCTGAAACTATGATGATTCTTTCTTGGACCAAATACTGAATTCCTTGAACAAATGTTTCATCATTAATTGTTCCTTCTGCCCACCATCCTGCATTATTTTTAATCCATGGCGGTATGGTATTTTGTGAATCTATGTTTATTTGATTAATTGATACAATTTTGATTTTACTTTCTTGTATTTTATCAACCAGTTTTTCTAATTCTGATATTTGAGAAATATTTGCTTCATTAACATATGTACCATTAATGGTTTTTGAGAATTCTTGTGGATGTGATACTATAACTGCAAAACCATACCTTTCTAATCCTTCAAGTGTATCTGATAACGTTTCATCATGTGAAACTCCTACAAATACATTATTTTCTGGATCAAATGTTCCTGTTGTTCCTATCTCTGGAAATCTATACAATTCTTCATTTTTTAATGGAAATGGCGGAGAATCCCCATGTAGTATACTTGCGCTGATATGTGTAAACCCATTATCTACAAGAATTTGTTTTGTATCTTCATTGAATCTATTTTGTGGTGGCACAAAGACTTTTGGTGTAATTTTTAATTTATCTTCGATACTTTGTACTGATTGTTTTAATTTGATATCTTGTTCTTCTTTTGAAAATTCAGTAAATGGTGTATTTCCTATCCCGTGACTTGCAATTTCAAAACTATTTTTATGATTTTCATTAATGAAATCTAATAATTTAACATCATTTCCAAACGAATCACCGATTATCCCGATCGTCAATGGTATTTCCCTTTCTACGAAAACGTTCATGAATTGGATTTGAACATCATTTAACCAATAATCTTGTACATCATCAAATCTAAAAGCAACACAATTACAAGATTCAATTTCATTAGGAATTACATCTTGTTCATCTATTTTCTCATTTTGTATTTTGAATATGTTGAATTCATTAAGGCTACCAATAATTTGTAAATTCAATTCTGGCCATAAATTATCTTCATTTGGAGTAACTTTTGCTACATATGTTCCTGATTTTAGGTTTGAAAACTGTGCTTGTCCTCTAAAATTAACCTCATTTGATATGACTTCTCCTCCATGTAAATTAGTCAATGTAACTTCTATTTTTTCATCAGATGCAGAAATTTTTGTTGTAGCATCTTTGTATGCATTAATTGTAATCAAATCATCCACTATTTCTGGAATGTTTATGATAATTTTTTCATCAGTGGATATCCCTGGCTGTAACTTTATTGGATATTGTGATTTTAAAAATAATTCCCCTAGAAAAACATCTGCAATATAGTGATCATTTTGATTTGTAGTTGATTGAATCCAATATCGCACTGTTTCACCAAGTTTGTTTGTAATTCCTTGACGCCATTCTGTATTGTCATTTGATTTTATTACTACTCTTGCACCCTCCATAGGTGTTTGACCGTCTTCATAAAATACATCAAACTTAAGCCCTCCAGATAAAGGGATATTGATTACTATTTCTTCTGAATTATTATTTACTTGCACATATTCTACATCTGCATACATTCCATTAGCATAGACTTCAATTTTGTATCTATGATTTTCAGGAACTGTTATGGTGTCTGGATTATTTTCTAATTGTTTTTCAAGAAATACTGATTTTTCAAAATCTTGATACACTAATAATTTCATTCCATTAAAGTCTGCTCTATCTCCATTGGTATATTTTATTTCTACTTGAATTGTTTCATCAGCATATACATTATCAAATGAAATCATTAGGACAAATCCTATTAACACAAATGGTATGATTATTTTATTTAATTTCATACTCCTATCCTTTTTGCACTGGTCCAAGTAGCTTTTGTGTTTCTTAATTGTTCTATAATTGCTTTTAGCAATAATATATCTACAATTTGTTTAAATCCAAATACCAAATACCCCGCATGCCATAACAATTTTTGATCCTCACCATCAATTCTTAATGCCAATGCTGTCATCAAATAATGAACTGTTGTAAATATTAGTAAAACTTGTAAAACATACCATCCGTCCCCCATAATCACGCCTAAAATTGCATTTATCGTAGCAGTAAATCCAATAATTGGTGTAATTACCATTCCTAGGAATAAGTACGGTAAGGATAATTTTTGTAAATAACCATATCTTGGATTTGTTAATCCATCTGCATGTCTTTTGAGTACTTGCATATTTCCACGATACCATCGCTTTCTTTGTGCTACAAAGTCTCGTATTGTATTTGGTGCTTCAGTGTACGCTGTAGCTTTTGAGCTTCCCTGTGTGATTAATCCTGCTTTTAGTAGTTTTATGGTTTGATCAAAATCTTCCACAATGGTATCTTTTCCATATGCCCCTGCTTCAATAAGATATGATTTTTTAAAAGCACCTAATGCCCCTGGAACTATTGTGATTGAACCAAATACATCAAATGCACGTCTTACAATTTGAATTCCTGTAATGTATTCTAGTGCTTGACATTTTGTAATCCAATTACTTGCATTTCGCACTTTGATGTTACCAGCTACTGCTGCGACATGGTCATTTACTTCAAACCCTTTTACAATCTCTTTTAATGACTGTCGTCCAATTATTGTATCGGCATCAACAATTACTATAATTTCTCCTGTGGTGTATTGAATCCCATAGTTTAATGCAGTAGCCTTACCTCCATTTTCTTTACTTAACACTTTGATTTTGTCTTTGTATCGTGTAGCTATGTTTAACGTGTTATCTTTACTACCATCATCAACAAAAATAATTTCTTTTTTTGGATATTTTGTTTCTAAAAGCGCCTCAATTGTATTTGCAATAACTTTCTCTTCATTATATGCGGGAATAATTACTGAAACTTTGGGGTATGATTTTACGTCTGGTTGAATGTCTTCTCTGTACTTGCTTAATGCTGCCATTGGCACAAATAACATTGTTGACCAAAACGAGATAGTCATGGCCCATAATAGGATAATTCTTGTAGGTGATTCTAGTAAAGAATAACCTTCGTATGCAATCATTGCCCCAATTACAAATGGAGATCCTAGTAAAAATAACAAGAACACTGATGGTGCTCGAACTCCTGGTTTATTTCTAGAATATAGTTTTCCTGTAGCTCCAATCATATGATACACTGTTAATCCTCCACCTAATCCCATTGCCACCATGCTAATTGGTCCTAAAATAAAATATACAGAACCTATCAAAAATACAAAGATTAGACCAACTAGTACAAACATTATTGGATCTTTTTTTGGTTTAATTTTCTTCTCTTTGTTTTCACTTGGTTTTCTTTGTTCTTGTTTTGAGTTTATTTTATAACAAGATGCATGGTGCCAATAACTTTCATGTCTAATTGATTTTTCCTCTAATTTAATTTCTTTATCACAAGTGGTGCATTTTATCAAATTTGGATTTAGAAAAATTGACATGTCTTTTTTTGGAATATGTTGAAATTCTTTTTCTATTATGTTGGGAATTTTAATTTCTAATATTTTTTCTAGATATAGTTTATCTGAATTGATTAACTCTCTACCTTTTTAAATTCTTTCCAACAAATACTGATTTCTTCCCTCATCTCCTTTGGATTTCTCTATAACTTGATTCATCTTTTTGATTAGAGAATCGGGATAACTCATGTTGAAATTACTCATAATTCATGTTAAAAGTATTGTAGAAAATTTCCAAAACTGCATTATGTGATATTTTTTATTTTTTAGAAAACTTGTAGTGGATAAGAAACTCAAAAAAAGTAATAGTTTATGCTTGATAATTATAATTAAGAAGATCAAGATGTGCCTGTTTTGTGTACACTTTCAGGGAATCTCTAACCTTCATTGATTGTTATATTTGCGATCTATTAACTTGTTCGGTCGATTGATTCTTTTTTTGAGCCTAAAAGTGTGGGTGAAATGATTATTTTTAGAAAACCTGTAGTAGACAACAGATTTACGAATAAAATACTTGTAATGGGATATTATTCTGTTATTTTTAGAATATTGGAGTTTAGAATTATTAAAAAAACCCTGTTAAAAACGAGACTGCCACCATCTTTTCTTAGGATTTGCTTTTTCTTTTGCAAATTCATCTAGCTTATCTTTTAAAGCATACAATTTA
>JABJDB010000097.1 GCA_018668425.1 Nitrososphaerota archaeon | reverse complement strand
TTCTATCTAAAAACTAGATGTCTTAGTCATGAAGAAGCAGAAAGAACTATTGTTGAAGGATTTTTGGAACCACTTTCAAGAAAAATGTCTTTCCAAGTAAGAGCATGGATTGCATATCTAATTGAATCCAAATGGGATAATCGTGAACTTACAATTAACACTGATGAGGAATTAGCAAAGTTTGTTGAAATTGAACAGACTAGATACAATGAAGATGCAGAAATAGAGCAACATTACAAGTATCGGTGATTTTTTTGTCTGAATGGATAAAGGCATGCAGTTCTGAGCAAGTAAAAGAAGGCCAACTTTTTGGATTTACTCATAATGAAAAGAAAATTTTGATTGCTAATCTTAAAGGTAAAATTCATGCCACGGATTTATCTTGCACTCATGCTAATGTTGATTTATCTACTGGGTTTCTTAGTGATGAAGGAGTGAGATGTCCCTTACATCTTTCAGTTTTTAATTTAGAAGATGGATGTCCTCAAAACCTTCCTGCAGAAACTCCTCTTACAGTTTACAATATTAAAATAGATGGCAATGACATCTACGTGGAGGTTTAAAATTGCAAAGTTCTGAATCATTATTTGAAAACATCCGAAAAGATTTTCCAATTCTTGAAAGAAAAGTTAGAGATAACAAACAACTAGTCTATCTTGATAATGCATCAACTACTCAAAAACCAAATCAAGTAATTGATGCTATTACTGATTATTATCAAAATCATAATGCAAACATTCACAGAGCAGTTTATGCTTTGGCTGAAGAAGCAACTGAAGCATACGAATCAACACGAGACAAAATTGCAAATTTCATAAATATTAAAGATAGAAGAGAAATAATTTTTGTTCGTGGAACTACTGAGGCAATTAATCTAGTTTCATATGCTTGGGGTAGAACTCATCTCAAAGAAGGTGACATTGTAGTTACTACTGAATATGAACACCACAGTAATATTGTTCCATGGCAATTGGCCACCCAAGAAAAACATGCTAAACTAGAATACATTGGAATGGATGATAATGGTGAATTAATTTTAGATGATCTTGATAAAATTCTTGCAACAGGCAAGGTCAAACTTGTAACTTTTAGTTTAATGTCAAATGTTTTAGGAACAATCACTGATGCTAAAAAAATAATTGATAAATGCAAAGCTGCAGGTGTTCTTACACTAATTGATGGTGCACAAGCTGTCCCTCACATGAAAGTAGATGTGGAAGAATTAGGTTGTGACTTTTTTGCATTTTCTGGTCACAAAATGCTAGGTCCTACTGGAATTGGTGTACTTTGGGTTAGAAAATCCGTTCTTGAAACTATGAGTCCATTTCACGGTGGTGGAGATATGATAAGAGAGGTCCACAAATATGAAACTACTTGGAATGATTTACCATACAAGTTTGAAGCTGGAACTCCAAACATTGCAGATGTTGTAGGATTTGGTGCAGCAATTGATTATTTGACAAAAATTGGAATGGATAACATTCGTCAACATGAAATTGAATTAACAAAATATGCAATTGATGAATTCTCCAAAGTTAAAGGACTTCACATCTATGGTACAAAAGATATTTCAAAAAGAGGTGGTGTTATCTCATTTAATTTTGCAGACGTACATCCACACGATGTTGCACAGATTATAGATGAGGAAGGAATTGCTGTTCGTTCTGGACATCATTGTGCACAGGTATTGATGGAAAGATTAGATGTAGCAGCTACATCTAGGGCTAGTTTTTACATTTACAATACTCGAGAAGAAGTTGATGTATTGATAAATTCTTTAAATAAAGTGGCAAAGGTGTTCAAACTATGAGCGGTGCTGATATTTATCATGAAATGATTGTAGATTATTCACGTAACCCAATCAATTATGGAAAAATTGAAAATCATGATGTTACTTTTCATGATTCCAATCCATTATGTGGGGATAGCATTGACATTGATATGAAAATTGATGATGACAAAGTTACTGATATCAAATTTCACGGAAAAGGATGTGCGATTTGTATGGCCTGTTCTTCAGTTTTAACTGAAATTACAAAGGGAAAAAGTATTGAGGATGCCAGAAAAATTGAAAAAAATGATGTATTAGGTGAATTAGGTCTAGAGCATTTACAGGCAGTTAGAATAAAGTGTGCTTTGCTATCTCTAAAGGTCCTAAAATCTGCTCTTTACACTTATCTTGGAAATAATATGGATGAAGCACAGGATAGAGACAAATTAAAAGAAGAAGCATCTAATCTCTATTAGAATGAGTGATTTTACTCCTAAAACTCCGATTGAATTACAAATTAGGAAAATAATTTTTGAGAAATTTAATGATCCTGATACTATCTTTACAAATGATGATGTTTTTGGAATTCTAAAAGAAACTGCTGATATTGATTCATCATGGATAATCGATGATGTGGAATCCTTTTTTAATGAAATCTGTGATTCTGGTATGGCTCGAAATGTTGCACAGAATTTCACTACAATTCATTTGAAAATTTTTGATCCTATTGAAAAATCACATTGTGCTTCTTGCAATTTTGATATTCATCTTGGACCTTCAGAAGAAAAAAAATGTCCAAACTCTTCTTGTAAATCTGTTATTTAGATCTGTATTTTATTGCAGCATCTTCTAATGCTTTAATCATTGGTAATTTTTCTCCAGTCAAATAAAGTACTAGTGCACCACCTGCAGTACTAATATGATTAATTTTATCAGCTAATCCTTCTTGTTTTAGTGCTGTAGTTAGATGTCCTCCACTAACAATTGTTGTTGCCATGGAATTTGCTACTGCTTTTAGTAATGCTTTAGTTCCATAACTGAAACTTTCTTTTTCAAAAAATCCTGCAGGACCACTGATAAATACAGTTCCTGCCCCCGAAATTAATTTTGAATAATACTCTACTGTTTTTGGTCCTAGATCAAAAACCTTGTCTCCTTTACCCATTTCTCTAACATCCATCTCAACTCTTTCACCATCTTTGTCAATTGCAATATCTACTGGTGTTGCAAAAACATCTGGGTATTCTCCAATCAATGTGTGGGCTTTAGCCACTACTTCTTCTTCTCTTTTAATTCCAAGTGATGATTTGATTCGTGCTTGTGCACGCATGAACACATTTCCAATTAACCCTGTTAACAACACATGATCTGCACGGCCGTTTTGAATTAACATCTTGATTGCCTCTAGTCTATCTGGTACTTTGGAGCCTCCAAGTACGATGACGTGAGGTGCTTTAGCTACTGTCATTATTTCATCAAGATTTCTAACCTCACGCTCTACAATACGCCCTGCACATGCAGGTAGCACTTGTGGAAATCCTACAATTGATGGATGAGACCTGTGTGCACTTGGAAAGGAATCTAACACACAAAGATCAAAGAGCCCAGATAATCGTGAAACCATAATTGTCTTTGCTGCATTTTCTGGTGTGAATTCATAATTTTCTTCAGCACATAATCTGAGATTATCTAACAGCAAAATATCCCCATTTTCTAAATTTTTAATTGCACTTTGTGCTGCTTCACCAATTGTATCCTCAACATATTTTATTTTTTTATTCATTAATTTTTCTAAAACTTTGGCATGCTTGTCCATTCCAGTATAATCTTGATTTCCAACTCTTCCTTGATGGGATGCCACTACAACTTTGGCATCTTTTAATGATTCTAGAGTTTCAATTGCTTCTTCAATTCTTTTGGTACCTAAAATTTCCATAGTTTCTGGATCAATTGGACAATTCATGTCTACTCTCAAAAAAACAGTTTTACCTTTAAGATCAAAATCATCTAGTGTGAGTACCTTCACGCCTTTTCTATTGTGCTCTTGGTTAAATTCTTTAAGCCGATCAGAGTTATCTTGACAAATATTTTACTTATGCTCTAATTTACAAAACTTATCTATTGACAAAAATTAAAAGATGTGTCTTTGAGGTTTAATTAATTGGAAAACTGGCTTTTTGATATTCGCTCTCGTTCGTTTGTATTATTGACAATATTATTTTTAGTACTTACAGGAATTGTTTATTCTGGAATTACTGATAGTTTTGATCAAAGTGTAATTTTATTTTTTTCTGAACATGTTGGTAATCCTACATTAGATCTCTTTATGCAATATGTGACAGAAAGTGGGGATGTCTTTAACATGTTGATGTTTGGAATTCTAATGCTTGTAATTCCAAAAACACGTAGAATTGGAATCACTTTGATGATACTAATTGTCCTTGCAACTTTACTTACTGGTTACATCAAATGTGGTGTTGATAGAGATAGACCTGATTTTGAATATGACGGTGCTCCTTTCCCAATTTCTATTAGTCGTGACACTTTTGCACTATTTTGTGAGGGTGGATTTAATGCCTCATATCCATCTGGGCATGCTGCAAGAGCGATGATAATTGGAATAATTGTAGGTTATGCGTTATCAGAAAGATTCCCGCGTGGAGCATACTTGATGTTCTTGTATCCTGCCATGATTTCTCTTAGTAGAATCTATGTTTTACAACATTACCCTATGGATGTAATTGGCGGTACAATTATTGGCATAATGCTTGCAGGTGTAATGGCCAAAAGAACTAAACTTTACAAATTTTTTGACAAACCAAAAACTTGATCCCTATTTATTCATCAAAACCTAATTTACTCAAAACAGTATTACTGATCAAAACAATTGCAAAATGATCATCGTCATGGTGATATGTCCAATATTTGATATCTCGAATTTTGTTTTCATCTCTTAATTTTTGTGTCACACCTGTTGTAACTGTGAACCCTATTCTTTTTGCAAGCTTTGTTTCTTTTGGCATTAGTATTTTGAAGCCTTCATTTTTTTCCTCAAACCCAATTTTCACCATATCCTCAACTGCCTCTAATGCACTTTTTTCATCTTTGAGATCATAAATTTTTAAAATTGGCAATTCTTTTGGATGGAAATCCATGGTTTTCTTGAAATCTCTTAACTAATATTTTTTAAAAAAATGATTTTTGCGATCAATGATGGTTAATTTTCTTAACTTGAAAGTCAAATCCTGATCATATTAACCACTTAACCGACTCTATGGTTTTGATTGAATTAATGGCATCATTAGAAAAATTAGTAATTTCACTACGTCAAAAGAAAAACGAAGCAACAAAACTTCGAAAAAGAGCAGAAAAAGAACTTCATGATGTACGCTCTGCTGAAAGACGTTCTATATCTGGATTAACCTCAATTGATAAAAAAATAGAATCAGAACGTGAAGATGTTTCTGATGTTTCAGGAATTCTTACTCAAAAAAATGCTCAATTAGAAAGCATTGAAAGATTAGTAAAAACTGCTGAAGAACGAATAGTTCGAGAAAAAGAAGAAATCGAGAGAGCAGAACAAGAAATAGAATTCTCAGAAAATCCTGAAGAAAAGCAAAACGCTGAGGCTAGATTACGCTCATTAAATGAACATGTATCTGAATTAATTGAAGAGATAAAGAGTAGGAAAAAAACTGCCAAAAAAATCACCATTGCTGCAGAACAATACTCTAATGAAAAATCAAAAATTAGTACTAAAATCCAAAAACAAACAAAATCAAAACCAACTTTGCGTGAAACAATGAGTACAAGTCACAAAGCGGCTGAAAAATTATTAAAAGAATTTGAAAGAAGAACAAAATCAGAAGAGTCTGCTAAAAAACTTTTAGATAAAACATTTGCTAAACTCCAAGTATTGTTGGCAAAGAAACGAAAATCTGCTAAAAAGAAAGTAGTAAAGAGAAAACCAGCAAGAAAAACAGCTGCTAAAAAGAAAGTAGCAAAGAGAAAACCAGCAAGAAAAACAGCTGCTAAAAAGAAAGTAGCAAAGAGAAAACCAGCAAGAAAAACAGCTGCTAAAAAGAAAGTAGCAAAGAG
>JABJDB010000096.1 GCA_018668425.1 Nitrososphaerota archaeon | reverse complement strand
TGAATATGCCCCAAATCATTTGGCCTGATGGTCAGATGATGGTTAAGGAAGACACCATACTGACTGATGTCACTCCTTATGGTGGTGGCCAAGTTCTTGATATTGACACAGAAGAGATGAATGTAACTTTCATTGCTCATCGTGGATGGGGTCCAGATGGTAGAACAATCTATTACATTGTAACAGATGCTACCCCTAGTGGTCCTGCCGGAATGATGGGTGTTGTAAGTGCACCAACATCTGCAAGCTTGATTGCAAATTCAGCAGCAGTAGATTTGTTTCAGTTCAAAAATGGTTTGACAGGTACTGGTCCGTTAGGATTTCAACCTGGAATTGCAGCAGGAGCTCCTGGTGATGCAAATTATTCTCCAATGTGGAGAATCTTTATGATTGGTTGGGATAGTCCTGAAAATGCACAATTACTAGAAACCATTGATGACATGAATGCATACAGGGAAGCTGGTTTGATTGACATTGGTATTGCCCGTCCAATGGATAGTGATCATATTGTTAACTGTCCATTTATTGACCCATTCCAATAAGTTCACAACCTCTTTTTTCTTATTTTTAATTCTTAACATCTGTTAATTTTTGTGATTTTTTTTTAACACATTTTCAGAAAACCAACTACCTGACTTATCTTTGATGCATGAGTAACATATGATATGAGTACTTCAGGAATGTATATGCTAAATTCAGAAGAATATAGCGAAGAAAAAACCAGTCAAGCTCTTGATATGTTGTACATTGATAGAAAAAATGAATTCCGTGAACTATCTCAAATATTGTTACCTGGAAAAGCAGAAAATGCAGTACCCAACTGGAAAGAATTTGTTTTAAATTTCAGTTTGGATGTAGATGATGCTTTTAAGACTTGGTCTGGCCAGGAGCCTCTATCTGTACATTCATCGCAAAAGGCATTGACTATTTTGAGACAGTTGGGACGAGATAAAACATCTATGAATCAATTAATGCATTTGTTGAATCTGTCATACAATCTGTCATTAGAATTCAAAGAAATCTACAAACGATTAATGTAGATTTTTTATTTCATTTTAAAATTATTTGATATTAAAATTAGAAAAAGATCCAATTCCAAAACGAATGTTTTGGAACGAATTCCCCGATGAACGGTGAAAATAAAATCTCAGTTGAGAGTATTATCCTCTACCAATTCTGAAAATGGCTGTACTGCATGTTGGGCATGTGCCTTTGATTGCAGGTTTACCATTTTTCATGGTGTATGGTTTAGGGCCGCCGATTTCTCGTTTGTCACGACACTTAACACAATATCCTATTGTCATAACTTTCTTAGGCTCATGTTCTATTAGCGAGAACTTGTTGAACTTTTTTCACCAAGTGGCAAATCTCCGATCCCAATTTTTATGTTTTACAACCATATTTTTCGTAATGGCCTATTTTTAGGAATAAATTATTCGCATTTTTTAAATAACTGATCAATTTTGAAAATAAAATTTGATCTGAAATTAACTCACATTGATTTGCAATGTTGTAAACTCTGATAATGCACTATGATTACTCAAACCTTCCCAGACAAAAATTTCTGCATTAAATTCTCCTGATTTATCTGGAGTCCATGATAATGATGGATTTAGTTTTTGATCTGGTGTTAGTTGTCCACTTATCCATCCTAAAGATACCACAAAACCTGATTCATTTTTTATTTGAACTAGATACACAAATGTTTGAGATTTATTTTGATGATTTGTAATGTCTGCTGAAATTTGGATTTGTTGATTTACATTTAGATTATCTATAATGGGTGAGCCAAAGGCATTTTCTAATCTAGGTCTATCAATTGATGCTCTTTGATTTTCAGTTAATGCAAAAGCTGGCATGAAACTAAACGATATTATCAATATCGCTACTATTCCCAAACCTGTAATTGACAACGATTTTTGGACAATTTTTTTGTAATAAAGCGTTTCTGCATTGGATTTTTTGATCTTGGCTCAAATTTCTTTAGAATTTTTCTAAATCTGTATTCTATAGTAATCCCATCTTTCTGGATCAAATTGCTCTACAAATTCTGCACGTTCTTTTTCAATTCTTGCTTGAATTACATCTCTTAATGCAAAACTCGTTAAGAATTTGTATTTCATAGAATGAGATTGCATGATAAACATATGCCTCATTTCACTGCCCCCTTTAAGGCCCCAATAACCCATTTTTACTGCAATTGGTTCAAGAAATATTGTATTTCCCAACCCATAATTTTCATCTCTAATTTCTTCACGTAAACTATAACTTTCTAGTACTCCTCCCTTTGCAAATCCGACAATTTCACCGTTTTTGTCATTTATTCTAAGTGTATTGAGAATGATTTCTGGATTTTTTACTGTATCTTCAAAATTTTCTTTTGAAAATTGTAGGGGTCTTGGTAATTCTAGAAATATTTCATACAACTCTTTTATGAAATTTGGATCTTTTCTAGTTGACATACACTCTATTGTTGGGACCAGCTTTAGATTTTGATATGAATAATCTGCTTGAATCGAAATTTCCTGCTGTCTGATTTTCATAAACGATAATACTGTATCAAAAAAGTTTTTCCTCATTTCGTTTGAAAGAACTTTTAAAACTCCTTTTACCATTTCTGTTTCTTTGTTTAGTAATTCTTCAAAATATGCTACTGAACTTCTAACAATTAATGATGGTCTCCAAGCTAAAGCATGGGCATTCATTTTTGCCATCTCCATTGCTTTACTAAAATCACCTAAGGTATATCCGCTAATTCTATCTACTACTGATAGATATTCTCCAATTTGCATGATGTGTTCTTGTAATGGTTTATCATTTCTTGTTAAATCTGAATTTTGAAAACATTCTTCTATCTGTGTTTCTGCATTTTTCTTTAAATCTCCAATCCATGGATAGGTGGTTCTTAAAATTAAAACTTTGATTATTTCTAAATCCACATCTGCAATCTTGATTAATTCTTGTAATTTTTTATCTAACGAAATAAATTTTAAAACGCTTTCTTCATGAGGTTTATCTACACTTTTTTGAGGATCAAAATCATGAAACAAGGCTGCAACATAGAGATATCTAATATCTTTTTGACTCAGAATTACATTTTCTTGTTTTGCAGCTAAAAGTGAAACATATGTTACTTCTAATTCGTGGTTGATGTTGTGATATCCATAATAATCACTACCCAAACCTTGACTTTCAAACAAATCAATAGTATAATCTAACATCTCTACAAAACAATCATCTGTTAATTCATTTTCAACCATAATGCTGAGGATTTTATCCCTCATTGGATGTTTATTTGCAAATTTCTGCAATGACATTTTATTCAAATTAGTGTTTTTAAAGATGATCTCTTTTTTTCAGATTAGATTATTGTCTCTAAGGCTGTTCTTAGAAAGATTCAATAGAATTACAATTTTGATTTTTTCAATGTCTATTGATACTAAATTGCTGTCAACTTTAATGACTTCACTTACAGAAGAATCCTCTGATTATCTTCTTCACATAAACAACAAAACCTTCCAAATGACTAACGTTGATGTCTCTCACTCCCCAACCCCCGTAAATGAGCCTACAACTCGTGGAGGTGTATATTTTTCAGATAAATTTGCATACAAGATGACTGGCGTGATAAGTGATCTATCTGTGATTCCTTTTTTGACAAAGAAAATGCTTGGCCCAAATACTGAATTTGGAGAATTAAAAATCACAACTAAAATTAATTCTATTTTTCTTGAAATATTTACAAATCTTACAAACAGTGTTCAGACTCCAAATTCAATTGAACTAAGTATGATTGTTGTGAAACTAGAATCAGTTTAATCTACTTTGAGATATTTGTCATAAGTTTCCCTTTTTTCTATATCTGAGAGAACTTCATATGCTTTGTTTAGTTCTGCCATTTCCTCTTCAGAATTTTTTTTAGTTTTATCTGGATGTGTTTTTTTTGCTAGTTCCCTGAACTTTGTTTTTATTTCTTCTTGAGATGAATCCTTTGAAATCCCTAAAATTTGATAATAATTTGGAAGATCATCATTTGATATGGCATCTTGAAACTCCTTGTCCTCTTTTGTATTTTTTCTTTGTCCCAACTCCTCATAATCATCTCCCCAATCTGAATGATATTTTTCATATGTTTTTTCTTTTTTTGATTCTAACTCTTCTTTATCGTATGATGTTTTTCTTCGTAAAATAATGTCTCTTGCCAAAAATAAAAAAATACCAATTACTCCAATAGAAAAGCCTGCAAATAAAATAATTTTTTCTTCATCACTTACTATCAAATCCATGTTTAATCCATTTTTTTCTGCATATGCGATATTTACTACTCCAAATACTAGTAGTGAAATTGTAAAAATTGTAATCTTTTTCATTTTAATTTCCTATGATAATCTAAAATCTTCTTTTGTAGTATTTAGAACTACATGAGTTATTGTATTTTCCACATTAGAAATGGATGCTAATTCCTTTACAAACTTACTTAATTCGTTTCTTTCTTTGAATTTTGCAATAACTAGTGTATCTGTTGAGCCTGTAATATCATACACTCCACACACATTTTCAAATTTAGATATCTCCTCTTCAATGTCTACAATTTTGTCATTTTTGGCAATAATTTCAATAATTGCAGTTAGGGAATATCCTAATTTTTCATGATCAATAATTGCAGTATATCCATGAATGATTTTTTGTTTTTCTAGTTTTTTTATTCTTGATAGGACAGTTACTGTGGACATTCCTAATTTCAGGGCAAGTTGTCTTGCTGACAATCTTGCATCCATCATCAAGTTTTTGAGTATTTTCTCATCTGTTTCATCCATGACTGTATACTATAATATTAGAAAATTTATTTAAATTTTCAGTATATTTTTGTACATTTGTTTAATAATTTCATTAGTTTTAATTTGATTTTTTCAAATTTATTACATATGTTGTTTTTTACTAAATGTGGATAAAATTTTAGAATTAACTCAAAAAGGTAATTCTCTTTTGAAAGACTCAAAATTTGAAGATGCGCTGGCTTTTTTTGAGCAAGCATTATTGTTGAATCAAAACAATCCTGATCTTTGGAATAACAAGGGAGTTGCCCTGAGAAGTTTAGGGCGATATGAGGAAGCTATGGAATGTTTTAACAAATCCTTAGAAATTGAACCTCGAGACAAATTTGCATCTTGATTAATTCTTTACCTATTGTCAATCTATATTATTAACAAAATATTATCTGATACTGTGACTAGTAAAATAAACATGATGTTATCAGAAGCTTATGAAAATGTTGAGGATGGAAATTTTGATGATGCTTTAAAATTATATGATTCTGCGTTAAAAATAGATCCTACCAATAGTAACATCTACGTTGACAAGGGTGCAACTTTACAAAATATGGGAAGGTTGAAACTTGCAATTCGTTCATTTGACAAGGCATTATCGATTTCTCCTGAAAACATTGATGCATTACTAAACAAAGGTGCTACCTTGCATTCTGAGCAAAAATATTCTAAAGCAATAGAATGCTATGATGATGTTTTGAAAATTGACAAAAAATCTGCGATGGCTTTGGCATACAAGGGTCTTTCTTTAGGTGAGATGGGGAAACTCTCAGATGCAATAAAGCATTTCAAAAAAGCACTATCTATTGATGAGCATTATGATTTGGCAAATATCTCAAAGGAACTTGCACAAGATTTACTAAAATCAATAAAGAGTCAAAAATCTAAAACACAGTGACATCGCCTGGTGCCGGCTCTTTTTTATCTTGTTTCTCATGTGATTCAAAAAATTCTTTGTGTGCAGAATTGTGGTGTTCTTTGAGTTTTTCAATATTTTCAAACCCTTCATGGCACAAGTAGCATTTTGGTTTATGCTCATCAACTAATGGAAGTACCATGTTAAGACTAGTGTGATTAGCTACTTAATTCTTGAGACTATAAGGAATATATCATGATACAGAAAAATTCTATCATGCTAGAACAATTGGCTGGTGACTCTAAAGCACTAGATCGCGCATTATCTGGTGAAGAACTATCCTACAATGACGGAATGGAATTGATGAATTATGACAATTTACATCTACTTGGGGCAGTTGCAGATGCCACTAGAAAAAAATTAGTTGGAAGCACTGTAACTTTTGCAGCATCATACTACATGAATTACACAAATGTCTGTGCTGCAAGTTGTCAGATGTGTGCATTTTATAGAAAAGATGGTGCAGATGATGCTTATACTTTAACTCCTAAAGAAATTGAACAACGCGTTGGGATTGCAAAACAGATGGGTGCAACAGAAGTGCATATTGTTGGAGGATTTCACCCAAACTTACCATTAGAGTATTACGAAGACATGATGAGGACCATAAAAAAAAGTCATCCTCAATTAAACATCAAAGCATTAACTGCAGCTGAAATTTACTTTTTATCAAAACTTACAAAAAATTCTACTAAAGAAATTTTATCTCGATTAAAAGATGCTGGTCTTGATTCAATGCCAGGTGGTGGTGCAGAACTATTTCATCCTGAGATTAGAAATAAAATAGTCCGAGGTAAATGCACTGGACAAGAATGGATTGATGTCATTGAGGAGGCACACACTATGGGAATAAAGAGCAATGTGACTATGCTTTATGGCCATATTGAAAAACCTGAACATATTATTGATCATTTAATAAAAATCCGAGATTTGCAAAAGAAAACTGGTGGTCTCTTAACTTTGATTCCTTTGAAATTTAGTTTAGATAATACTGAATTGGAACAAACTAATTTGGTAACTCATGAATGTTCATCCGTATATGATTTGAAAATAATTGCATTATCAAGATTGATGCTTGCAAATGTTCTCAATAACATTTCAGTTTATTGGGTTGCATATGGAAAGAAATTAGCTCAAGTGGCACTTTCTAATGGCGGTAGTGATTTAGTTGGCACTGCATTCTCTGAGGAAATATACAAAGCTGCAGGAAAAGAAACTGCTTCATCTGTTGATGAATTGGCAACTATGGTAAAAGAAATTGGTCGTACTCCTGCACAACGTAGTACTCATTTTGAAATTTTAAAGAAATTCTAATCTATTTGTTTTTTAATTGATTCAATTTTTTCTTCCATTTTTACTTGTTTGTCATTTCTTGAATCTATTTTGAGTATTACCTCAACTCTTGTTATCCCTAGATTGTGAACTGTCTCCATCATTTTTTTTGATGCATCATAAATTACATCAATACTATCTGATTCAAGTACCGTCCCCATGGAATTTATCTCATATCTGATATTATCCATATTTTTGATGGACTCAATTGCTTTTGCAATGTAAAAACTGGCACTAGTAGTTCTAGTTGCAATTGGATAGATACTAATTTCTGCTTGAATCACTGTTTTTTTAAAATATTTTGGGATTAAAAACTTTGAATTATTCTGCAGGCTTTTTTTCTTTTCTTTTTACACTGTCTTTTTTCCTTCTTGCTCCAAAACTAATCAAAATCAACAAAAATCCAACTGCCATTAAAATCCCTGAGAGTGTGTTTGAATCTTTGATCTCCTGTTCTGCAGTAAGTAAATCAATTACCTCCTCATCTGTCATCTCTGAGTGTCCTGCAGGAATAGATGAATTTGAGTAAAATGCAATAACTATGCCTACTACTAGTAGTGTAACTCCTCCACTGAGAATTCTCTTGTCTACTAAAACCAAACTGGAATTAATTTTGTATCATCCTATATTAGGTATCAAAATGAGTAGATATTTTCAAAATTTATTGTTCTTCTAGGTGTATATCTAATGAAATTGAATTTTTGTTATCTGGATTAATAATTAACATGCCTGCTGAATCTGCAACTTTACACATTCCTGATTTTGATGATTTATCTAATCCTATACAATTAATGTCTGAATAATAATTGAATTCTTTTCCTGTGTCTACTTTGTATTTTTCTTCAATTGATGGAATAAAGAAAATATCTACTTTCTTTGAATCTTTGACATTTACTTTGTAATTGTATGACGGGTCTGCACTAAATGAACATCCTTTGACAAATACAGAACTTCCTTGTGATATGGAAATTGTTTCATCAATTGCTGCAAATTTTGCATCATGAATCATTGGATACATGATATTTGATTTGCTAACTGCATGTTCTAGTGCTACAGTATGTCCCAATTCATGAATCAAAATATTTTTAATCGAGTTTGAACTGTATGGTCTCCATGAATCATCACAGTCACTACTACCTAAACCAATTGAGACTTCTGTCTGTCCAAGAACATATCCGTCATAACCATTTTTTAATTCCTTTTCCCATCCAATTGAAATTACTCCAAATGATGGTGCATTTGTTATTTCAAATTCAACATTAGCTGTATTTTCCCAATACTCTAAAGCATCAAATACTTGGGATGACATGTCTGCAGACCAGTTTGGTGTTTTTTCAATATATATCGAATATTTTTTTGAAGTGTCAACTTTTGCAATCCAGTCACTTGGAAGTTCTTTTTGTTTTTGTGTAGTTTTGTACATTACAACTCCTTGACCTTCATTATTTACAGAATCATAATTTGCTTGCTCAATTCCAATTGTAGAGTCTTGTCCTTTCTTTAAGAGATTTAGTAAAATTCTATATTCTTCATTTTCTGCTCTTAGGGTTTCAATTTCATCATCATTTACCAATCCTTTTGCTTTAAGATAATTCAATTCTACTAAGAGTACGTCATTTTGTGTTGAATGACCCTCATCATTTTGTGTTGTAATTTGAGGTTTTTGTACCTGAATTTGTGATATTTTTTCATTTTCTGATTCTGCATTTCTTAGATTCTCAATTTGAGTATGCTTTGAATTGATTTCATCATTTAGTAATTCAATTTGTTTTAACATCTGTTTGTTTTCTGATTCAATTTCAGACATCAAAATTATATTGTCATCATTTTCATTTGTTGCAACACTTGCTTTCTTTTCTAAAATTTTGTTTTCATTTTGTAATTCATTAATTACATCTTGGTGTTTTTGATTTTCATCATTTAGTAATTTTACCATGTCATCATTTTGGTTAATTGTAACTCCCAATGAATTATGTTGATTATCATTTTGTATTTTTAGAGTTGATATTGTATTTTGGTATTGTGAATTTTCTTGCTTGAATGTTTTAATTTCACCTTGATATGTTATAACTTTGGAATTTAATGAATTGATTAATTCATCTGATTTTATCTTCATCAATGTGATTTCTTTTAATTGTTCATTATTTTCTCCCTGTAATTGTCTTACTAATGTCTCATAGTTTGATGTATCTTTTTCACTTGTAGATATCATCTCATTTTGGAATACACTGTTTTCATTTTCTAAAATTTTAATTACATTTTCATGACTAGAAATTTTTGAATTTAATTTTGAAACTATTTCATTTAACTCATCAATATTATTTTTCATAGACATGAGTGATGTATTTTTTTCAATTGATTCATTTTCCAAATCTCTGATAATTGATTTGTATTGGGTATTTTCATCTTCTAAATTACTCATAATTTCTTGAATGCCAGTTAATTTTGAATTTAAAATTGATGCAAATTCATTTGATTCCTGTGTTTCATCCATTATGCCCATTAACGTACTTCTTTGTTCTTTGTTTTCTAACTCTAATTGTGAGATTTTATCTCTGTAATTGGAATTTTCTGCTTCATACCCTTTGATTTTGTTTTGAAGTGATTTTGATTCTCCATTAAGGGATTTGACTGTAAGTTCGTACTCTTGAATTTGCTCTGATAACACGCCTACGATTTTGTTTGTTTCAATCAGATCATTTGTAACTAGTGTGATTTCTTTTTTTTGCTCTTCACTTAACACCTCAAGTTGATTTATTGTGTTTGAATTTTTGTTATTGATATTTTCTAGATTAGTGATTTTTTTACCTTTTTGAAGTTGTTCTGAATCCATTTTTTCAAAACTTTCATTAAATGACTTTATCTGATTTTCATATTCAATCATTTTTTGTTTTTGAATAAAGCTTTCATTTCTTAATTTTACAATTGTTGATTCAAATGCTTCTTCGCTTTGAATAAGCTGATTTGCATTATCTCTATTTTCTTGATTTCTTTCTTTTAGTGCTGTGATTAGTTGCTTTTTATTTTGATTTTCTAATTTTAATAATTCAATATTGTCTTGATATGTTTGTGTACTTTGTTCTAGTTTGTCAATTTTATCTTCAAATTTCTTATTTTCTACTTTTAAATTATTTAACTCATTGATTTGATCTGCTCTAGCTTGAAACACCTCATCATTATTTACATTCAATGATGTTGTTTCTTCTGGTGTAGGAAAATTACTAACCCAATCATTGATGTTTTCTGACATTTTTTTATTTGTGTCTTTTAATTTTTTAACTTCTTTTTGTAATGCTTGATATTCATCAAAAATACTTGACATTGATGTTGGATATTGGTTTGATCTGTTGAGTTCTTGACTTTTGAGTAATATTCTATATTCCTCATTTTCTTCACGTAACTCTTTTGTCTCTTCTTTGAATACCTCGCTTTTTGCTTTGAGGTATTCCATTTGTCTTTGATTTTCTTTTTCATTAATTGTTGATACTGTCACAATTCCTTTTTCTGCCAGATAATCAATTGCAGTTACAAATTCTTCATTACTAATTCTCCATTTGACCAAAGTGCCAATGTTGTTTTTACCCAATCTGGAACTTCAGGTTCTGCAGCAAAACTTTGAGTAACTCCTGATAATGGAATTGTACCTACAAGTACCAATAATGTAATTAATGCTATACGCCCCAACGTCCCTCGGAGATTTACTGCATTATGCAATAAATAATTGATCTTTTGTAACATTGAAAACTGACCCTTTTTCTGCCTAGATCTTGATTATTTTTTAATAATCTTATGTCGAATTCTTCATAATTTCCAGTCTTTGGAATTTTGATTACTCAAATTCTTCAGGTGGTTTTTGAACAAAGACATTACAAACTAGCGCATCAGTTTTTGTGTCTCTATACTGAACATTACATGAAACAAATTTCCCTTTTAGTGCCCTCTCTAAATCCTCTTGTGTCGTATCGTTGTATTGTGGTTCTTCAGGATTGTCAATTTTTGCAATGATTATTTTCTCTGTTTTTCCGTATTCATCTTTGTTGTCTTTTCTAAAATGACTTACAAGTAATTCAAATGCATTATTTGTTAAAATCCCCATCACTGGTCCTCCAATTCCGTCACCCATTGTTTGTAATTTTTTTTTGTTCTATAATTACTTGGTGGCAATACTGATTTCAAAGTCTGGAACAAGTCCTTTCTCTTTTGCCATTTTAAACAATCTTCTAATTGACTCCTC
>JABJDB010000095.1 GCA_018668425.1 Nitrososphaerota archaeon | reverse complement strand
TGAGTAGCCCCATAGCACCCATTGTACTGACATTAGACCCATAACAATTAGGGTCATACCAAGTACGTTGACGATGTTCTTTGACCTGGCTAAACCGCCATAAAAGAAACCGACTCCGGGTGACATAAAGAGTACCAATGATGTTGCAGTTAGCATCCATGCTGTATCACCTGTGTCTATAAGACAAGGTAGCATGCCGCCTTCGCCATCATCATACCAACATTCGTTAGGATTACCAGTGTAAATTCCACTGGTACCTGCGACGTATCCGTCCATACCATCATCGACGCTTTGTGCAAATGCCTGTGACATTGCACCAGCCCCTGTGATAGATACTGCGGCTACAAGTAATAGAGCATACTTGTAGTTCCTAGAATTCATTAAAAATTTTGAAAAATAAAAGAATTTAAGCATTGGACATTCCAAAGTTACCAAAAAAGTAAGTTATTATATTTCAGTATATTTAGGTAGTAACATAAAACATGGAAATTATGATAAGGATGAATGAGTAATGGGCAAATCAGATACAAAATTAGCAATTTTTGATACATTCAAGACTAAAGGTGACGATTTAACAGGAGAAGCAAATAGACAAAGGGCGATCATCGCAATTCTTGCAAGTAACGCAAATCCTGCTGAAAGGACAAGAACAGGGATTTCTCAAAAAATGGCAAAAAAACAAGGTATTACTTGGAAGAATATCTATTCAGGGATTTTTCGTGATCTTGATGAAATTTTACTTCCTATGAAAATTGCAGAAGAACATGGAAGATTGCCTCTCAAAAGAGGTCCAAAAGCACTCCAAGAAATTGGAATTCCATATTATCACTTGACAAAAAAAGGTCTCCTCATAGCATTATCAATTAGTGAGATAAAAAATAGAGAAAAATTACTAAAAGAGTTTTTTTCTCAATCAGAATCTTCTGAGAAAGAATTTGAGAAAATTTTATCAAATCTTTTAGAATCTAGTCCTACTTTCACATACTCAATTTTTAAAAAATATGTCAAGGCTTTTTGTGATAATAAAATCAAGGATTTGCTCCCATTTGATCTTGCAAAATTAAGAGAAATTTCAGATGAATCACTGATTATTCAAAAAGAAATTTTATCGGCATTTGTAAAACTCTCAAAACAAGACAAGGATGATGCGATTAAATTTTTAGATAAAATCACATAGGATTTGTTCTCAAAAAGAGATCGCCAAACATTAAAATCAGTTGCCTAAGGAGATTGATCGAAATGGGCGGTTCAAAAAATGTCTATGCCTCAGTTAAAGCATACAGTAAAAGAGGTAAATTACTATCAAAGTCTGATTTTCAAACCCTTGCAGAATCTAGAGATTTAGAGGAATTGATGACTAGAATCAAAAATACAGTTTATGGTGATGCAGTATCAGAAGTTCAAAAACCATATTCTTCACTAAACATTGAATCAGCCCTTAGAAGTAAACTAGCAGATATCCATTATTCAATTGCAAAAACATCAGGTAATTCTGGAGTTTTAGATGCATACTATATGAAATTCATCGTTTCAAATCTTAAATTAATTTTAAAAGGAAAAATTCTCGGAAAATCTCAAGAAGAGATTGAAACTCACGTAAATCTTCATGCAGAGGAATTGATCAAACAAAGAGATGTAGTAGTTAAAGCCCTAGTTGCAAAAGATTTTGAAGAAGCAGTTGCAAGTTTGAATTCAGTTCGATTTGGAGATGAAATTGTTAAAGCCGCAGCACTATACAATGAGAAAAAAAATGTTCAAGTATTTGACACATATTTTGATAAAATATTATTCCAATATCTTGCAGGTGCAATGAAAAATTATGCCGATAAAGATGCAACAAAAATAGTTTCGATGGAAATTGATTTTTATAATATCCTAAGTGTGATTAGAGGAAAGTTCTGGGGATTAAAAGAAGACCAAATTCAAGATTTGGTAATTAATACAAATCCTCCAGCAAAAGAATTACTTGCAAGAATGATGGCAGCAGCTACAATTAGAGATGCATTCAATGAATTGTCTAGTACAAAATACAAAGAATTAGTTCCTCAAATTGAAAATGAACTAGATGCCATTGCAGAATTTGAAAGAGCATTTGAAATATTAATTTACAAAACATCACTTAGTTCATTTACGAAGATGTTTAGTTTTGCAACAATTGTAGGAATAACAAAATTAACTGCATTTGAGGTTAGAAATCTAGCAGCCATTGCTTTTGCAGTAGAACAAAAAATACCTACTGAGACTACAATGTCAAAGTTGATTCTAGAAGAAGAATAGGCATTAGAATGAATAATTTTTTTACGAAAAAAAAAGAAATCTCATCTGAAGTTTTATTCAAGATGGTGTGGGTAAGTTCATTTTTAGCAATGATTTTCACATTACCTCCATTAGGAATATTCTTAGGAATCTATTTTTTTACAGGTGAACTCATTATTGGTGCAGTAATCGGATTTGGGTTTCATTTTGTCATTCTAGCATTTTCTGGAAAAATTTCAAAAATGGTCACAAAGTTGGTTAGCTAAACTATAAGAAGCCAAAAAGAAGAGTGATGTATCATGATGGGAGATAGAGATTTTCGAAGTACTATTCAAAGTGCACTAGCCTCAATTGGCAAAGAATTGGAAATTGACATAGATTCTAAAGATATTCAAACTATTCATCTTCAAGAAGTGGTGCAATGTCTAAGGCGTTCATATTTTGATAGAATAGAACCTGAAGAGACTGAACGGAGAGGATTCAATGAGCTTCTTTCAGGATTACTTCGAAAATTACAATATGGTAGTGAACCAAGGGATTTTGAAATTGATGGTATCAAACTAAAGGGACAGGTAGACATGTTAGTAGACGACTCTATCATGCTATTTAGATCAGCATTAGATGAATTAGAAAATCCTCATGCAAATGATGTTTTGTATCTTAATGCATGTATGTGGATATACGACATTAAAGATGGAGTTATTGTTTACATTACAGGAGATAGAAAAGAAACAACTTTTTCATTAACACGAGACAAAAAGATGTTTGAAGAGGTTGTAAGAAGAGTTAGAGTTCTAAATGATCTTCTTAAAGAAGAAAAAACTCCAATATTGGAACCATCAACTGAATGCTCTGATTGTCAATATTATGAAAGATGTTTCATGAAAAGGAAAAATACAAAACAAATTGATCTGGCAGAAATGATGGGATTAGGCAAAAAAGATTAACTTAGATAAATGAAAAATATTGTAAAGGAAAAATTCCTTTGATTAATCTAGTGGTTCTGGGTGTCCTTTACCACGAAGAGCGAAACACACTACTGCTAGTGCAATTGCGACTCCAACTGTTGCGCCATAAGCGGCCATACCTGCTTCTGCCATTTGATAAAAAACCATGAAACGGACTTTTATAACTTTGCCAATATTTTATCTCTAAAAACAAACTATCATAGAATTATAAAATTATGATACTATATCTATTTTTTATGGAAATTCAAAATGAATTTCATTTTCTTGACCACTAGTCATTGAACTAAGATTGTAAAATACATCGCCAGTAACTCTCCATGAAGGTTCACCTGATTTGAGAATAGTCCATAATTCAGGAGTATTTTCTGAACCTTTCAAAGCAATTTTTTCTTTTAATATAATTGAGTTATTTCCAAGAAGAACATAGTAATCTGATCCAAATTCAACCATTCCTTCAGGTCGACTCCCTATTTCTCCACCTGTAATTTGTTCAGAATCATTATAGTTTGATTCGTATAATTGATAATCCATTGTTTGGACAATTACAGCTCTTGGATTTGGATTTGAAATTTTGAATGCTATTTTGATTGATGCGTTTCTTTCTGAAACACTTTCAACAGTAATTTCTTCTAATTCAACAGTTAGAGGTTTGATTTGAGGAACATTTGGAACATCAGAAGTATTATCTTGAGGAGCTACTATCATGGTAGGACCCATAACTAGGATTCCACCTAAAATTGCAGTAAGAACTGCAATTGCTCCAATCACAAATACTTTAGAATTCATAACTTTTCAAACTCTCCTGATATCTTAAATGTTGAGATGATTATTATACCATTGGAGGAAGCAAAATTTATGCAATATTTTCAAGCAGTTCAAAAAGGAAAACAAATTGCAAGTAAATCACAAATGAAAATGTTTGATGTTGCAGGATTTGCTATGCTTACATTAACTACCAAAAAAGTTGATGGTAAGTTCATACCAGTAGGAGAAGAAGAATTTACTGCAGTTATTAATTCACCAGATGGATTTGTGGCAGTTATTGTAGATAAAGATGGATTTACAAAAGCTCAATCAAAGGCTCTAGAAAAAGAAGAGGCATTATCAATTTTTACAAAACTACGAGAGGCAGGGATGGATGAATATCAGAAAAAAGAAATTCAAATTTGGTCTGAATCAAGACCTACAATTCAAAATGAAATATCAAATAATAATTAAAGAATAATTTCTGTGCCTACATTGCCACCTTTAATGGCTTTTTCAATAGTTGCAGGAGTAGATTTTAGAATTCTTGTTTTAATTTTTGAGCGTTCGATAATTTTTAGAGCAACTATATCCATCAAATCATATCCACCTGCTACAGAATCCTCATGAACTAACATACTTTTTAGATTTTTCAATTCAATTTTTTTGAATTTTTTTGCTTTTTTGTATTTGTTAGGATCCATATCATAAACTCCATCAACATCAGTAGCATTAAGAAATTGTTCAGCTTTTACTTTTTCTGCAATTAATGCAGCAGTTCCATTGGTACTTTGACCAGGATGTAAACCACCTGCTACAACAATTAATCCATCATCTACTGCATGTCGTACTTCTTGTAGAGTGGTTGGAGGATGAGAATATGCTTTGTTTCCAAGGGCATAAATCAATAATTTTGCATTTAATCTAGAAATTTCAATTCCAAGTTCATCTAAAGTAGACTCATCAGCTCCAGATGACCTTGCATGAGAGATGTAGTGTCGTGCTATTGTTCCCCCGCCAGCAATAATTATTGGGTGACAAATTTTACTGATTTTTACTAAAAATTGAGCATAATCTTTTAGCACTTTGACATTATCCATACCAAAAATCCTTCCTGATAATTTTATTACAATTCTTTTTTTCACTTTAGACCACCAAGGATAGATTTTGCGGCAATTTCAACTTTTTTCCTGTTCTTTTGATGGGTGTAAATTCTAAGAATATTCATGAATCCAGATATGGCTGAAACCACAGGTATTTCTGAAATGGGCATCTCTTTTGCAAAAGATTTTCCATTATCATTTGAAATCAAAATAATTGATTTTGACTCATTTTTTGATGGAGCAAGAGGAATTGATGGGGTTACAGAACTATCAACAAAAATTTCATTTTCATTGACTTTTGATTTTTTGGAAATAGCAGTTCTTAATTCATCAGTTCGAGTTTTTTTCAAATTTGTTCTACTAGTTAAAATTCTCTCAAAAACGCATTTTAGCAATTTCCTGTTTTGATAATCTTCTGCAAATTGTCTAGCTCGTTTAAGTTTTGAAGATTTTGATGAGATAAGAGACGATAAAACATATTCATCAGTAAGATTGACAAATTCTTTAATGTTAAATGATGTAAATCCAAATTCATCATCAGACAATCTCAATGCCTCAAGTAACATTACTTCTGCTGCACGAACTGTTTTATGAAAATAAACTGCCTTAAACATTTGATATCTAGAATGCATCATTGATTCAAAAGAATACAGTGCTGAACGCTCCAATGCTAATTTTTTCTTATGTACATCAAGTGATTGTGTAATTCTTTTATGATCAATTTTTGCATGTTCTGCTCCAGAAAAATAGCCATCTCGAAGTAAGTAATCCATCATATCTGCACTTAGAGCACCTGAAACTATTTCATTCATGTATTGAAATTTAGAATCTCCAAAAGCAATTTTTGTAATGAGTTTTTTATCAAAACCATTTTTTGACAGATTATCACCAATTTCTGATTTTAAAATAACTTCTTTGCCAAAATCTTCATGTGAGATTTTTTTTTCTTGAATTATTTCTTCAAAAAGATGTGAGAATGGACCGTGTCCTATATCGTGTAAAAGTCCAGCTAATCTAAGAATTTCAATGTCATCAGATTTGAGAATTCCTTTTTCGTTTAATGCATGACCTGCTTGACTTGCAATATGCATTACACCCAAAGAATGCTCAAATCTAGTATGCTGAGCAGCAGGATACGTTAAATGAGCACCTGAAAGTTGTCTAATTCTTCTTAATCTTTGAAAAATGGGATTATCAATAATTGATAATTCATGCTGATATACACGAATAAAATCATGTATTGGATCAATAATATCTAAATAATTTTTTTTCATATTCCTATTTTCTTTGAAAATATTTTCATAATTTCATCATGAACTTCTTGCTTACTCATTGATGCATCAATTATTTTCCAATGTTTTTTCTTAGCAGTTGTTTTATAGAGTGAAGAAATTTTTCTTGAAAAATCTTTATTTTTTTCAAATTTGTCTCGTTTTACTTTTTTGCCTCCTATTTTATTTTGAGGGGATCTTGAAAATGATTCTTTTTGTGTAACATCAAGTAAAATAACTAAATCAGCTTTTGGGAGTCCAACATCTAAATTCTCAAGCCATTTTTCTTTTAATCCATTTGCCAATCCATAAATCAAATTTGAATGATAATATCGATTCATTATCAAAACAGAATTTTTTTCTTGTGCATCTAAAATTTGATTTAATTTCTCCCATCTGTTTGCAGCTAAAAGACAGTGAATTACTTGTGGAGGAAATTTTCTTTTACCATCAAGGTAGTTTCTTATTTCTTTTCCAATAGGGGTTTTGTAGTCAGGAAAATGGAATAATTTTGTTTTAATTTTTCTTTTTTTGAGAGCTTTTTCTAACAAAGTTGATTGGGTTAATTTTCCTGCTTGATCTCCACCTTCAATAACAATTATCATAAGTTATCAAAACAGAGAAATTAATCGATTAAAAATCTATCATGTGTGATATTTTACAAATTGTTTATTATCTCCCTTATAGAATTATAATTATGGCTGAAGAATATTCCTGTCCTTATTGTGAATCAAGATTTGAAAGTAAAGAGGATATGTCAAAACACATAGATAGAATTCATGGTGATTCTGGAATTCTTGAAGGTGCTAAATAATTTAAAAATATTTCCTCTTTCAAAAAATATTTTTTCTTAAATTTTTGTTAATTTTTACAGTAAATCTAGTTTGAATCTATAAGATTTATAACCAAAAATTTAGCAATTAACTCAAAATGGGATTAGTTAAAGAAGTAATCAAAGAGATTGGAAATAAATCAAGAGAATTTTACGAATTTGTCTTACCACCTATTGACATGTATCTTAATGAAGATAATCTCAAAATAGTTATTGATATCCCAGGATTTTCAAAACAAGATATTGATTTGACATTATATGGAGATATTCTTTCCATAAAAGCGCAAAAAGTGTTAGATGAAAAAGAATCTGAATCATTAATTACAAATCAAAGACCAAATGTGATTGATAAAAAAATCAGACTTCCAATTGATGTTAAACAGGGTGAAGAAAAAATTGAATCAGCAAAATATGAAAATGGAATTCTTACTTTAATGATTCCTGTAATTAAAAAAGGAAAAAATATCTCAATTGAGTGATTAGTGTTTTCTTAAAAATCCAGACAATACCATTATCAATCCAGAAGATACCATTCCAGATAATCCAAATAATTCATTTGTTTGATACAAAAATACTGATCCCATAAAAATTGCAGATGCAAAAATACTTCCACTAAGTAATACCATTGGTTTTCTTTTTTTCATTAAAATTTGAGTTTCATCCATGAATTTTTTCATTTCAGGTCCCATTCTAATTGCATAATCAATTGATTTTGAAAAATTATCAAATGAAATCTTTAGTTCTTCAACATATGCTCTAGGAATAAGATTTTCTTCTTTTAAAATATTTTTTAGAACTTTGACAAACTTAAAATCAACATCATGTGTTTTGTAGATTCCTTCAATAATTGATGCCATTCTCATATACAATGCAAGATTTTTTGGTAACACAAATGGGAATTTACTCATGGTTTGATTTGCTAATTCCATAAGACTTTGTACTTCCATTTCATCAGGTTTGTTTCCATGCATTGCACCAATAGAGAGTTCAATTCCTTTTTCAATTACAGTTCTATTGTAACCAGGAGTTAACATCCTAAGATCACTCATTGCAGAAACTACTCTAGAAGGATTTTTTTCGACTAGGGCAAGATATAGACGAATCAGCTTGAATCTTGTTTCATTATTAATTCGTCCAACCATCCCATAATCATACAAAATTAACCGTCCATCATCAGTTACAGAGATATTTCCAGGGTGGGGGTCTGCATGAAAAACAGAATGTTTCAAGAGCATGGTAAAAAAGACCTTATGAACATCAATGACCAGTTGTTCTCGGTCAATGCCTTTTTCATCAAGTGCATCTACATTTGTAACTTTAATCCCAGGAAGATACTCCATTGTTAAGACATTTTTTGAGGAATAGTCATCAAACACTGATGGAATTACCACATTGGTAGACATCGCCATATCTTTTTTTATTTTTTTAAGATTTTGTAATTCATTTGTATAATCCATTTCTTCATGAATTGTCTCAATAAATTGAGAAAGCATTGCCTTTGCTGAATAACGTAAATTTGGATCAACAAATCGTAATGCCAATGGTAAGATTTTTTTTAAAACTTTAAGATCTTTTTCTACAACTTTTTCTATTCCAGGTCTTTTTACCTTGATAACAATTTGTTGCCCAGAAATTTTCCCGCGGTAAACTTGTCCTAGGGATGCACCTGAAATAGAATTAGTATCAATTTCATCAAATTTTTTATTAATTGGCCCAAAATCTTTTTCAATTATGGGTTTCACTTTTTCAAACGGTGCTGCAGGTACACTATCTTGGAGTTTTGATAATTCTTCTAAATATGGTTGAGGTAAAATATCAGCTCTAGAAGAAAGCCATTGTCCCAATTTGATGTATACAGGACCTAAAGAAATGAATGTATCTAGAACTTTACGAGCATTTTTTCTAAATTTTTCAGAATCAATTTTTTTTTCTTCTTTGTTAATCCATTTTTTTCTATCTCTACGTAAAGCAAAGATAGATGGTAAAAGTTTGAAAAGTACTTGAAGAGTTCTTATAGTTGACATTATTTTTCCTCCAAATAATTTTTAATTTTTTTTGTTGTTACATATCCTAAATATCCAGATACAATTGATGAGAATAAGTTTGAAGTAAGAGTTAATTTTTTTGATTTTTTATTTAGTTTTTTTGCAACTTGTGAACCTCCAAAAATTGCACAAGCCAAACCGATCAAAACTTCGGGTGCATCATAAACTAAATGTCCAATTGGATCTTTTCTAGGATCAATTCTATCTGTATGAACTAGGAATTTTTTATCATATTCTCTAATGTGTAAATTACCATAACGATATTGTTTTTGTGCTCCATTTTTTTGTCCAAGAAATGTTTCTTCTGCTCCTTCAAGCATAAATTCTCGCAATTCCTTTGGAACTTCAATTTCATCCCCAGACATATTCGCAAGATCCATTAATTGTTTATAATCTTAGATCATTTTTTTGAGCCTAAAACTAAATGGAAAATTCAATTTTAAATTAATTTTCATTAATTCTATCTTTTGTAAACAATACAAAACTAATCATAAAAACTGCAAGCATTGTAACACCTGGAATATATGCATAATTGAATCCTACACCAGGATGAACTTGTTGATGATAGTAATTGATTAAAAATGTCATAGCTAACAAAATAACTCCAAGTATTGTTAATTTACGATGAGTTTCCAACAAATATGATTCAGTTATTTACTATATGAATTTAGAAAATACGATTTAGAGTAATGGTGTTGTGATAAATCCTACAACACTTCCAGCTAGAAACAAAAATATGTTTTTTCCCATGCCCTACTATACCACCTATACATAGAATGTAATAATGATATAAATTTTTTAGAAATTTTAGAGGGTTTGGGATTAAGGTTCAGATTCTATTTGAGACAATTTTTGAATTACTTGTTCAAGTTCTGCTTTGTTATCATTAATTACACGATTAATTACTTCAATTTCCTCTTTAACCTGTTCTAAATGCTCATTATCAGAATTTTCTATTTGGATTTGAAGATCTTCTAATACTTCTTGATTATATTGATTAATTTTTTCTAATTCGATTTTATATTTTTCCAATGTCTCATATTGATCAGAAATTTCAGGTATCTCTACAATTTCTTGATTAGTAATAAATCCCAAAGAAATTATAATTCCACCTGCAACTAAAACCACAAATAAAACAATGATACTTAATCTCAATTATCTTGTTTCCTCATCAAAGATTAAAAATCTAATTGCTAGTCTTAATTGTTGCATTTTTACGCCTACGCATTATGTAGATTCCTGCTCCTATTGCCAAAATAATTGGAATTATAATTAATGTAGAATCAGGTCCGTTATCATCATCGTTTGATAGTTCTTTTACAAAGATAGTTGCATCGTGTGTAAGAAATATTTCATCTCGTACACTATCTTTGTATCTCACAGTAATAGTGATGTCATGTTCGCCATATTTTGGTTCACCATCAAATTCAATTGGAAGATTAAATGGTACGGGTGCATCAGTTTCAATTTCATCTATAAATTGAGTATTTGATTTAATGTTGGAATCTCCACGAGGTTCAATGGATACAAAACCAAACAATCCATCTTCGTTTCCTTCATTGATAATTTCTCCAACTACCATTTGTGTTCCAGATAATTCAATTACTTCCACATTAAAGACACTAAGATCAATTAGTCCTTTGATATAGAAATCAACAATTTTTGATATCTCATGTTGATCACCATGTGCATTGTAATATGAAATGGTTAATGGAATTCTTAGAGTATCACCTTTTAGTCCTTCAGGAACATACACAGTTGCAGTAAGATGTCTAAACGATTTTGAATTAATATTTCCAACATCCCAATTTGATTCTAAAATTACAACATTTTCTATATTGGTAGTTGAGGATGAAGTTGATGCAAGTTCTGTTGATGTGTTTTGAGCAACAATATCTACACTAGAGATTGGAGCTGTTCCATCATTTGCAATTTCAATTATTACATTATTTGTTCTCAAAGATGTAAGAAATGGATCTAATGCTTTTACATTTATCACACTATCTCCTGTTACTTTGAAATCAAAATCCTCAAAAGCAGTTCTGACACCAGATTCTCTTAATCTAGAATAATCTACTTTAACAGTTCCAGGATATTGTTGAATATTCACATTTTTATCCAAATTCACAAAAAATGTCAAATGGAAATTGTCTCCCGCATCAGAATTGGAATCACTATCAGCACGAATAATGGAGCCTGGGCCATCAGATGCAGAAAATCCTAATGGTAGTGATAATTGGCCTTTAATTCCAGTAATATCCTGAGTTCCAACATTTGCAAAAACTACTGTAAATGGAACATTACTATCTCCAGATTCAATTTCAATTTTATTATTTAATGTACCAAAGTATGCATCTAAAAATTTGACATCACCAAAATCTCTTTCAAAAGGAGATTGACCAAATCCTCCAGAAGTGATTTGTGCAAATGTATCATTAAACATTAGCGGTGTTAATAATAATACAAATAATGATAGCATTAATTTAAAATTCATTATACTAAAACCTCCATTTCAGATGGTTGATCACCTAAAAATGATTTACCATCTTTTATTGTGATTACTTTGTCCACATCACCAAAGGTCTCTCTCTCGTGTGTAACTATAATGAATGTTTGATTGAGTTTTTTTGCCATTGACTTCATTAATTGAACAATAGTTTCAGATGTAACTGAATCAAGATTACCAGTTGGTTCATCTGCTAAAACAATTGAAGGTTTGTTAATTAATCCTCTTGCAATTGCCACTCTTTGAGCTTGTCCACCTGAAATCTTATTTGCGCGTTTATGCATTTGGTCTTCAAGTCCAACTGTTTTTAACAAATCTCTAGCATCTTTTTCAGTAATATCATTATTTCCAGCAATTTGTTTTGGTAACAATACATTTTCTAATACTGATAGATCAGTAAGCAGATTAGAAAATTGGAAGATAAAACCTAATTTTTTATTTCTAAATGAAGAAACTTCATTATCACCAAGTGTTGTAGTATCAATCCCATCTATGAGGATTTTTCCATTTGTAGGATGATCTAATAGTCCAATCATGTTAAGTAGTGTTGATTTTCCAGAACCAGAACTTCCAACAATTAAAACAATCTCTCCTTGTTCAATTGAAAGTGATACATCATCAAGAGCTTTTACTTGGCTATCTCCATCACCATAAATTTTACTTAGATTATTGATTTCAAGTACTCTAGACAGTTCTCATCGCCTCCACAGGTAATCGCTTAGTTGCCCTATACGACGGGTACAATGATGCAATAATTGCCAAAATAAACGAAGTCAAAGCAGTTTGTATAATTTTTCCCCAGTTGTAAGTTACTTCAAGAGGGAGGCTGTTATTGAATGACATTTTTGTTACATCTGCATATACTGTATAACCCAAACCTGCTGCAGTTCCCACTCCAGCTCCAATTGCTCCAATAATTATTCCTTGGAAAATAAAAATTAATAAAATATCTTTTCGTTTAGCTCCAATTGCCCTCATTATACCAATTTCTTTAGTTTTTCCAGTAACTAACATCATTTGAATTGTAAGAATAGCAAATGCAGATGATCCCATTCCAAAATATCCAATCATACTAATCATTGCAATACCAGATCTAAAACCAGCAAGTTGTTGTTCAGCTGATTCTTCAATAGTTTCTGCAATAAAATCATCATTAGGGAATGAACGTAAAAAGAATTCTTTAACTTCAAATGCTTTAGAAGGATCATTTAGTTTTACCATAAGTGAACCAGTTTCTCCATGTCTATTCATCATGTCACGTAATGTATCAATGTGAATCACTGCAGTATAATCAAATCCTTGACCACCAGGAGAATTTGCAATACCAGATACAGTAAATCGTCTTATTTCATCTTGACCATATCTATCAACTACAAGAACCTTAACGCTATCACCTACTTGAGCTCCTCCAAGATCTCTTGCAACATTAGATCCTAAAACAATAGTATTTCTTGAGAAAACATAATTTCCTTCTGTTACCGTTTCATGAACAGTTGATGCTCTAACATCGCGAAACGGATCAATTCCAACTATAGGTACTCTGGTTTCTTCAATTCTTTTTCCATTTTTTGTCATATTCATTTCAGCCGTCGATGAAAGCCGAGGTGTTGCCGCTTCAACATATGGAATTCTTTCAAACCAATTTACAAGAGACAAATCAGATTTATCAATAAAAGAAGATTCATCAGTTACAAGAATATCACCATTTCTGTAATCACTGATATCTCGAACTATAGCATCAAAGAGCCCTTGAAAAATTACAAAGTTTACATGGATTACCAAAATTCCAATTGTTACAGCTAAAACTGCACCAATCAAACTTCCTTTTTTGTTGAATAGCATTCTTTTTGCTAATCTTAACCTATAATCCACAAGATCTTATGAAATGTCTAATATTTAATGTCTATTATCTATAATTATAATATAATAGACAATTTTATATCTAATTAGTAATTTCTTTATGTCATTGAGGCATTTGAGGTGACATAATGGACAATTTAGATATGAAGATTCTCAATAGATTACTAAACAATTGTAGAGAATCAGATAGACAAATTGGAATTGAAATAGGGATTTCAGGAGGAGCAGTCAAAAAAAGAATTCAAAAAATGGAAGAGAAAAAAGTGATTGATAAATTCTTCATCAAAGTTGAACCTCCAGTATTAGGAAATGGTATTTTGTATTTTGTAGTTTCAGGGGAAAACATTGATGAAATATTAGAACAAATCAGTCTAGTTGGAGAACCATATTTTGTAGCACCATGCATTGGTGGAATTACAGTTTGTAGTATAGTAATTAAAGATAATCCAGATCAAAAGATTGAACTTGCAAAAAAATTAATGAAAGATGTTAAAGTATTATCAATTTTTGAAGCAGAAAGTCCAGGATATGATTCTGATTTTACAAAAACAGATTTTGAAATTTTAGAAGAGTTAATTAAAGATCCAAGACAAAAGATTGAAAAAATTGCAAAAAATACTGACATGTCAACAAAAACAATTACTAGATGTATTGAAAAATTGCAAAAAAATGATGGGGTTCAATTTACACTAGTCTATGATCCAAAACGAATTGATGAATTTATCCCTCATGCGATACTTGCCTGGATAGAAGGTGATCTCAAAGAAACATTAGATAAAATGAATGAAATGTTTTCAGATTCATATCTACAAATTCCATTTTTAGCAAAAAACCAAATAGTTTTGTTAATGTATAGTGAAAATATTTTCAAAATGGATGAATTAACACAAAAAGTTAGAACTATTAAAAATGTAAAATCAGCAGAATTGTTTATTCCAAAAAAGATTTCATTTTATCTTAAATGGTTAGAAAAAGATATTAATGATTCTAAAAATTCACCAAAATTACATTTGGCATATCAAACAAATTAAATAATAATAATTTTTAAGATATAATATGAAGAAAAAGCAAATTTACAAGGGAAAAATTTTAGGTCTTAGTGTTTATGAAGGGAAAATAGAAGGGAGAAAAGTAAAACGTGAAATTATTGAGCATAGAGGTGCTGCAGCAATGCTTGCATTTGATGAAGATAAAAAAGTGATTCTAGTAAAACAACACAGATACCCACACGGTTATGTTTTGGAGATTCCTGCAGGAACTCTAGAGAAGGGAGAAAAACCAGAAAAATGTGCATTCAGGGAATTACAAGAAGAAACAGGTTATAGAGCCAAAAAAATGACTCCGCTAGTCACATACTATCCTTCAATTGGGTATAATGAAGAGGTGATTCACTGCTTTGTAGCCTCAGGATTGAAGAAAATTTCAGATTTAAAGTTAGATGAAGATGAAATTTTATCAGTTGAAAAAATTGAAATGAAAAAATTGTTGAGTATGATTAAAACAGGTAAAATTCAAGATTCAAAAACAATTTGTGCAGTTTTGACATATGCTGCAAAAAAGAAACTATACTAGTTACTAATTGTAAATAGGCTTTACAAGATCTGCAACGTCTGCCCATGATTGAGCAATTCGTTCAAACATGTACACTAAATCTAAAAAGTCAATTGGAATTTCTTTTTTGTTACCTAATACAGTTTTAAGTGAATTAAGATTTTCTTCATATTGTTTATGCAATGAGATTGCTTCAATTGCTAATAGTCTATCAGGTTTTGTAAAAGCATCAATTGATTTTTCTGCAAGTTTATTAAAATTTTTAACTACATCAAAGATTTTTTTTGAATGAATTTTTGATAATGATGAATTGTAAATAAAATTTGAAAGCTCAACTATTGAATCTCCAGCATTTTCAAGAAGGTTTGCTGCAACTCTATAATCTAAAACATCAATATTTTCTAAATTAAATGCATTAGCTAGTCTTTTATCAACTAGTGTACTACGAATTAATCTAACAAGCAAGAAATACTGTCGATTAACTTCAACATCTCGATTTGATAATGTTTGAAGATTTGATTTGTCATCTAAGATTAATCCATTTGATGTATCATCATACATTCCAAGTGCAATTGAACTCATTCTTTTTAAAATTTTTTCAGGATTAAGAGTTGTTGAATCTAAAAGAAATTGCATGTTAATGTGTGATGCATCCTCTTCAATAATTTCCATCCCAACTAATCTTCTCATGGAATTACGAATTTTTTCCCTATCTTCTCCAGGAATAATTGATTTTGAATTGATTTCAATAATATCATATCCTAAAAGATATGCTCCTGTGATATCAGCTACAATATTTTCTTCTTTTGGAAGAGGATATGTAATTTGAAGTTCTTTTGTAGGTCTAGTTTCTTTATTTGCAGAAATTGAAATGGTGTCTTGTCCAGTTTCAATTTCAACTTGGCTACTTTTATCAAGATTATTTGCATCAACCCATTCTTTAGGTAATGAAACTAGAAGGCTACTTCCAATTCTTTGTAGGCGTCGAACAAATTTAGTCAATTTATACTAATATAATTAATTTAATCCATATTCTTATATTTTGTGTAAAGTTTAAACTCAGATCAATGAGGGAGGCAAAAGCATTTTGTCCAGCACATGTAACGGGTTTTTTCAAGGCTCACCTAGAAGATGATCAAAATAATTTAGAGAATTTGGGTTCAATGGGTGCAGGTTTTTCAATCAAACAAGGAGTTACTACAAAAGTAGAAATTTCAACAAAAGATGTACAAAAAACTCATTTTAAAATTTCAACACAAGGATATCAATCAGATAAAACAGATATCTCAGAATATGTCTTAAACGAATTTCTAAAACTAGGAAAATTTTCTGACAAATTTTTTGATATTAAACATGAAATTTCAATTCCAGTAGGATATGGTTTAGGTTCTAGTGGTGCTGTTGCATTATCTTTATCATTTGCTTTAGACCAAGCACTTGAAACTCAACTAGATAAAACAAAGATAGGACAAATTGCACATAATGCTGAAGTTAGTTGTAAAACAGGATTAGGTGATGTATTAGCATCATATCACGGTGGTTTTGAAGTTAGAGTCAAACCAGGTGCACCAGGAATCGGTAATGTTGAGAAAATTCCTACACATAAAATATCCATTTTGATGATTTGTTTTTCTCCAATATCTACAAACAAATTCATCAAAGAAAGATTATCTCAAATTAATGGTTTAGGTGGAAAAATGGTTAATAGATTATTAGAAACAAAAAATTATGAACATTTTCAAGACATGTCATTAGAATTTGCAAATTATGTAGATGTGATGACTCCAAGAATGCAAAAATTAGTTGATGAATTTACAAAAAACAATCTAAAATGTGGAATTGCTCTATTTGGTGAAACAGTCTTTTCAATGATTACAAAAGATAATGAAAATAAAGTCATAGAAATTTTAGAAAAATATCCTGAAGGAATTATTATAAAATCAGAACTTGATGAAATCGGGGCAAGAGTTCTAACTAATTAACTGAATTCACATGTCATTAATTCCAAAATCTCATCCTAGAGTCAAGTCTCTACTTATTCGTGAGAAATTAGTTAACGGATTTGATAATGGTCTAGTTGCAAAAGAAGGACTTTTGGCTCAAGGTAGAGGTGAGGCATTTGACTATCTATTAGGCGAGAAAACAGGTAAAACTGCAAAACTGGCAATAAGGGCAACTGCTGCCCAACTGTTATTGGCAAAAATGCCAGTAATCTCAATTAATGGAAATGTTGCAGCATTATGTCCAAAACAAATCATAAAACTCTCAAAACATGTCAAAGCAAAACTTGAGGTAAATCTGTTTTATGCAAATGAAAAAAGGAAAAAGGCAATCATAAAGACTCTCAAAAATAATGGTGCAAAAGAAATTCTAGGTACCAATAAAAAATCATCAAGAAGACTACCAGGGATTGATTCAGCAAGAAGGATTGTAGATAAAGATGGAATTTATGCTGCAGATGTAGTAGTGGTTCCATTAGAAGATGGAGATAGAACAATTGCACTAAGAAAAGCAGGAAAAACAGTAATCACATTTGATCTTAATCCATTATCAAGAACATCACAAACAGCTAACATTACAATTGTAGATAATGTAACTAGGGCAATTGATGTGCTAATTTCTGAATCAAAGAAATTATCAAAGAAAAACCCAAAATATCTAAGGAAAATAATTGATGACTTTGATAATAAGAAAAATCTCACAGAAAATGTAATTCAAATAAAAAATAATCTTTCAAGGAGAGCAAGAATTGCATAAATCAGTTCAAGATATTATTAATATGAAAAAAGAGAAAGAGAAAATCTCAGTTATTACTAGTTATGATTACACATTAGCATCACTATGTGATAAGGCAGGAATTGATGTAATGCTTGTTGGAGATAGTGCAGGAATGGTTATGCTTGGTTATGAAAATACAATTCCTGTAACTATGGATCAGATGATAATGTTTACAGAAGCAGTAAGTAGAGCGAGAAATACTTCATTACTAGTATCTGATTTACCGTTCATGTCATATCAAGCAAGTATTGAGGATGCAATTACTAATTCAGGAAAATTAATCAAGGCAGGAGCTGATGCAGTAAAACTTGAAGGAGGATCAGTTATGGCTGAAACAATTAGTGCAATTGTAGATGTTGGAATTCCAGTAATGGGACATATTGGATTGCAACCCCAAACAACAATGCTCTCACAAGGATACAAAGTTCAAGGAAAAACAAAAGATACAGCAATGAAGTTAATTGCAGATGCAAAAGAGCTTGAAGATGCAGGAGTGTTTAGTATTGCACTAGAAATGGTTAGTCATGAAGTTGCAGAAATTATTTCAGAATCTGTCAGTATTCCTACAATAGGGATTGGTTCAGGGGTTGGTTGTGATGGACAAGTATTGGTTGTTCAAGATTTACTTGGTATGTATGAGAAAATAAAACCAAAATTTGCAAAAAGATACATGAATTTATCTGAAGATATTGTAAATTCACTTCAAGATTTCAAAAAGGATGTACAAACAGGAGTATTTCCTGCAGAAGAAAATTGGTTTTCAATGAGTGATGATGAACTAGAGAAATTACGTGAGAAAATTGGCAGTTAAACCAAAGAATAATCATCCATCATTAGACATTGTTGATTCACATGGAATAGAATTATCTGGAAAAAGAATAGTTTTGTGTGTTGCAGGAAGTGTTGCAGCATACAAGGCAATAGAGCTTGCACGATTACTAATGAGACACGGTGCAGATGTTAGATGTGTAACAAGTGAGGCAGTAACTAAATTAATTCAGCCTGATTATTTCAAATGGGCTACAGGAAATGATGTAATAACTAAACTTACAGGAAAATTAGAGCACATCAAACTAGCAGATTACAAACAATCAGATTTAGTAATTGTATATCCTGGAACTGCAAATACTTTGGGAAAATTAGCAAATGGGATTGATGATACTCCTGTATCTACTGTACTTACTGTAGGATTTGGATCAAAAATTCCAATCTTGATGTGTTTGGCAATGCATGAATCAATGTATGAAAATTCTGCTGTAAAAAAGAATATTAAATTTCTCAAAAACAAAATTGAATTTTTATCACCAAAACTAGTTGAAGGAAAAGCAAAGGCACCTGAACCTGAAGATGTACTAAATTATACATTAAAGAAATTTGGATTCTCATCTGTACTAAAAAACAAAAAAGTGCTAATGACTGCAGGACCAACTATAGAGTATATCGATCCAGTTAGAGCTATAACTAATCTAAGTACTGGAAAAACTGGAACGTTACTTGCTTCAGAATTAATTTCTGCAGGGGCCAAAGTTACTTTGGTGTATGGTCCTGGGAATCAAACACCTTCTAAAGGAATCAGGGTGATTAACGTAACTACAAGTAAAGAAATGTTTGATGCAACAAAAAAAGAACTAAAGAAAAAGTATGATGTAATAATTATGGCAGCAGCAGCTTCTGATTATACTCCAGAAAAACAATCAAAAACTAAAATCAAGAGTAATAAAAAATCACTAATAATTAGGCTCAAAAAGACTCCAAAAATAATTGATGAGATAAGAAAATATCAAAAAAATGCTTTACTAATTGGATTCAAAGCTGAAACCAATCTATCAAAAAATGCATTAATCAAATCAGCACAAAAAAAACTCAAAGATACAGGAGCTGATATGATAATTGCAAATGACATTGGAAAAAAATATCAAAAAAATACAAACAATAACCAAATAACTATTGTAGATTCTAAAAAATCAATCATATCAAGCTGGAGTAAAAAAGAAAAGATTGTGAAAATTATCAAAAAAGAAGTTGAAAAGAAGATTAAATGAAAAATTCTGAATTAAAAAAACTGGTGTCACAATATAAGGAAATTATCAACAGACAAAAAAAGAAACATACAGATATTAAAAAATTGTCTGAAAAATTAAAAGAAATAGAGCATAGATATTTTCATGAAACAGGAAGAACATTAAAATCAGATCTAAAAGAGTTTAAAGAAAATTGAGAGTAAAATCATCTGAATACAAAATTCGTAACATGAAAATTTGGAATGAAGTTGCTCCACGATATCACAAACGATGGGCAACAGCTAGTAAAGGTCCATTTCAAAGTACAAAAAAACTCGTACTATCACTTGATATCAAAAAAGGAGATCATGTTTTGGATGTTGCAAGTGGAACAGGTGTTGTTACTAAATTATTAAAACAAAAGGTAGGAAAAACAGGTTATGTAGTTGGTGCAGATACATCAAGTACAGCAATAAAGGTTGCAAAAAAATGGAATGATAAATCTCAAAATTTATTATTTGTAAATGCTGATGCAGAAAATTTTTCATTCAAAGAAAAGTTTGATGTTATAACATGTCAGTATGCATTATTTTTTTTCCCAAATTCTCAAAAGGCTCTAAAAAATATGAGAAATAGCCTCAAAAAAGATGGTAAACTAGGCATTTCAGTTCATGGACATCCTGACAGAGTGCCTTATTTTGATAGTATCTTTGAGGCAGTAACTAAATTCATTCCAAATTATATCCCACCAGGAACTCCAGATTTTGATAGATTTGGAACAAAAAAACAACTTAGTAATGAAATAAAAAAAGCAGGATTCTCAAAAATTAAAGTAAATGATTATGATTTCCCATACAGTCCAGGTACTTTTGAGCAATATTGGAAAAATTATTTGAAATACGTTGCAAAACCAATCAAAGAAAAACTAGACAAATTATCAAAATCACAAAGAAAAGAACTCAAAGAGATGGTAAGACAAAACACAAAACTATACACAAAAAGAGATGAAACAATACAATTTCCTTGGGAAGTTTTAATTTTAACTGCAAAATATTGAGATTCAAAGGTGTAGGATTGGTTAGAAAAATAAAGAAAAAAGACGAAGTTCCTAAAAAGAAAAAATCAGAATTAGCTGCATTTCTTAAAAAAAGAGCACCAATTTACCTAGCAGTTATTGCAATGGTTGTAATTTTTGTAGTACCTGAACTAACAAAGGGTAGTCTAGAGAAGAGTTTTCCTGAATTATCAGAAAATGAACAGCAAGTAGTAGATATTTTGATGCAATATGCAGGACCAAATGAAGAAGGACTAACAGTAATGGATGCAATTACGGATAAAATCAGTGAAGAATATCCTGAAGAAAAAATCTATGATCACAAAAAAACAGTTGTAGAGTTGAATGTTACTAGTATGAATTCAGATGAATACAATGTAATTTTGAATTTCAAAGCTCACAAGGGTGAGATGAATTTTGATTGGAATGTAAATTCTATAACTAAAGAAATTACATCAAACAACCAAGATTCAAAGCATCTCATTGATATTGTTGATTTTTATGATTAAATCGAGCCTAAAAATCTAAAGCGTAACTAAATCTTTAGTAAATTTATGCATCACAATAGGTCTATCTTTAACAATTAATGAATCCTCAATTCTAATTCCAAATTTATTTTCAATGTAAATTCCTGGCTCTACAGTAATTGCCATGTTTTCTTTAAGTTTAGTATCACTTCTGTATGAAACAGTTGGAAGTTCATGTACTTCTAATCCTATACCATGACCAGTTGAATGAATAAAATATTTTCCATAATTTTTTTCTTCAATGTATTTTCTACATGCAGTATCAACATCTTTACAATCAACATTTGGTTTTACAGATTTTAATCCCAATCTTTGTGATTCTTTGACAATTTCATATGCTTCATTGGCTTGTGATGAAATTTTTCCTAGAGCAAAAGTCCTTGTTGCATCAGAAACATATCCTTTGTATCTTAAGGTTAGATCAGTTACAACAAGATCACCTTTTTTGAATTTTCTTTGAGATACTTGTGCATGAGGTAAAGCACCATTTGGTCCACCAGCTATAATGAGGGGGTTAAGAGTGGATTTGTATCCAGTGTCAATCATTCCTTGTTCTAGTGCATATTTCATTAGAATTGTTTGTAAATCAGATTCTTTTTGACCAACTTTCATCTTTTTTGAGCAAACTACAAACATTTCATCAATAATTTTGGATGCTTTTTTTAGAATTTTTACTTCTTTTTCATCTTTAATCATTCTAGAATTGTAAAATGGTTCTGTTGTAGACTTGATTTTTGGTACAGATTTTTTTAGAGACATCATTACAGAGTAATTTTGACAATCAGTACATACTCTATTTTTCTTAATTTTTTTAATTAAAGATGAAATCAGGCCAACTCCTCGTTCTCCTGTAATAACATCGCAATCTTGAGATTCGTCTTTTGCTCTACCTACCTCAAGTTCAGGAGCTATAATGGTAGTTTTTCCATTTTTCTCTAGTAATCCTATTGCTTCACCCCAAAATCCAGTCATGTAAAATAAATTTTCAGGCTCAAACGTGACTAGAGTATCACAGTCAATTTTTTGAGCATATTTTAGAAGGTTCTTTCTTCTTTGCCTCACACACAAAAATCTCTGTTTCTCAATTTATGTATGATGTAAAGTTTGTATATGGAAATCAAAATCAGATCGCAATGGCTGAAGAAAAGAAAAAAGTTGTTGCGTTACTTTCAGGTGGATTAGATAGTCAACTTGCAGTTAGAATGATGCAAGAACAAGGTTTTGAGGTTTCAGCTGTTGCAATTAAAACTCCTTTTTGTGATTTTGATTGTGGTAGAGGATGTGGATTTGAAATTAGAGAACGATCAGATGATCTTAATGTTAATCTAAAAACTGTTTATCTTGGAGATGAATACATCAAAATGTTAAAAAATCCTAAACATGGAATTGGTGCTGGATTCAATCCTTGTGTTGATTGTAGAACTATGATGTTTGATGCAGCAAAAAAACACATGGATGAGATTGGAGCAGAATTTATTATTTCTGGTGAAGTGTTAGGACAACGTCCAATGAGTCAACATGCACCTGCATTACATACTATTGAAAAAGAATCAAATCTAGATGGAAAAATTGTCAGACCACTATCTGCTGGATTACTTCCACCAACAGATGCCGAAAAAGATGGCTTGATCAAAAGAGAAAATCTTGGAATGATTAGAGGAAGACAAAGAAAAATTCAAATACAAATGGCAAAAGAATATGGAATTGAAAATCCACCAAATGCAGGTGGAGGTTGTTTACTTACAGAGCCACAATTTGGAATTAAAGCAAAAGATCTTTTTGATCATGTTGAGAATCCAACAATTAATGAAATTGATTTGTTAAAAATTGGTAGACACTTTAGATTAGATGAAGAAACAAAATTTGTTGTAGGAAGAAACAAAGATGAAAATGAAATGATTAAAGCAATTGCATTACCGGGAGATATTTTACTTGAAGCAAAAGATGTTGTAGGACCAGTTTCCATTTTACGTGGAAATAATGCAAAAGAACATGTAGAATTTGCATCATCAGTTACCCTCAGATATTCAGATTCTCCAAAAGGCGAACATGGAATTATTTTAGTAAAAAAAGATGATTCTTCTGAAGAAGTAAATGTACTTCGAGCAGAAGAAGAAACTTACATTAAATTTAGAATGTAGGCGTGAAATTTTTAAAAAATTAGTTTGAACTAAAGAAGAGTTTTTGAAGGAGTAGATCTCATTTTCAACAAGGATGCAAAAACAAGAAAATTCCACATATCTGAAAGCTATTACAATCAGAGATGTCAGTGATGTTCATTCAATTAAAGAAGACATCAAAAAAGATATGATTTTGATTTTAAGAGTTACACCATTAGCACAAAAAGATGTGGAACAACTTCGTAAAGTTGTAGAAGAATTGTATTCTATTGCAAAAAGTGCTGGTGCTGATATTGCAAGACTAGGTGAAGAAAGAATTATTGTTGCACCATCTAATGTGAAAATCTGGAAACCAGAATACGATCTAAAATAATTTTATTGCTTCTTGTACTTGAGGGAAATGAGCAGGTAGTTTGTACATTCGTCCAATATTCATTGCAAGGTTTTTTGATTTTGATCGTTCACCGTGATTAACTAATACTCGTCGAAGTTTTGGTCGTAGTTTTTGTACAAATGACATTAATTGATTGTAATCACTATGTCCACTGAATCCATCTAATTTTTCTACACTACAATTGATAGTTACAATTTCTACTTTACCTTCTTTGCCTAACATTGTTGCTTGTTTTGAACCATCTAAAACTCGTCTTCCTAAAGTTCCATTTACTTGATATGATACAAACAATACTTTGTTCTTTTTGTCAGGTGCAATATTTTTGAAATATTCTAAAACAGGTCCACCTTCTAGCATACCTGATGTTGCTAAAATAATACATGGAGAGTCTTCTCTCATTGGTTCTTCTCTAGCATCTGCATGCTCAATATTGGTGAAATATTCAGAATCAAATGGATTATCATCAGTTTCTAAGATTTTTTGTTTTAATTCTCTTGCAAGATATTCAGGATATGATTCATGTATTGCTGATGCTTCTGAAATCATTCCTTCTGTAAAGACTGGGGCTTCAACCATCTCTCCAGATTTCATATAATGATCAATTACCATCATAATTTCTTGTGCACGACCAACTGCTGGAATTGGTATCAGTACTTTACCACCATCAGCTAGAGTATTGTTTACAGCATTAATGAAAGCAGATTCTACTTCTTGCCTTGTTGGTTGAATATCTTCTTTAAGTCCGTATGTACTTTCAACCAATAATGTTTCTACTCTTGGGAAATTCCAAGCAGCAGCTTCAAACAAAATACTTTTTCCAAATTTAATATCACCTGAATAAACAAAGTTGTGATCACCATTTCCAATATGAAAATGACATAAAGCTGAACCTAGAATATGTCCTGCATTTGCAAGAACCAGTTTAATGTCAGGGGAAATATCAGTAACAGTTCCATAAGGTAAAGTAATTGTTTGTCTCATGATTTGTTTTACATCTCTCTCTGAATAGATTGGAGTTCTTCCTTGTGCAGCAGCTACTTTGATTGCATCTAATTGAATTAGATTCATCATAGGTAATGTTGGTTCAGTACAATAGATTGGGCCTTTGTAACCATATTTGCATAAAGTTGGCAAAAATCCAGTATGATCTAAATGTGCATGTCCAATAACTACAGCATCAAGATCATCTAATGTGATATCCAAAGAATCTAAACGTGGAAAAGCATCCATTGGTGAACGTGCACCAGGATTAATTCCACAATCAATCAAAATTTTACTTTCAGGAGTTGACAATAACATAGAAGAACGTCCCACTTGTCCAAATCCACCAAGAGTGTAAAGAGAAACCTCAGTTCTTTGAGATAATCGTGGTCTGAAAATCTCATCTCCTACTTGTTTGAGTTGTTTATTTCTTTCAACAGAGGCTTGTTTTAGAGTTGCATTAATGGTTTGAATTGTTCTAGAAGGAATGGTTGTAGCCTTTCTAACACGTATTCTCCAACCTATTTTTTCAGTGACTTCAGCATGATTGAATTCTTTAGCATTTCTTTGTAACAACCATGGTCTTTTTGCTTCAACTGAAACTTCACCTGTAGCAGTATCAAAAAGAGTAGCTTGCAAATTTGCTTCTTTTGGAACACAATCTGCAAGAATTTTTCTAGCTTCATTTTCAGGTTTTCTTATTGATTCATCAGTTCTAATTACAATTCTTTTTTTGATTACATTTACAAGTGTAGAAATTGTATCGCTATGCTCTAACAAGTAACGTGGAGAATTTGTGTAAAGTGCAATTCTTGGTCCTTCGTATTCTATTTTTGTAACACTTGCCTCTTTGGGTATACTTTGCAGTATGGTGGCCATTATATTCTGGCTGCTAGGAGGTAATTCTTTTTGTTGTTGTTTTCGTTGCATTAAATCACTAAAGTTCGATGACTGCTTTCTTTTGTTCTTCAGTCAAAAGACGGAAACCGTCTTTGTCCATAATTGCGACGTTAATTCCGTCACCTGTACCAATGTTTCTAACTATTGCTGCTTTAACAGCTCTAAGAGCAATTACTTTTGCTTCTTCAACTGTAAGATCATTACGATATTCTTCTTCAAGTAAACCATAAGCTACAGGTGATCCACTACCAGTTGTAACATACGATTTCTCTTCAACTGAACCAAACATATCTACATTAAACAATGAAGGACCATTTGCATCATATCCTCCAAGTAAGATATCTGCCATGAATGGATATCCCCTATTTTGATGGAAAATTAATGAACATAATCTTGCAAGGGAATGAATAGAGATTGGGGTTGGTTTTTCAACTCTATGAAGATTTGAATGATAACGTAAAATATCAACAATGTTTTGTGCATCAGCCACACCGCCTGCTAAAGTAAGGCCTGCGTGTAAGTCAATTTGTTGAATTTTCATAGTATTGTTATTAGCAATAAAGTAGCCAGCACTGGCTCTCATATCAGCACATAATACGACACCGTCTTTAGCCTTGATACCTACAGTGGTAGTCCCGTGCAGAATTTTTTCTTCAACATTGTTTGACATAAAATATACCTATTAAGATAAAGTAAATGCCATCTCACCCTTTTAAATAACTTTTTGATCTCTTGAAATCATAAATAATGACAAAAAATCAAGATCGCATGCAATCTCATACGATGGAATTACCTAGGCTCATCAAAATAGGTGAAAAAAATATTGGTGATTTTGGAAGTTTTCTAAATTTATTAAATAAACCCAAAAAAGTTTCTCTCATTTCTGGGAAAAATGTTCAAAATGTTCTAAAGAAAAAAATCGAGAAATCATTGAAATCAAAAAAAATCAGATTTGTATGGCACACTTCAATTGATAATCAAATAAAATCATTAAACAAAATTCAAAAAGATGTTAAAAAAGATAATTCTGATTTAATAGTAGGTATTGGTGGAGGTCGCTCCGTAGATACTGCAAAATTAATTTCGTTCAATTTAGCAAAACCATTTGTAAGTTTACCAACTGCAGCATCTCACGATGGGATGGCAAGTCCATTTGTTTCAGTTAAAAGTGATAAACCACATTCAATTGTGGCATCTGCTCCAATGGGTGTTTTTGTAGATATTGATATAATCAAAAAAGCTCCATCAAAATTACTAGCTAGTGGTTGTGGAGATCTTATTGCAAATATTATTGCAGTAAAGGATTGGCAATTAGGTCATAAAAAGAAAAAAGAATACTATGGAAGATATGCAGCAGATTTGGCCATGATGAGTGCAAAAATAGTCATGGAAAATTCTTCTGTATTTGCAAAAAAAGGATTGGATGCAAGAGTGATTGTTGAAGGGTTAATCAGTGCAGGTGTTGCATCATGTATTGCAGGTAGCAGTAGACCTTGTTCAGGAGCAGAACATCTATTCTCACATGCACTTGATAAATTAGCACCTGGGATTGGATTGCATGGAGAAAAATGTGGAATTGGTTCTATTATGATGGCAAAACTACAAGGACAAGATTGGAAAAAAATTGTAAAAACACTAAAAGATGTTGGTGCACCAACTACTGCAAAACAAATTGGATTAAAACCTGAAATAATAATTAAAGCTCTAACTATTGCTCAAGAATTAAGACCAAAAAGATATACAATTTTAAAAGAAATTAAAATGACTGAGAAAAAAGCATCTAGTCTTGCAAAGAGTACTAAAATAATTTAATTTAAGCAGTTTTTTGTTCAGGTGTTTTTGCTTCAGGTTTCTTTTCTTGAGCTTGTTTGTTGATGTGTGTCTCAACAAAGTTTACTTTTTCTAAAGTTTGAACAAATTTGAAAATATCTAATTGAATAAAGTGTTTCATAATTTGTAGACCATCAGCACGTAAAATTTCCTCAGGAACAGTAACACTAACTTCTTTATCTTTTAATTCAAATGAGATTTTTGTATCTTCTACAGGTAATCTGTTTTTGAGAATTCCATCTACTTTATCATTTGGTGAATCTAAAGATTTGAGTACATTTACTTCAAACAGAATAGTTTTTCCGGCATATCTATGGTTGTAATCAATTTGTACTCTTCCTGAACCAATAAAACGAATAATTCCACGTTTGTTATCAACTTCAATTGTATCACCTACTGAAACTTTTTCTGCGTCTTCACCTAATTTTCTAAGTGGTACCATTCTGACTTTGCCAGAATCTCTTTCACCAAAACCTTTGTCTGGTGAAACTTCAACTGTTAGTTTATCGCCTACAGATGTTTTTGCAAGTGCTTCATCTAATCCTTTGAGAACAGGATAAGAAACCTCTCCAATAGAAACTAGTTTTGGTTGATATTTGACATTTGGTTCATGAATTGAATATTTTTTTGCATCTGCTTCTATAGTAGTATCAAAAACATCTTCACTATCTTTTACCTTTGCAGTATAATCTACTAAGATTAGTGAGCCTTTATCAAATGTCAATGTGATGGATTTCGAATTTCCTTATATTAAGTATGACCAATTTTTAGTATTCTGTATATCAAATTAACAGGCAAATTTCCACGAGCAATCAAACCTGTGTAAGATATACCAGATCGCCATACAAAATTTTGAAATTTTTGAGAAAAAAATGAATTATAATTGTTTTATGAATGATTTTACAATAACCAATAATTAATTAGAAAAAGTTCATGTTATTGGCTATGATTCAAGAATTTGTTAACAGGAAAGAAACACTTCGTGATATTAAGTTAACAGGGTTTAGAGAGATTTTAATTTTTCTTCAGCAGTTTTGAGTCCTGCTTGGGTATCAACAGAATATCCCATCATAGCTAATGTAGATGAAATTGCTGAAATAGTTCTCATTACATGATATGGGCTAACTTCTCCCATACATCCAACTCTAAACACTTTACCTTTAAGATTCCCAAATCCACCTGCAACTAAAACTTTGAATTTGTCTGCTAGTGTGCTTCTGAAAATTTTGTCTTCTAATCCATCTAAATAATTTAATGCAACAATAGAGATTGAACGATCCTCTTCTTTTGCAAATGGTGTTAATCCAAGTGCACTAAGTCCAGAGTATAATGCATCAGAGCAAACTTTGTGACGATTAAAGACATTTTGTAATCCTTCTTCTAACATTATAGTGAGAGCTTCTCTGTATGCATACATCAATGGTAATGCAGGAGTGAATGGAGTGTGTTTTTCCTCATCATAATATTTGAAATATCTTGCTAAGTTGAAGTAATGTGTTGGTGGGGGATTTTCAATCATGTATTTTTTGGCTTTAGCACTAACAGAGACTGGAGAAATTCCAGGTGGGGCTGCAATTGCTTTTTGAGAACCAGTTAAACAGACATCAATATTCCATTTATCTACTTCAAGATTAGCACCTCCAAGTAAAGAAACAGAATCTACAACATAGAGTGCATCATTTCTAGATGTTAAATCAGATACTTTATCAAGATAATTTACCATTGTTCCAGTAGAAGTTTCATTGTGAACAACATAGAATGCTTTAACGTCTTTATTGTTATCAAATGCTTCTTTTATTTGATCAAAAGTTGAATTTTCTCC
>JABJDB010000094.1 GCA_018668425.1 Nitrososphaerota archaeon | reverse complement strand
ATATCAAGAAATTATTGAAGCTGAAGCAAAAGCAAAATCTCAACAATCTCGTGGTATCTTACCAAAAGGATTTGAACCTGCAGCAGAATCTGCTCCTGAACCACCAAAACCAAAAGGTACACTTCCAAAAGGTTTCTAATTTTTTACAACCTTTTTCTTTACTTTTTATTTTAATTTAAAAAATCACTTAGTACTTGTTTTGAATGACCTGCAGCTTTTACCTTTGGATAAATTTTGAAAATTTTTCCTTTTTCATTTACTAAGAACGTACTTCTCATAACTCCCATGTACTCTCTTCCCATGAATTTTTTCTTTCCCCAAACCCCAAATGCTTTTGAAACTTCTTTATCGACATCTGCCAACAGTGGAAATTTTATTTTCATTTTATCGCAGAATTTTTTGTGAGATTCTACATCGTCTGGACTGATTCCTATAATTTCAATTTCTTCTTTTTGGAATTTTTTATAGTCTTTTGAAAATTCATCTGCTTCTGTGGTGCATCCTGGTGTGAAATCTTTTGGGTAAAAGTAAATGGCATGTTTTTTGCCTTTAAAATCTGAAGATTTTACATTATTTCCATTTGCATCATTAATTGAAAATTTTGGAACTGAATCTCCTTCTGAAATCATATTTTGAGATTTTTTTTCTACAATTAATTACTTTTTGATATTATGGATCTAGATTCTAGTACGAATCTTTTATATTGAAACTGGATGGGATTTTGCTTAATGGTTAATCCAAGAGCATATCTTGCTGAAGCAATTTCCACATTTGCACTGGTCTTCTTTGGACCTTTGTCTGTAATTCTTGCAGCATCTGTTTTTGGCGAGGGATTAACTATCGAATCAATCATTATGATATCTTTAGGACACGGCGCGGCAATCGCATTTATGGTCTATGCATTCGGACATGTTTCTGGTGCCCACATTAACCCTGCAGTTACAATTCCTATGATGATTACAAGAAAAATTGGAATTAAAGATGGAATTGGTTATATTGTATTTCAAATAATTGGAGCAATTATTGCTACTGGTACTCTAGTTGCACTATTTCCTGAAATAGGAAAAGATGTTTTCTGGGGTGCTCATGGCGGCCCAAGTGAATTACTTGGTGGCAGTATGATGTCTGCTTTCATTGTTGAATTCATTTTGACTTTCTTCCTTGTTACTGTAATCTTTATGACTGCAGTTCACAAGAAAGCCCCAAAGAGTGTTTATGGTGCAGTAATTGGTGGGATGATTTTCTTACTTCACTTGGTAGGAGTTCCTTTAACTGGTGCATCCATGAACCCTGCAAGATCATTATCTCCAGCAATATTTGCAGGTGATACTGGATTATGGGAAGTCCAATGGTTGTATTGGGTTGCACCAATACTTGGTGGTATTGTTGCTGGATTGATTATGAACTATGTTTATGTCAATAAAGCAGAAAAAGAAGCATAAATCCTAACATTTTTAAAAATTTGAATTTCATTTTATTTTGATGAGTTCTGCTGATGAAATTTTTACTATGTTTGAAACCGAGTCCTCTAAATTAATTACTCTGATTAATGTTACAAGAAAACCTGAATTAACAGTTCATGAAATTATTGAGACTTATTACCAAATAATGAATGTCTCATCAATGATTACAATGTTAAAACAACAAGGTTTCAAACAATCTGACTCTTTTTTGGAAAAACTCACTATGGTTGAGGCTATGATATCTGAATTTAACTCTGATATTCACCCTCAGATAATACAAAAACTTGAAAAATCAATTCAAGATACTACATCTTATTTACAATCTGAAAACACAGAAAAATCTCCTGAAGAAATTCAAAATGATGCAAAATACTATGATGAACTAAGAGAAAAAATGAGCACTAAAGAATTTGTAGATCAATATGGCAAAGGACTGTCAAATGATTGATGAGATTGCACAAAACCTTGTAAAACTAAAACAAGAATTTTCAAAAACATATGATGGCACAAGTAATATTCAAGAATTCATTCCTACAAAAAAATCTGATATGTTCCCGATTGATGATTTAGAATCCCTTCATAGTTTTTTAAAAAATAACCCTATTTACTATAATTCTTATGAAAAAGAAATTTCTGGAATTTCTTGTATTGTCTATGAGGGTGACATAAACAAATATTGGCTAAATAGCATTCAATATGGTTCTAGTCGGGCTCCTTTTTCTCCTACGTGGATCATGTCTGCATATCTTACATCTCTTTTTACAAAATCATTAGGTTACAAACAAGTAATTGACATCGGTTCTGGTGATGGTCGCATTGCATACTGTGCAAAAGTTTTGGGAATGGATTCACACAGTATTGAAATTGATGAGATATTAGTTGACTTACAAACATCTATTGTAAATTCGGTTAATGTTAATTTTAATCCAAATTGCACTGATGCAATTACTTTTGATTATTCTTCTTTAGGGTTATCTTTTCCTGTATTTTTTATTGGTGGTCTTGCCCAAATGGGGGGAGTTTCACTTACAACTGGAATTTTTAATAATTCCCCTTTTGTACTAAACCAAAACACTGGAGTAGTTTTTGCAGGAACTGTTTCTCAAAAATATGCTTCTGATCCTCTAGGTGAATCTGGTTGGGGAACTTTAATTGAGAAATATTCTCTCAAAGTAATTGGAACTTTAACCCTACCTGCTATTTGGACTTTTAAGGAATCTGACGATGTACGATATATTTTTACAAAATTCTAGGAATCGCAATCCAAATTAAGCCTAAACTTGCCAAACTTTTCGGACTCGTTGCACAGCATGGATAGTGCGAACGCTTGCGGAGCGTTAGGTCGTCGGTTCGAATCCGACCGAGCCCGTATTTTTTTAAAATCACTTGTTGAAATTTTTACAATTATTTTGAAAATTCTATTGAAAAATTTTTGATTTTTTTAAATAGTATAATTATTGAATAACTTAGTGAGTCGAGAAGATTTCAACTATGATTCTATTCATGTTTCAGATATTGTGGCTAGAACATTAATTTCTGTAAACCCTAACACCACTGTATTTCAAGTGGCAAAAATGATGGAGCAAGGAGGAGTTGGTGCAGTTATTGTAAAAGATAATGAAAATCCTGTTGGAATTATTACTGATAGAGACTTTGCTACAAAAATCATTGCAAATAATCTTTCATCGAATACTCCTGTTGAAAAAACAATGTCTTCTCCACTAGTTACAATTAATCATGATGCGACAATTTCATCAGCTGCTGAAATGATGACCTTCAAAAAAATTAGAAAACTAGCAGTATCTGAAAATGGTAATATCGTTGGAATAATCACATCTACTGACTTAGTTACTCAATTAGCAAAATAATCAGAATGTTTTAGTTTTTCTTAGAAATATTGTAACTGATATCATATAACATGCTGTAGCAATAATTTCAGAAATTAATGATGCAATATATGGCTCTATTCCTATTTCTAGAAAATAATACAATGTAGGCCAACGTATTCCTAAATAGATTATCTCCCCAACACCAAATGATGATAATAATGATAAAATTTCTTTTTTGATTAAATTTGATTTCATAGATTTGTAACGTTCTTTGTTATCAAGATAAAATAATCCTGAAAAAATTCCAAAATAAACTATGTATCCAAAAATTATTGTAAATGTTGTATTTAGATAACTCTCATAATTTGATAGTATTTGAGAAAATACGGCTGAAAGTGATGCTGAAATAATAAAACATATTAAAAAATTTCTATTAATTTTTAACAGTTGTTGGTTTGATTTCATATTTTTTTTGATTTCTAATAACTAATATTTTGTATCACTTTACACTCAAAATATGAATCGATGTCAATGGGCAAAAGATGAACCAAATATTTCGTATCATGACAAAGAATGGGGTAAACCTGAACATGATGATGTAAAATTATTTGAATTTTTGATTCTTGAGGGTGCACAGGCTGGATTATCTTGGATAACTATTCTCAAACGTAGGGATGGATATCGAAAGGCCTTTTCTAATTTTGATGTAAAAAAGGTCTCAAATTATTCTCAAAAAAAAGTTGAAAAATTACTCAAAGATGAATCCATAATTCGAAATAAATTAAAAATTAATTCTGCCATAAATAATGCTAAAGAATTTCTTAAAATTCAAAAAGAATTTGGCTCATTTGATGAATATTTGTGGGAGTTTGTAAATCACACACCCATTAACAATAACTTCAAAAAACTATCTGATTTACCGGCATCTACTGAAATATCTAAAAAATTAAGTGCAGATCTTAAAAAACGTGGTTTTAATTTTGTAGGTCCTACCATTTGTTATGCTTTGATGCAGGCAATAGGTATGGTAAATGATCACACATCAGAGTGTTTTTTGTATAGAAAATAATTTTATTCTATTACAAATCTGATATATTATGGCTGAAGGAAAATTTGCAACATCTGTTACTTGTATGGATGGAAGAATACAACTACCTCTTGCAAAATGGATTAAAGAAAATTACTCTGTAGACTATGTTGATGCCATCACAGAGCCCGGTATTGACAAAAAGGTTGCAGAAAACAATGAACTTGATTCCATAAAAACAAAAGTTGGGATATCAATTAATGCACACAAATCACAACTTATTGTAGTGTCTGGTCATTATGATTGTGCAGGAAACCCCGTATCTGATGAAGAACATATTTCACAAATCAAAAAAGGTGTCGATGTGATTTCTTCATGGAATACTGGTGCCAAAGTAATTGGCGTTTGGGTTGATGGTTCATGGAATATCAATACCGTATAAAATAATGAATTCAAAACTATCTTCATTTTCAAAGACTGCTGGTCCTGGAATTCTATTTGCATGTACTGCAATAGGTGTGTCTCATCTTGTACAATCTACTAGGGCAGGTGCTGATTATGGGATATTCATTATTGGTTTTGTAGTTTTGATTACTTTATTGAAATACCCTTTCTTTGAGTTTGGTTCTCGTTATGCAAATTCTACTCAAACAAGTATTATTGATGGTTACAAAAAACTAGGCAAGCCTGCATTATGGCTTTATTTTCTTTTAACTATTGGGTCTATGTTTTTTGTAACAGGAGCTGTAGGTTTTGTAACTGCAGGATTTTTTGAAAATCTTTTTGGAATTGATTTTCTTGGAGAGTGGACCATTGTAATTTTATTTGTAGTATGTGTTGGAATATTGGCCATTGGAAAATACAGCGTACTTGATAGTTTGATAAAAATAATTGCAATTGTTTTACTTGTCTCTACAGCTTTGGCATTTTTGTTAACTTTGTATAATGGACCAATAGAACCTGTATCTGGATTTGAACCCAAAGATCTTTTAGATATTTCGGGAATCTTTTTCTTACTTGCATTGATGGGTTGGATGCCAACTGCAGTTGATTTGTCTAGTTGGAATAGTCTGTGGACTTTGGAGCGAATAAAACAATCAAAATACAAACCAAAATTACAAGAAACTCTTTTTGAATTTCGATTAGCGTATCTTGTAACTGGAGTTCTTGCAGTAATGTTTGTAATTCTTGGTAGCTATATCTTTTATGGTTCTGGAGATGAATTACCTAACAATAACTCTCTTTTTGCACATGAAATAGTTACATTATACACTGAAACAATTGGTGATTGGAGTTATGTGATAATTGCAGCTTCTGCATTTACTGTGATGTTTGGAACCATAATCGCCGTACTTGATGGATATTCTAGGTCATTACAACGAACTGTGGAATTAATTTTTACAAAAAATGAAGAAAAAATACGTACAAAATTCCGTACATTTTATGTTTTTTTTTTACTTGTATTGTCTGTTGGTTCTCTGTTTGTAATATTTCAATTTGAGAGTAATTTTAAAGAATTAATTGACTTTGCAACTGTTTTGTCATTTGTAATTGCACCTATAATTGCAATTTTTAATTTTAGATTAGTTACAGGGAAATTCCTTGAAAAAAAACATCAGCCATCTATTTTCTTAAAATTTTTGAGTTTTGCAGGAATAATCTTCCTTAGTGGATTTGCAATTTTCTTTTTAGGTATGAAGTTTATTTTTTGAATATCATTTATTTTCAATAACTCTGGTCTTAGATGCTAGGTAAAACACATTGTTGGTTTATGCCAATTTTTTTAATTGTAGAAATGGAAATTAAAACTGCTTGTTCATCACAAATTCCATCCTGATCAAAATCTGCTGAAACGTAGACTTTACCTTCAGGAGCACTAGTGTCTGCAACTATCTTTAATGGAAAAGAATCGGCCATGGCAGGAAAAACCATCCCTACACCAAATAACAGGGCAATACTGGCAATTCCTAGCATTGACTTTATGGTTCCCATAGATTGTGTTGATTCAATTTTTGAGTTAAGAAAGAAGGAATTATGAACCGATCAGAGGTTCCATTGTGGCATTATGTGGATTTTCTCATAGCTAGTCTTTTTAATATATGTAAATGAAGAATAGTTGAAAATTATGAAACTTTCCCCTAAAATGAAAAAAGCACTAAATGATCAAGTTGCCTTAGAGGGACTTGCATCAAACAGTTATTTGGCAATGGCATCATGGTGTGAAGTTATTGGATACAAAGGTGCTTCTGATTATTTCTATGCACAATCAGATGAGGAGAGAACACATATGCTAAAAATTATTCATTTTCTAAATGATATGGGAACTACATCTATAATTCCTGCACTAAAAGCTCCTACTGCATCCTACAAATCACTTGAAGGTCTAATCAAAACTGCTCTAAAAAACGAACAAACAGTTACTGCTGCAATTCACAAAATGGTAGAAATCACACAAAAAGAAAAAGATCATTCCACTTATGCATTTCTGGAATGGTTTGTCAACGAACAAGTTCAAGAAGAAACAAAATTTGAAACGTTATTGCAAAAGTTTGATCTTATTGGTAGAGATAAAATTGCAATCAACGAAATCGATAAAATTTTGGCAACAGAATCTGTATCTCCTGAATCCCAAGTATAATATTTCTAAAATAATTAATACTCCGTTATTTTCAACTATCTCATGACTGTTACAGTTACTAGAAAAGCAGGCGGTATTACTCAGTTATTTAATACTGAAACTGGTCGTGTTACTTACAAATGTAAATCAAATTCTGCATTCATGTTAATTGAAGCATTTGGTGGAATTGTAAAGTTTAATCAAAAAGGTGCAATGGCCACAGTTACTGGACACATTACCAATCTTGAATCTTGTGATGTTCTAAAACATGGTCACTCTGAATACAAAGATGCACTAGTTGCAATAATTACATCTCAAAAAGAATTTGCTCAAAACAAAGCAGATTATTATCAAAAAGAAATAACTGAACTTGAAAACAAATTGTCTTCACTCTGAATTTTTAAATTTTTCACATTTACATCCTCTGACTAAACATTTACCATTACCATCCATGTGAATTGAATTATCGTGATAACACCCAATTTTGTTGTTGCTACATTGCATGTATTTGAAACCTAATTCCTTGTTTCATCATGAGTTCTACCAATATGTAGTGCTAGTTCTATAACATTACTTCCAAATTCTGCTCCGCAAAATTTACAATGAAATATGTATTGATTTGACAAGATTATATCTAAATTTTCATGCTATTAAAAAATTTCTTGATAATTTCCTAGTTTAACCATAAATCATACAATGTTCGCATTCACAAACATCTTGTTCTTTTGCTTTTTTCAAACATTTTTTGTGTTGACCTGCTTGACATTGAACACATACCTCTTCGATATTTTCTACGTCTGTATATTTTTTTGATTGGTCAAATCCAAATCCTCCATCTTGTGGTCCTACCATAATTTCTGATATTTGATGTACTATTTCTATTTCACTGATTGATTGCTGATTTTATTACATCTTGTAATTCTGTTTTATGTGTCTCAATAATCCCTCTAATTTCAAAAGTATCAACATACCCTCCAAATGATGCACGAGTTGCTTTTAGTAGATAATGTAGTGAGCCTTCTTCTATTTTTCCAACATAATATCCATAAAGAAAATCTACTTCATCTTCACACTTCCAAATTTTTTTAATATTTGGAAATGTTTGCTTGATTTCAGTTGGTATCCCTTTGATCCTATTTTTGATGTATTGATCAAGTGATTTTCTAATTGTAGAATCTTGTAACAATTTTGATCTTGTTTATTTTACTTGTTTTTTAGTCCTTTTTCTTTTTGTCTGTATTTTCAGGATTGTCCCACATGTGCATGGTACCTCTTATCATAAATGAGCCTACAATTATAGCTACTAATCCCCCAACTATGAATATGAAAAATTTCCCAACATCTTTGATACTTGCCAATGTTGCTGTTTTGTTTTTATTGTAATTATAACTGTCTGATCCTATTTTTAATTAGATTCAATAATGTGTTTGAATGAATCATTTCAAATGTCTAAATTAAAACAAATTGCCATTTGGATTGGAATTATTGGAGGGGGTATTGGTTTCTTCTTCTTTTCAATAGAGATGGCAGAATTTATGCGATAATTATAAAAAATTAATTACACTGAACTTCAGTAATAATTAATGTCATTAATTACAAATGAAATTAAAGATTTTTTGAGTATTCAAAAACTGGGTTATGTTGCAACCGTATCATTAGATGGTATGCCAAATATTTCACCTAAAGGTACTATCATTGGATGGGATGAACACACTCTTTGTTTTGCAAATATTCGATCTCCTGACACTATGAATAATTTAGAAATCAATCCTAATATTGAAATTAATGTACTTGATCCTCTTTTGAGAAAAGGATATTTGTTTAAAGGAACATCTAAAATTTTGAAATCTAATTCTTTGTTTGAAGAAATTTTAACACATTACAAAAATAATGGAATTAAAAGCCCAATTGACTCTATTGTATTAGTTGATGTTTCAAGTGTAACTAGTGTTACTTCACCATTATATGATTTAGGGGCAACTGAAGATGAAATTAAATCAAAATGGAAAAAACATTTTGCAGAATTATGATTCTTCAGTGATTTTGCCTTTGAGTTTTTTTAATTCCTGCTTTGTAATCTCGTGATCTTCTCTTTCTTTTTCTAATTGTTGTTGAATTGCTTCTAATTCTTTTTGCGTCATGTTGAGTTTTGATTTGAGTGAGCCTACGACTACACTTGCAGCCTCTATCACGCCTGCAGAACTCTTTTCTTCATCTTTTTGAATAAACTGTTTTTCATCAGATGTTAGAATACTTGTATCTTCAAATTTGTCTTTTTTATCTAGTTCTTCTTTTGCATTGTATAGTCTAGAGTTTGCCTCTTCTAATTCTTTTTCAACTTCTAATTGCTGTTTTCTTGTAATGTGTAAACTTGATTGCTCTTTTGTCATTTGGTCTTTGACTAGATCATATTCTTTAGTTATCTCTTCTAATTCTTTTTTAATTTTTGAAAGTTCTTCTTGAGTTTGTTTAAATTCTGTTATTGATTCTGAATCTTTTAATTTATCTGAATTTTTTATTTTCTCTCTTGTTTCTTTGTATTCTCGTAAAACAACATCTAATTCCATCTTTTTTTGATTCAATTCTTTTTTTACTAACATTAAATTAGTTACTGTTGTATCATATTCTATTTTTACTGAATTAATTTTTTCTGTAAAATTTGCTATCTCTCCTTCTTTCTCTCTAAATTCTTTTTGTAATTTTTCAACTTCGGATTCTAATTCTTCTTTGAGAACATATTCTTCACTTTTTTTATCAATGGTTTCTTCTACTTTCTTTTTACCAAATAACCCCATATTTCTTCTAAATCTGAACCCTTCTTTATCCTTGCTTTGCTCTGTTCCTGAAAAATTTAAGATAAAACCCTAATCCGCCAATTCCTATTCCTGCAACCCATACAATTACACTCAAACTTTTTGGAACAATCGCTTCTTGTGGTCCTATTATCAATAGCAGTGCCCCTAAGATAATCATAGCAAATCCCCCACTATTTTTTGATCTATTATGTTCGGAATGTACCATGTCTAGATGTGCTCTGAAATTGTTTTTGCTACTTGTTTTGTTCCTATATCTGAAATAAATGGACCAATCTTGGGTCCTCTTGATGTTCCTAAAATTATTTGATATAATATTTTAAAGAAATCTTTTGGTTGGACGTCATTTGATTTTGCAATTTGATATATTGTATTTTGAATATCTTCTGGTTCTTCTCCTTCTAATGCTTCTACGAGAATTTTTAATGCTTTTTTTGCAGTATTATCTAACTCTACTTGAGTTTTTTCTTGTTGAGCAAACTCATCAGAATAATTTCCTGCCAATTCAATCAGATTTTCAATTTCAGGCATTTCATTTTTAATTACTCCGTAGTCAAGTAATTTTTTCATGACTCTACCTTTTCTATCTTCTTTGAAAATTTTTGTTAATTCAATTAATAATCTATAATTGATATGAATCTCTGATTGTTTTGGAGGATTTAGTAAATTTACATATTCATACAGTCCTTTTGATTTTGTCAATTTTGCTTGATTATCTATTTTAATTCGTCCAAAGTAAATATCCTCTAGTTCATTATACTCACTCATCAATGATGGAATATCTTCAAATCCTAATTCGCGTGCACCTGTAATTCTTTTGTATAGTAATAATAGAATTGATTTTGGTGTTCCAAACTCTAACCATTTTTGTGCAGTAATTACATTGCCTAGTGATTTTGAAATCTTTTTTCCACCTTTATCTAGAAACATTTCATATTTTACGTGGTGAGGATGCGGAAATTTTAAAACTTCATCTGCGACCCAATCATTTACTTTAACTGAATCCATAATGTCTTTTCCATATGCTTCAAACCTGATATCAAATGCAGTCCATCTTGCTGCAAATTCTACTTTCCATGCTAATTTTCCAAGGTCTTTTGCAATGTCTGCTTCTCCATGATGATCACATCCTTTGATCATTTTTGAACCAATTTCAGTATCGTGACAATGATACTTTACTTTCTTTTCATCTACAATATACTCTGAAGCTTCTGCTGTATAGAGTCTATTACACTGAGCACAAACTGGGAAATATGGGAGGTATTTTTGATATTTTTCTTGCCCTACAAGGTCTGAAATCTTGTCTCCAATTTTTGTACTGTTTTGTAAGATGGTGTGTATTTGATCTTTTAGTAATCCTTGTTTGTAAGTATCAACTGCACGTCTGAATTCATATTTTATTCCAACTTTATCTAATCCTTCTAAAAGAATACTGCTCATATGCATTCCATACGAATCATGACATCCATATGGATCTGGAATTAGTGATACGGGTTTTGCAATGTGTTCTTCTAAACCGAATTTTTGCATTCCTTCTGGAATTTTTCGTAATCCATCCAAATCATCTGAATATGCAATTAATTCTGATTTGTATCCTAAATTTTCTAATGCTAATTTTACACCGTATGCTCTAACTGCATCCCCTAAACTTCCGATATGTGGAATCCCTGATGCTCCTAGACCACTTTCAACTCTAAGAATATCTGTATTTCTTCCAATCTCTTTTTCTCGTTGAAGCATCTCTGATGCTAGTTTATCAATCCACGTTCCTTTACCGATAATTTCTTGTTCTGACATTTCTTTTTCCTAATTGAGTTTTTTTTCCATGTATGGCCCATATAATGAATACCCTAATTTTTGATAATACTCTCTTGTTCCAACAGCACTAATTACTAGAATTCTCTTTGCATCGAATTCTTCTTTTGAAATTTTTTCAGCTTCATTCATCAATTTTTTACCCAATCCTGAATGTTGTATTTGACCATCTTCTTTTTCTCCAATCTTTAGGGATTTTCCATAAACATGAATTTCTCTTACAATACAACTATCTTTTCTAACTTCGTCTCTGTGGGCTTTACTACTTGGTTTCCTTAACCTCAAAAATCCATAAATTGATTCATTCTTGTCTTCAAATGATAAGAATACTTCTTTTCCTTCTGATGAATCATAATCTATTCTGTTTAATTTTACATCTTTTTCTTCTGATTTTTTATTGGATAATCCTGCTTCTCTACATCTGATACATTTGCATACTAGCCCCTGCTTGGCAAGATTTTGATGCACAATTTGCCTTAAATTCCCTGATTTTGGACCTGCGATAATTTCTTTTGGTGATATTTCTCTTTGAACGCGCATAATTCTGACCCATTTTGGGATGTTGATTTTTACTTCAGTAAGCACTTTGATCATATCTTCATCTGAATATGGTGTGTACTTTCCTTGTTTGTGTTCTTCATAGAGTGGTGTATTTTCAATAACTAGTGATGGATAAATTTTCAACATGTCTGGACGTAATTGAGAATCCCCAAACAATTTTTTAAAATCTGCAATATCCTGTTCTGGTGTCATTGTTGGTAGACCTGGCATCATATGTGCGACAATTTTGTATCCTGCATCTTTTGAAATTTGAAATGATTCTATTACATCATTATAGTTATGTCCTCTGTTTGTTCTTTCATACACTCTTTCTTGTAATGATTGAACTCCTATCTCGATTCGTGTAACTCCTTGTGATAACATTACATCGATATGTTCTTTTTTACAATAATCTGGTTTTGTTTCAATCGTAAATCCAACATTTCTAATTGTTGCGTGTTCATTGTTTGATTTTGCTTCTTCCAAACTTTTAGAATCTGTACCATTTAGTGCATCATAACATGATTTGATGAAATCTGTTTGATAATCTATTGGCATAAATGGAAATGTTCCTCCTACAATAACAATTTCCATTTTTGTTGGTTCGTGTCCAAAAGCAATTAGTTTTTCAATTTTTGATATAATTTGTAATTTAGGATCAAATTCATTTTGTATTGCATTTAATGATGATGGCTCTTTTCCCGTGTAACTGTTTGGAGAATTAAATTCAATCCCTCCTGGACAATATGTGCATCTGCCATGTGGACATGCAAATGGTTTTGGCATTAATGCAACTACTGCTACTCCTGATGCTGTTTTTGTTGGCTTTCTGATTAACACTTTTTTTAATTTATCAAAATCTGCTTCTTTTACCGTTGATAAAATTTCATAATTTTTTGGAATCCTTTCTAGTGCATATTTTGTACAAACTTTTATGATTTCTTCTTTGACTTGTTTTTTACTAGGATCTTTAATTGTTAGTAAATTATGTGTAATCTCACCGCATGCTTTTGACAATGCAGGATCTAGTTTATTCATAAAAAACAAAATACTATTTGTACATAAATTCGTTGAAAATCTACTGATTTTGATGCCTATCTGCGTCTAGATTTTCTCTTTACTACTTTCTTTTTAGCAGCACTCTTTCTAGCTGGTTTTCTCTTTACTACTTTCTTTTTAGCAGCACTCTTTCTAGCTGGTTTTCTCTTTACTACTTTCTTTTTAGCAGCACTCTTTCTAGCTGGTTTTCTCTTTACTACTTTCTTTTTAGCAGCACTCTTTCTATCTGGTTTTCT
>JABJDB010000093.1 GCA_018668425.1 Nitrososphaerota archaeon | reverse complement strand
TCTATTGCAATTTTTTCTAATGTTGCACCAATTAATGCTAATTCAAATACATATTCTGCATATCTTTCTCTTGGGACAACTTGTGTTGTTACTTCTGCTGGAAATAATTTTAATCTCTTTGCAGATCTTTGTTGAACATCCAATGATTTTGCACCCATTAAAGAACCCGTTCCAACAACTCCTAATGTTTTACAAATCAAAATTCTTTTTTTAATTTCTTCAATACGTTCAACATGTTTTGCCATTTCCGCAGCCCAATTTGCAAATTTTAAACCAAATGAAATGATGCTAGCATGTTGTCCATGTGTTCTTCCCACTGCAGGGATTTTTGAATATTTTATTGATTTTTTTGCAAGAATCGATGCCATTTTTGCTACTTTAGGTTCAATAATTTGCAATGCATCTCTCATTTGCATTGAATTACTAGTATCTACCAAATCATTACTTGTTAATCCATAATGTATCCATGGTCGTGCATTTTTGCTACATTTTTCACTTAGTGATTCAACTAGTGCTGCAGTATCGTGGTCACTTTTTGCTTCTAACTGTTTGATTCTTTTTGCAGTAATTTTTCCAGACATTGCAGCTTTGTGAATTTCTTTACCAACACTTTTTGAAATTATCCCAATTTCGCTTTGAGAAATGGCAGCAGCCCCTTCAATTTCTAATTGATAATCTATTTTTTTTTGCTCACTAAAGATTTCCATCATTTCTTTAGTACCATAACGACCATTGTCTATAGGTAAAATTGCCAACAATTACGTCTCTTTTACATCGAAAATAAATCTACTTATGAAAAAATCGTTTTAATTATGATTTAAATGGGATTGGAACAAAATTTTACCATTACTTATGTCGTCTGTAACTCCAAAAAAGATTGCAGAAAATCAATATGAAATTGAAGCAGATCCTAATTCTGGAATGAATGTTCCTGTTAGAATTTATGCTGATGAACCATTGCTTCAAAAAATGTTATCTGGTAGAACCATCAAGCAAGCAAGAAACGTATCTTCTATTCCTGGTATAGTCGGACAAAGTATCGTTTTACCTGACGGACATGAGGGTTATGGATTTCCTGTTGGTGGAGTTGCAGCAATGGATGCTGAAGAAGGGATGATTAGTCCTGGAGGTGTCGGATATGATATTAATTGTGGAGTTAGATTACTTCGTTCAAATTTAACAGAACAAACAGTTCGTTCAAAATTAAAAGAATTAGTTACTGATCTTTTTAGCTCTATTCCTTCTGGTGTTGGTTCTAAAGGTTCAGTTAAACTAAGCAATTCTGAACTTGATGAAGTTTTAGTAAATGGTGTTAATTGGGCAATTGATCATGGTTATGGTTTTTCAGATGATTCAGATGTATGTGAAGAAAATGGTCAAATTCCAAATGCAGATCCAGATAAGGTTTCAGATAGAGCAAGAAAAAGAGCTGCTCCTCAACTAGGTAGTTTGGGTTCAGGAAATCATTTTCTTGAAGTTCAAAAAGTGGCAGAAGTTCATGATGAAGAAGCTGCAAATAGGATGGGACTCAAAGAGGGAACAATCACTGTTTTAGTTCATTGTGGTTCTAGAGGTTTTGGTCATCAGGTATGTAGTGATTATCTTAGAGTTTCTGAACAAGCAATGTCAAAATATAACATCACTTTACCTGATAGGGAACTTGCATGTGTTCCAAATACTTCTGAAGAAGGAGAATCTTATAGAAAAGCAATGTTTGCTGCATCAAATTTTGCATGGAGTAATAGGCAAATGTTAACTCATTGGACACGGAAATCTTTTGAACGTGTGTTTAATCAATCTGAATCTGATTTAGAAATGAAATTAGTTTATGATGTTGCACATAATATTGCCAAAGTAGAAAAACACAAAGTCGATGGAAGAGAAAGAAACGTTGTAGTACACAGAAAAGGTGCAACAAGAGCATTTCCTGCAAATCGAGAAGAAATCCCATCAAGATATCGTGATCTAGGTCAACCTGTACTAGTTCCCGGTTCAATGGGAACTTCTAGTTGGGTATTACTGGGACAACCAAATTCTTTGGATTTGAGTTTTGGATCAACTGCACATGGGGCTGGAAGAACTATGTCACGAACAAAAGCAAGACAAAATTACACTGAAGATGATGTCAAAAAATCACTAAATGACAAGGGCATCTTTATCAAGTCATTAACAAAAGATGGAGTGGTGGAAGAAACTCCTCAAGCATACAAAGACGTTGATGCCGTAGTTAACGTATCTCATAATTTGGGAATTGCCACTAAAGTTGTAAAATTGGTGCCTATTGGTGTGATTAAGGGTTGAGTGACGATTCAGAACTTGAGAGATTAAAGGCAAAACGATTAGAAGAAATGCAAAAAAACATTTCTTCACAAAAAGAACCTGAACCTTCTCCGGACACTAAAAAAGTTTCAGAAAATCCTCGTGATAAACTAATTAAAAAATTAGGATTTAGAGGATTAGAAGTTTTAGAAAACGCAGAATTTCAATTTCCAAATGAAACTAAAATGATTATTCAAAAATTATTTGAATTGATAAAAACTGGTGAATTAAACGAAACAGTTGATGGTGGACAATTACTATCAATTTTCAGATCAGTTGGATTAAACATTAGAATGGAAACAAAAATCAATGTCGAACAAGATGGAAAATTTGTATCTCTTAGTGATAAACTTGGCACCAAGCCATCTGATTCTGGTGATTAATCATGAGTATGGTTTTTGAAGTTGGTACAAAAAATTATCTTGATGATTTATTGTCTATAAAAAAAGCACTTTCACATATGGAAACTCTTGTGAGTGGTTACAACGGATATGTTTTAGGTGAACCATCATCTAAACTTGGATGGACATTTTTCAAATTGACGTTTAAACCTAATTTACAAAACGGAATTGAAGAAAAATTTTCTGACATGTTACAAAAATATCAAAAAAATACTCAACATGAAAAATTTGCTGAATTTATGATTGATTATTTTTCTTCTAAAGGTTGTAACGTTAAAATAAAAATAGTCGACTAGACTCTTCTTCCTCTTTTTCCACCTTTCTTTCTGGTGGTATCATGAGGAATTGGTGTAACATCATCTATTCTTCCGATTTTAAATCCGCCTCTAGCTAATGCTCTAATTGCAGCTTGTGCACCTGGTCCTGGAACTCTAGAACCAACTCCGCCTACTGCTCTAACTCTAATATGAAATCCTGTAAATCCTTTAGTTCTTGCTGATTCTACAACTGCATTTGCAGCTTTCATTGCAGCAAATGGTGATGATTCATATCTGTCAGCATTGACGTGGATTCCGCCTGAACTAATTGCAACAGTTTCGGCACCTGTAAGATCAGTCATATGAATAATTGTATTATTGTAACTACTGTAAATGTGGGCAATTCCCCATTTTTCAGGACCTTCTTTTTTGGTCTCTGGTTGAGCCTTTGCTTCTTCTTTAACTTCAGTTTTCTCAACTGCTTCAGTTTCTTCAACTACTGCTTTAGTCTCTTCAACTGGTGCTTCCTCTACTTTAGCCTCAACTTCTGACAATGTGTATTCACGCCTTAAAGGGTTTAAAATACATTGATTTTCAAAACTCATACAAAATTTGATAATTTGACCTAAAATTGATTATTATTCATATATTGTAATTGATTAGATCTTTTAGATGCCATCCATTATTTTGTTAGCAATTGGTGTGGGAGTAGCAGCTATTTTGCTTGGCTCTGTGGCTTTATCATTTTTAACCCCGATCAATGATTTTGAAGTTTCACCATTAGAAAAAAAATGTCAGGGAATTGCAAATGAAGGATACAAAATGCATACACTTTATCCTGACTCTCATCCTGATGAACTTCCTGAGAGAGATAGAAATCAGTTAAAGTATCTTGATGATTTATGGATTAAGGAATGTGTATCTGCTTTACCTGCAGATATTTTGTTTAAAGTAATTAACAATGTTGAAAGAGATTTCCTTCATGGAGAATAATTATTTAAAATGTTTCCAACCAAAGTCTTTCAAACGAACTTGATTATCTTTTTCTTGTAAAAATACGCCCTTACCTGACGTAACGTACCCAATTTCAATTATTGGAGTTTTTAATTTCTTTGAATTTTTTAAAATCATTTGTTTATTTTTGGGTGACACTGTAAAAACAAATTCATATTCTTCTCCTCCATGAAAGACCAAATTTTTTAAATTCAGTTTTTTCATTTCTACATAGTCTTCTAAATCTTTTAAAGAAGGAATATTGTTAATGACAAATTTCTTTTTACTTTGTTTTGACATTTCATTTAATGTAGTGGATAACCCATCACTAGAATCCATTGATGAGGAAAAATATTTTTTATTTTTTACTCCAAAAACTAGTCTGGGTTTTGGATTAGTGAATATGTTGATAGATTTTTTAACAATTTTTACTTTGTTTTGTTTCTCCTCAAGAATCATTTTCAATCCTAAAGCAGTATAGCCAAATGGACCTGTAACAAAAATTATGTCCTTTTCCTTTGAACCTTTTCTACTGACAAAATCTTTACTTTCTCCAAAAATACAAACATTTAGCACAATTTCTTTACCTTCATTTGTATCTCCTCCCAAAATTTCTATGTCAAATTCTTTACTGGCTTTTTTGAATCCCTTAACAATCTCATCTATTTTTGAGCGTGAAATTGATTTTGGTAAATTTATTGATATTACTCCGTATTTGGGTTTGATACCCTTTGCTGCAAAATCACTAATGCATGCTACAATGCTTTTTCTTGATGCATCTGATAATTTCATTTTAGGCGGAATATCTGTACTTTGAACAAGTGTGTCTATTTTTGTAAAAATTCGTGTTTTTCCTATATTGAAAAATTCTACATCTTCTGAAACAAATTTCTTTTTTCCTAAACTTTTTTGAAAAATTTCAATTATTGAGGCTTCATTTAATTTTTTCATAACTTTGTTTAACCATCTCTAACGTATTTTTTACAATATTTTTGCATTTTTCTTTATCGTTTGATTCTGCAGAAACCCTGATGATATCTTCAGTATTTGATTTTCTTATCAATACCCAACTATTTTCATCTATAATCCCTTTGAATCCATCCAATGTACTTGTTTCAGAATATTCTTTTGCAAATTTAGAACTTATTTCTTCAATAACTTTATCGTGAAAATTTGAATCTATTTTTGTTTTATCTCTAATCTGAAAATAATTTTCCATATAATCTAAAATCTCATTAAATTTTGATGTACCTAACATTGATGCAATCAAACCACTTGTAAGAATACCCTCTCGACAATAATTGAATTCTGGTAGAATAAATCCCCCACTACTTCCTTCACCACCAGCTTGCGCAGATGTTTTTAACATAAGATCAATTACATTTGCTTCTCCAACTTTAGATCTTTGCACACTTCCACCATTTTCTTTGATATATTTTTCAACTGACACACTAGAATCAATACTTAATACAAATTTCTTAAATCCTAACTCTAAAGATTTTGCAACTCCTAAACCTAATGTGACATCTGGAGTTTGTTTTTTACCATTTCTAACTACCACTAGTCGATCACCATCCAAGTCAAATGCAAATCCAATTTCTTTTTTAATTGAAGCTTGGGATAATTCTAATAATTTATCTGATGTTGGATCTGGTCCTCTTGAGCTGCCTGATAGCTCATTATTTAGAACTTTGACGCTACATCCTATTTTTTCAAGTAATTCTGGTGCAAATCCTCTTGCTGCACCCCCTCCAATATCTACCACAATTTCAGGTTGATTTTCTATATTTCCTATGATTTGTGCTGCATCTTCAATGTATGATGATGTGATTTTTTCTTCAATTCCAATTTGTGATTGTAATGTTTCTTGATGTTCAATAATTTGCGGTAATTCTTGCTCATTGATTCCTCTCCCGTCTATGATGAATTTCATTCCATTCCATTCCATTGGATTGTGTGATGATGAAATGACTATCCCTGCTCCGTATTTTCTTGCTTCTTTGAATACTACTGGAGTTGGTACTGTTCCTAAATCAAAAACATCGATTCCATTTTTCATCAATGTGGCACTGACTGTTTCTTTTATCATAGAGCCAGTTGGTCTTGTATCTTTTCCAATAACACATTTTTTTGACTTGATTAACGTTGAAAAATTATTTGCAAACTCCATTGTATCTCTTAATTGAAGATCTTTGCCAAAAATTCCTCTAATTCCTGAAATTGTTTTTTTCAATTATCCAAACTCAGAAAGACTTTTTATTAACTCTGATGGATTTGTTCAAACATGCCTTGGTAGCTCAGCCTGGTAGAGCGAACGCCTCGTAAGCGTTAGGTCGCGGGTTCGTACCCCGTTCAAGGCTTTTAAAATTATTTTAAAAATTGAGTTTATTTTTCATCAAAAGTTTCAATGTCTGTTTCTAATTCGACACCTAAGCCTTTCCACCATTCTTTATTTTGTTCTCCCATATCCTCTCATTACTAACGTGAGAATTGTCCTTTATAGATCTGCCGGTTGATTTACTGTTGATTGTTTGATAACAATTTATTCTGTTTTTTCTTCTTGTTTGTTTTTCATTTTTCTGTAAATTATTATTCCAAGAACTCCTACTGCACATATCCAAAAGACTGGTGATGATGTACCGCTTTCAATTCCAATTGGTTTTAAAAAACTCACAAATGATAAGATCATTATTGCTATTAGCGCAAAACCACCTAAATCAACAATTTTACTCATACTAATTCAATATTGATGAACTAATCAAAAAGATATATGGTTTTGTAAATCATTCACGTCATGGACAAGTATCTCATGGTGGTTTTTGTTTTCATGATTGTTGGAATTCCTATTGCATTTGTTTCTCCTTCTACTGGTGATTTACGACCAGAACCATACCTTCCATTATTTTATGGCTCTATTGCCGGAATAATCATCATTGTTTTCTACAGTTCTTACAAAGACAAGCAAGAACGTCAAAAAGCAAATACCAAGAGAAGAAAATCTAAAAAATAACTTTTTTTCCTTAAAGTTCTAATCCAAATGATCCTGCAATACTGGAGAAATTAACATATGATTCCAAATATTGTCTGCCTTTTGGTGTGATGACAAATGTGTTTTTACCATCAAATTCTATTTTGTTAATTAGACCTGCACCAGTTAAATTTCCTAAGAATTTGGATAATCTAGAATGTGATAAGTTTGCCTTTGTTAGAAGGGATGTTGTTTTGATACCTTCTTGTCCAGACTGTTCAGTAACTGTTAGTAAATCTGCGACAATTTGCATACTTGTTCTATAGGAAACCATGTGTAGTTTAGTTTAAAACCAAGATATAAGAGTATTACCTCTCATTCAGATCAGATAAATACGCAATACCTGATTTTCTTTCATTGTCATCTCAATCATCAATCCCATGGTTTGATGAGTTTGTAGGTGTTGCTTACAGATACTATGATTTACGAATGAATGTAGTTCCTTTATTCTCTGATAGAAAAGAATCTGTCTCATTATGGCATGACACTATTCATTGGTGGGTAGATCCATCAATCAAAATTAGATTTGTAGAAGACGATGATCAGTATTGGTTTATCATGGGATCTGATTCCCAAAAACCTGCGACAAACCTTTCTTTTTACAAAGTACTACAAAAATCTGAAAATTATGAACGATTCAAAAAGGGTCATGATGGAGAGGCTTATCTTAGATTAGGTGTTTATACTGATAAATTACTTGATGATGCAAAAAAAGATGCAGTATGTTCTTGTGGTCATGAAGCCCAAGATCACGATGAGGGTGATGGCGATGTATGTTTGTTTAACAAATGTGATTGCAAAAAATTCTCTAGTTTTCAAGTAAATTTGTTAAAAAAGAAAAAAACAATTACTGATATTAAATTTCTAGATGAAAAAGATGTTAAAGATGATCCTTTAGCTTGGAATTGCCTTAATGTCAATAAATATTCAAAATTATCTAAAAATTAGTCCAAGTGTTTGTTAACTCTAATGTGTTCACCAGGATAATGTTCATTAATTTTTTTTGAATAACATTTTCCACAAAGTGTTCCATCTATTCCCCATTCTTTCATTGATTTGAAAGGAAGTTCAACTGTTTCTCCACAAAGTGTGCATTTTTCTTTTGAACCCAAAGTGTTTTCTGCTCTTTTTCATCTATATAAAAAACATTCTAGAAAAAATTACCTTTAAAAAAAATCATGTTAAATATTACTGGTTTATACTGAATTCAGGTAGGCAGTCTGGCCAATGTAAACCTCCTGCAAGATTTTTACTTGGTTGGACTACTACCTTTAAAATTAAAATAAACTATTCACTAATTTCTTCAAGGCTAGAATTTCATCTTCTTCTTGTCTTATTTTTTTGTCAATAACTCGAAGCATTGAATCATTCCAAACATGTTGAGAAAAGAAATTATGTTTAGTGTTGGCTAGTTCTATTTCATCATCAACTACTGTGTCTTCTAGAAATTTTGTAACAATAATGTCTGTAACTTTTAAAATTCTTGAATTAAGCTTAAAGCTTCTAAAAATAGGCTCTAATTTCCTAACATCATTTTTGAAATCCCCTTTTGATTCAAGAATTTTTTTATGAAGAATTCGGAAATACACTGCAACAAAGAATAATGTAGAATATCTTTTTGTTTTATGTCCGCCTTTTTTTCCATACTTTAATGATTTTTTTGCAAATTCTTTTACCAAGTATGGGTACAACAAAACTCTGTAATCATCTTTAAGATTATCATTGAAAATATCATCATATTTACTTCCTCTTGGAAGAAATTGAGCCGGTGAACTGTATGCTTCAGTTGGTCTTTGTTCAATTCCTGCAACAAGTGATTGAATTGCATCTTTAGCTACTATGACTTTTTTGTGATTATCTGGAAGATAGTTGTTGTATGTTGGTTCGCCTTCATATTCACATTGTTTTGATTTATTTTTTGTATCAAAAGAACCTGCTTGAATTTCATAAAAGTAACCACAGTTTTTTAATTGTGATTTTATAGATTTATGAAAATCCATTAATGAAACTAAATCTTTTCCTCTGACTGAATTTTGAGAGTTTCTATATTTTGTAATATTATTTTGTTCTTGTTCATCATCTGCTTTGATAATTGTAACTGTCATAGAACCATCCATGTTTTTTGTTCTTTTTGAATGATCAAGAATTGAATTTGATGTTTGTGCACCATTAACAATTTGAGGTGCAAAAAGCTCAATCTTATTTTCTCCTAATTCTGCAAAATCATTTACTACAATTGTTATTCCATTGTTGTAAAAGAAAAATTTACTTGGGTTGGTTTGTAGTGTTTCACGCAATCCTTTGTTGACTGTAGTTTTGAATTGCATCCATTGCCTAATGTTTGATTCAAATACATAATCTCTATTCTTGCTTACAAATTCTGTTAATTCACGTAATTTCAAAATCCCTAAAATTGTATTTTCATGTCGAAGCATTCTTTCTAATTTGATTGATGATTTTTTACCAGCAGCTGGTTTCTTAATCCGTTCCCATAACTTTCGAATGATTTCTTCTTCATCGACTACTTCCACCATTTCATCATGATATTCTACTTTTTGATTAGTGACATAACAACACTTTACTTTGAGATTTTTTTCTTTAATTTTTGTTACAAGTTGTGCTAACTCTGGTCTCATTTTAGTGACGTCTTTTGAAAGTAATCTTTTTACATCTTCTTTGAATTTTGCAATTGCTTCTAGTGAATGAGATGTGCCATATTTTGATTGAAATAACATAATTGTATTATCTGAAAAATCTACTGGGAGATACGCATCAATTCCTAAATCATTTGCTCCATCTACAATTGCATCAGCTGCATCATCTTCTGTAGCCTCAAAAACTCTAGTCAGAACCCATTGAAGAAAATTATTACCTTTTTCAACTTCGCTCTTTGAATTTTCAGCATATTCTTGAATACTTTCTCGAATATTTTCTGTAAACCCTTCAAGTGGAGGACTGCAATTTTTTTGTACTAAAAGTGCCTGTGACCCTGGAATATACTCTAGTAATCCGTTTGGATTTTGTGCCATTTCTTTTCTAATATGTTATATATTTAGAGAATTTGGTAATTATGTAATAACTCTGGCAAGGAAATGATGAAGTTTGATTAAAAAAATTTTCGTATTGGGAATTATTGGTATGATTGTAATTATAGGCGTGTCAATTTTTTCATTTTCAAACATATCTTCTATTGAAGATGATGTTGAACCAAAATTAATTATCGAACCTGATGTTATAATGCCAACAAAAGTTTCACGACCTGGATGTGAGATGGAAGATAGATGTTACATTCCATCTGTAGTTGCAGTTAGTGCAGGAGATCAAGTAACATGGGTAAATGAAGATTCAGCTTTTCATAGTGTGACATCTGGCTTTTATGATTCACCAACTGAACTTTTTGACAGTGGTCACTTGGATCCTTTTGAATCATACACTCTAACTTTTGATGAATCAGGAACATTTGATTATTTTTGTACTTTACTATTGATTTTAATCGACCGTTTGAATAAAATTCTTTCATAAATCCATTGAATCTACCCTTTTTAAATTCAATTGATGTTTTAACGCGTCCATTATTATAGTAAACCTTGTGCGTTCCAATGGGATAGCCACGCCTTACTATTCCTTGATATTTAATCATTCCATTTAAATTGTATATCACAACTAATCCATCTACTTTTTCCTCAATAATAGGAATTTCAAAACATTTTTGATTGCCAAACGTGTCCTTGTAAAATTCGTTTATTCCACAAAGCCTATTGTCAAAATAATTCATAATCCACTTTATTGAACTATTTGTGTTATACGCTATTTCTTTACCCGTTTTTTTGTCGTTTTTAAAATGGGAGAATCTCTCAAGAGCCCCATTATAGTGATACCAAAAGTGGTTCCCTTTTTTTTTGTTGTCCTCGTAATTTCCAGTATACATAAGTTTATTGTCTGAATAGAAATAGCGGTGGATTCCTTCTCTTTGGTTTTTAATGAAAAGTCCTATATAATTTGTTAGATAGTTTTGATGAAAACTTATAACATGTCCTGATATCTCTCCATTTTTTATCGGGACGTGTCTCCTTACTTTTCCAGATGGATAAAAGTGTTTTACTTTGTTAGTACATGAGTACATATATTTACAAGACTGTCGAAAAGCGGCATAACCCTTTGTATCATTAATAAAAAAAAAAATATGTTGAATTATTTCTACTGGGAAATCCAGTATATTGAATGGCTCACCCATATATAATAATAACTAGAAATTAGTAATCATTTTGATTACGCGAACAAGTAAGACAAACGAATCCACAACAAATAATCATTATAAATAGGAATACCGAGAAAAGCACAATATTAGTGATATCAAGATTATTGGTGAGTGCTATAAAATCCATGTCCTCGGTTTCAAAGCATGTACCATTATATCCGATATAGCTTTCGGCAAGCTCCATAGCGTCATTGAGTGTTTGATTAATGAGGCGAATATCTTCGCCATTGGGGCACGAGTAGTTATTAAACGAACACGACTGGTGAGAGATTGAAACAACACTGACTGTTTCACGGATCATGGTGTCGCCTTGAAAAATGCGGATACATGGAGTCCACGATATACACCGACGCCCACAATCACATTCTACCCAGTCTTGGTCGTTTTGTGGAACTGAATCAATTCCATAATTTATGCTTGGAAGTGTTGTTGGATAGTCAACTCGTGTGACATTACATGTAGTTTCTTGGAGTAATTGATAGTTAATCACTGGAAAAAGTACGAAAATTAGGAAGAACATTACTGATACCATGGTTGTTATAAACGAGCAGATAAGGCATGCTCCAAAGTCCCTTGTGGGCTTTTTAGTGTACGTGTCTGTATCTGTATCTGTCATTTTTTTAGCAATTGAATGATTGCTATATAAATAAAAATAAAAAATTAATCAATTTAATTCATGTTTTCTAAGGCTTCGACACGAGCCATTAGGGCTTCGTTCTGGGCCTTTAAGTCTTTGATAGCCTGGGTAAGCATTGGGATAAGTGATCCATATTTGGCCTCAATTCTTTCAGGTCTGACATCATATACAAGGTCAAGGATTTCATTTTCACCATTAGGCATAGCACGCTGGAAATCCTGGGCCAAGAAACCGGCTCTCTTTGTACCATTCAATTTGTGATTTTCATCTTCCTTTGATAATACACGTCTGTCCCAGGTGAACTGAACTGGGCGTAATGTGTCAACAAAGTCAAGACCCCATGGTAAATCAACTACATCAGTCTTATCTCTTTCATCGGAAATTGAAGCAATTGTAGCTGTGGCGCATCTGAGATTTTCTACATCAGCATTTCCAAGAGAAACCTCGTTATTTCCTACACATACGGATCCATAACCAATAGCAGTCTGATTGCTAGCATTAGCACCACTTACATCAGCTGTAGATCCTATAACTGTATTTGTTGACCCTGTAGTTATACTATCACCTGCGTCGTATCCAATAATTGTATTGTCATCACCAGATGTTATAGCGGACATACTATCAATACCTACAGCGGTATTTCTAAGGGCATTATCTAATGTTCCTGTTGTTGTATGACCCATCATCATTGAGTTAGCGAAGTTGGTTCCACCTAATTTTGCGTCAGTTAAATTATTAATAGCTCTAGTATCAACATATGCCTTTACAGATTGTTGTGTTGGAACAAGTGTAGCTGAATCTGAAGCCATATTATCTTCGTCGACAAATGCGGTAATTGTGATTGATCCATCGGATAAGGATCCATATTGAACTGTACCAGAAGCAGTAACATTTACAGCACCAGTTATTGAACCACCGGATAATGTGGCTGTTCCATCAGTGAATGATCCGCCAGTTACTAATCCACTAGCGGTGATTGTAGTGACAGCACTTAAAGCACCACTAGCTAATGTGGCTGTTCCATCAGTGAATGATCCACCAGTTACAACTCCACTAGCGGTGACTGTTGTGGCCGCACTTAAAGCACCACTTGATAATGTTGCTGTTCCATCAGTGAATGATCCTCCAGTTACAACTCCACTAGCTGTGACTGTTGTGGTGCCAGTTAATGAACCACTTGATAATGTGGCTGTTCCATCAGTGATTGATCCACCAGTTACAGCCCCACTAGCGGTGACAGTGGTGGCAGCACTTAAAGCACCACTTGATAATGTGGCTGTTCCATCAGTGATTGAAGTACCCTCTACGGCCCCAGTTGAGGTGATAGCTCCTGAGCCAACTGTTCCGGCTAGAGTGACATTAGCTCCTGAGAATGTAGCTGCGGTTGTA
>JABJDB010000092.1 GCA_018668425.1 Nitrososphaerota archaeon | reverse complement strand
TACTACTTTCTTTTTAGCAGCACTCTTTCTAGCTGGTTTTCTCTTTACTACTTTCTTTTTAGCAGCACTCTTTCTATCTGGTTTTCTCTTTACTACTTTCTTTTTAGCAGCACTCTTTCTATCTGGTTTTCTCTTTACTATTTTTTTAGTAATATTTTTTTTAATATCTTTTAAATTGTTTAATTCCTCTTGGATTCTTTTAATTTCTGCTAACATATTTTTTTGAAATGAATCATTATTGTTCTCTGACATGATTTGAAGATTTTTTTGGGATAATTTAAGACTTATTCTGATTTTGGATGAGGAGTAATTTCAGTTGAATTATCTCCACGTTTTTGTTCTTTTCTGTATTCCATTTTCAACCATATTGGTGTGATGATGGTTGTAACTGCTACCATGATTACAATTGTAGAATATACTTCTGATGTAAGAATGCCTGCAGTAACTCCCACTCCTGCAACAATTAATCCTACTTCTCCTCTTGAAATCATTCCAATCCCTACTCGCATTCCTTGTTGTTTGCTTTTCAAAAACATCATTGCAGGTAATCCACAACCAAATAGTTTTGTAACCACTGCTATTATTATGACAACACCACTTAGCATCAAAATATTCAAATCTACTGCTCTAAGGTCTACCTGTGCTCCGATAATTGCAAAAAACAATGGTGCAAAAATCAACCCAATTTTACCAATATAGCTTTCAACTTTGTCAAAAACTTTGGTAGTTGATAATGCCATGCCTACTGCAAATGCACCAACTATGGGTGATAGTCCGATAGAGCCAGCTAACGCCGCTGCTCCAAAAAACGACGCTGTAGCAATCCCTTCTACGCTACCTTTTGCTTTCCATATTCTTGGGGTTATTATTTTTGGAATTATAACTACTGCAACAATTAACATTATTGCAAAGAATCCTAATACTTGTAGAATTGTAATTGTCACTTCTGTAATGTCGATGTTGTCTACTCCTCCATCTGAACCTGCAATTGATGAAACTACTGATAATACGGCGATTGCTAAAATATCATCAACTACGGCTGCACCGATGATTAATCTGGCTTCTGGTGTTTTGATTTTACCAAACTCACTTAATACTTGAATTGAAATTGCAATACTTGTTGCAGTAAGTGCTGTTGCAATTAACATTGATTGTAATGCATCAAATCCAAATAATTGAAAAACTGCAAGACCTGCAAAAAATGGAACAACTACTCCTAGTGTTCCAACTGTGAATGATGCTTTTCCACCTTTGAGAAATTCTTTTGGTGTCATTTCTAATCCTGCCATAAACAAAATTACAATTGCTCCCATTTCTCCTAAAATTCTAATTTCATCATTTATCTGCAGTAATTGTTTTCCATCGATTACAAAAAATCCCCCTAATGCAAACGGTCCTACTATCATTCCAGCTAATAATTCTCCTAAAACAATTGGCAGTTTTAGTCTGAGGAAAAGTTCTGCCATTAATTTAGCTGCAAAAAGAAGTATTCCTACCCCGATAATTGTTTCAATAAAATGTGCTTCTGCAGCCATCTTCTCTGTAATGTCTGAAGAATTGTGTAATATAAGGCGATATCACGTTGAAAATTATTTTTTAGCTAAATTAAGCAATTTTTATAGAATTTACTGTAACGCCTTTCTTTGAAACTATTCTTCCAATTTCTTGACTTGAAATTTTGTGTTTTTTGAATATTGATTTGATCTTTGTTGCTTGATTTTTTGGTGCAACCACACAAAATCCTACACCCATGTTGAATGTCTTGTACATCTCTTCATCTTTTACCCCTTGTTCTTGTACTAACCCCATTACTGGTGGAATTTTTGGGAGTGAATCAATCTCATAACCGATACTTTTGAGGCGTAATAGTTTGGTAAATGCCCCTCCTGTAATATGGGCAAAACCATTGATTTTACATTTCTTATTCATCTCAAGTACTGGATTTGTGTAAATTTCTGTCGGTTTTAGTAACGCATCGCCAATTTTTCCAACCCCTTTGACTTTGTCTTTAACTGAATATTTTTTCAATAATGCTTTTCTTGCAAGTGAATATCCGTTTGAATGAATTCCTGAACTATTTGCACCAATAATTACATCTCCTGTTTTTATTTTATCTCCTAACACCAATTCCTTTTTTTCAACTAGGCCTACTACCATTCCTGCCAAATCAAATGCAAATCCTTTACCTTCTATTACATCTGGCATTATTGCAGTTTCTCCACCTACAATTGGCATTGATGATTTTTTAGCACCTGTAACTAGACCCTCTACGATTTTTTTAAAAATTGGCACATCATTTTTGTTTGCAGCAATATAGTCTACAAATGAAATTGGTGTTGCACCAATACAAATTATATCGTTAACATTCATTGCAACACAATCAATTCCTATGGTGTTGTATTTTTTCATCATATTTGCAATGACTACTTTAGTTCCAACCCCATCAGTATGAGTTGCTAATAATTTACCCCCTGGAATTTCTACAATTCCTGCATAATGTCCAAACCCATGAGCAATCTTTGCTTTTTTCTGAATCTTGTGAGTTGATGAAATTAGTTTTCCAATTGCTTTTTGACTTTGCTTAATTTTTGAAATATCTACACCTGCTTTTTTGTAGGTTAGAGCCATGTTTTGATGCTCCTATATTGTGAATAAAAGAATTTGCTTAATCTTTCGATCACATGTACATTCCAGAATCAACTTCTCTATGCTCTACATATTTTTGAGACAACTCGCTAAATTCTGAATTTATTCTGTCTTTGTCTTTTTGTAGATCTGTTGTATCTATGTTCATTTCATAAAATCGATTTAATGCCTCAATTAATGTGGCAGCAGCTATTGAATCAGGTGCTATTTTGTTTGCTTTTGCTAATAGTGTTAGTCCTTGAATATCTCTTACTAGGCATTCATTTAGAATTCCACCTGGAATTCCTGTGATGAATCCTTGTGGAATCATGCTGATATCTTTGTCTGCCATTGTTCTTACCAAGTCCTCTTCTGCTGCACAATATGCCTTGTCGTCATGCTCTACCCCTGCAACTCCATCTAAAATTACAATTTCCTTTGAGCCTTTTTTTGCTGCCCAATCTAAAATTGATGAAACCAATGTGTATACTCCATCCATTCTTAATGTTATTTCACAAATAATTGCACAAACTGTTCCTTCTTTATTTGCATAGAATCTAAATGGATGGCGTAGTCTGCCTCTCATGAAAACTGTTGATGGTGGTAAATACTTTGATCTCATTACTGCAATTTCTTCCATTTCTAATTTTTCAATAATGTGATTTATTGCAACTGGTCCTACTAATCCTGCACCAACAAAACCTGCAAAAATTATTGGGTTTTTTAACTCTACTTTTTTTATTTCAAATACTTCTGCTTCTGGAAATCCATTTGTCACTATATTTGCCGATTTGTTCTGTCTAATTATTCTTCTGCATGAACAAATTCAACATTGTGTGTCCTTTGTCTGTAATTGAGTAGATCATATTTGATCCTCGCGGTTCTTTTTTGATGAAATTATAATCTACACAAAGATGTAGATAATTTAGAAATGATTTTTTCATTCTAATCTTTGATTTTGAATACAACTCTGAAAATGTCATGGGATTTCCTCTTAGTTGATATAATAATTTCAACAATGACAATGTACTGTAATCTTTTGTCCTTGCTTTTACTGCATCAAGAACTTGTTCATCCCGTTCTATGATAAAATCTTCAAATTGGTCTGCCACTTCTAGTGGCACATATGTTAGTCTTGCTCGCATCATACTGTATGGTACGGTACATTACTTTATTAGTCTTTGACTTGAGTATTGTTGATCTTTATAGCTTGTTTTTTTACACCTATTTTGTGCCTATTTGAAACTCTTTTTGACTAACCGATCTTATGCCCCAAAACATATTGGATGGAATTAACATAAATTGTAAAATTATAGTATATCATCTCCTTTAAACAATCCTCAACTGAAAATTCATCATGGAAATAATGCTTAGTGCAATTCTAACTGTAGTTGGGTTAATCATGCTATGTTTTGGTGGTAATTGGTTAGTTAGCGGTGGGGTTGCAATTGCTAAAAAATTCCGTATCAGTAATCTTGTAATTGGTATGACTATTGTAGCTTATGGTACTTCTACTCCTGAATTAGCTGCTAGTGTTGCAGCAGCTGGTGAACACAGCGCAATCATTTTGGGAAATATTATTGGAAGTAATATTGCAAATGTTGGAATGGTTATTGGTATTGCTGCAATTATTGTTCCACTTGCAGTAAGAAAATCTGTATTAAAAAAAGAAATTCCAATAATGCTTGGTGTTTCTGTTTTACTTGTTTTAATTTCAATTGATGGGGAGATTTCTCAATATGATGGAATATTACTACTTGGTGGATTAGGTGCATTTGCAGTTTACACTTTCAAGGATGCAATGAAACAAAGAGAAAAAAATAAAGAAGAAATAGTATCTGAGAAAAAAAATATTTATTTAAAATCTGCAGGACTGATTGGATTGGGTGTTGGACTTTTGTATGTTGGTGCAATACTTACCGTAGATAACGCTGTAATTTTGGCAAAAGAATTTGGTTTATCTGAGAAAATTATTGGATTAACTGTTATTGCAATTGGAACATCTCTTCCTGAATTAATTACATCAATAATTGCAATTAGAAAAGGTCATGCAGACATTGGTGTTGGAAATATCATTGGAAGTAACATTTACAATATTTTGATGATTATGGGGGTCGGTGCAACTCTTGGTGGTGTGATGATTGTATCTGATGTTTATGTTGATTATGCAATAATGATAATTTTTAGTCTTTCATTATTGATTGCATTAAAGACTGGAATAATTAATAGAGTCATGGGTATTTGCTTGAGTATTGGATATGTTGCCTACCTTGCAGTGACGTTTTTCAAGTAATTTGTGCCTATTTTCTACTCAAATTGAATTTACTGTGATATTTTCTACTTTAATTGATGGTGTGATTGACGGTAGTGATGCCCATTGAATGACATTTTTTTGGTTGTTTCCAATTTCTGAAATATTCTTTAACATAGTTGGAAGATTATGTATGATTCTCACTGATTTCCCTGGTTCTACAATATTTCCATTTTCAATACGACGTATGCCACTTCTTGCAGTACATGAAAAATCCCCTTTGATTGGATTTACAGCATATGTGTACCATAACCTACTCACTAACAATCCATGTTTTGTATCTTTTATCATGTCTTCTTGAGAACTAGTTCCTGCGGTGATTTTAAGATTATGTGGTGATGCTATTGGAATTGGTTCTGAACTTCTTCCCATTGGTGAACCTCCCCTTGATGCATTTCCTGTGGATTGTTTTTCTTTTTTATAACTATCAAAAAGATTTGAAAATGTATTTGTAAACACTCCTTTTTCAATAAAATGTTTCTTCTGAGTTTCAATTCCTTCATCATCTATGGCTTTTGATCCTATTCCTTCTGGAATGTACGGGTCATCAACTAAATCTAGTTGTTCTACTCCAATTTTTTTATTAAATTCATTTGAGAAGCAACTCTTTTTTTCTGAAAATGTTTTAAAATTAAAATTTGCTGCAACAACAAAAGATAATAATTCTCCTACTGAATACGGTTCAAAAATAATAGTGTACATTCCAGAATCAATTTTTTGTGGATTAATTGATTCTATGCACATATTTTTTGCATCTTCGCCTATTTGTTGTGTGGAAAAATTATCTAGAGTTCGTCCGCTTTGATGACCTATTCCTGAAACTGGCAAACTACCTATTTCTGATTCTGCATTAATGATTCCTGAAATGTAAGTTGCCTTGTCTTTAAAATTTAGTCCATTAGAATTAACCAACTCAAAATTTTCTGAGACGATGTTTAATGATCCTGTAATCGTGTTGATTTTATCATTATTAGTTGAATTAATCATGTCTTGTGCGATATCCATTGAGGTTGAGCCTGAAATATTTTCTAATTTTTCATCAAACACTTTATTGATTTTTTTAGATACAACTTTGTCTGGTAATCCTTTCCAAAAATCCCTTGATTTGAGATTATTTGTACTCAAAAATGCATTATCTAATGATTTTTTTATATTTTCTTTATTTGTTGTTTGAATTGATGTTATTTTTTTATCATGAATTATTCTAATCCCATAATTTTCATCAAAGTTTTGTTTGATTTCTGCAATTTCAGAATCTGTAATTCGTACTGTTGTAATGTTTTTTTTAATTAAAACTATTTCGCATTCATCTATTCCTAAATTTTTAGAATAATCTAATGTGTTTTCTAAAATTGACAATTACTCTCTTCGGGGATTTTTGTAATTGAATTTATTGATTTTTACCAATTCCACATATGAACCAAATTGAGAATCATTTGTGATTTTATCTAATTTGTCTTCATCCTCATTTTCATTTTCAAACTTTTTTAGAATGTTATAATTTGTATCTCTCTCTGCTGGGATTCTTTTAATTTCTTTAATCATTCTTCTAATTTCTTTTGGTTTTAATAATTGTCCATGTTCTGAACCTGCAGATGTTGAAATACTTTCATTGATTAACGTTCCACCAAAATCATTTGCACCCCATTTTAACAATAACTGGGACATTTTTTGTCCCTCTTTGACCCATGACATTTGAATATTGTCAACTGAATTGTTTAACATAATTCTTGCAATGGCATGTGTAAGTAAAACATCATTTCCGCTGGCTCCTTGTTTAATTCCTTCATGTAGTTGCTGTTTGTACATTGGTGCCTCTGATGGAATAAAATTCAATGGAACAAATTCTGTAAATCCTCCTGTTTCTTTTTGAATATCTCTTAATTTTACAATGTGCTTTACTCTATCCTCAAGTGTTTCTAAATGTCCAAACATCATAGTCGATGTTGTGTTGATACCTATCTTGTGCGCTGTTTTGATGACTTTTTCCCAATCATCTACACTAATTCTACCTGGAGATATTTTATCTCTTAATTTTTGATCAAGGATTTCTGCTGATGTTCCTGGAAGTGTATCTACTCCTGCTGCCTTCATTCTTTTTAGAAATTCTTCAATTGTTACTTCGGATCTTGTTGCTCCGTAAAGAATTTCTTCAGGAGAAAATCCATGAATATGGATATCTGGTATTTCTTTTTTAATTTCTCTACAAATATTTTCATACACATCTCCTTCCATATCTGGTGGCAATCCTGCTTGAATGCATACTTCAGTTGCTCCTACCTGATGTGCTTCTTTTGCTCTACGGACAATTTCTTCAGTTGGAAGAAAATATCCTTCTTCTTCTCTAAAATCCCTACTAAATGCACAAAATCCACATTGTTTAATACACACATTTGTAAAATTGATGTTTCTGTTAACTACATACGATACAATATCGCCTACTCTTCTTTTTCTTAATTCATCAGCGACTAGCCCTATTAGGTGAAAATCTATCTCATTTGCACTGTATAGTTCTATTCCATTTTTTACTGAAATTTCTTTTTCAGATAATGCTTTGTTTAGAATATCTGATATTACTGGATCTGAGAATTTGAAAAGAGAATCAATACTTGTCATTTCCAATATTCCTCCTTTACCAACCCTTCTACATCTTCCATTACTGCTATCTTGTCTCTTAACTCTTTACTAATAAAAGAAAAAAATTCTGGATATATTGGGAATCTACATTTTAATTCAAACCCTGCTTTTTTTGAATCTTCATCTACTTTGTTAATCTCAGGCCATGAAAATTCTGGATTCACAAAATCTGGTGTTAATGGTGATATTCCGCCCCAATCATTTATCCCAACTGATAGAAAACTTTGATATGATTTTGGAGACAAGTTTGGTGGAATTTGTATGTTCATTTCAGGCATTATGATTCTAGATAATGCTACAACTGTTTTGAAATATTTTTCATCAGTTGATGGTGTATTTTTCATAATTGTATCTTGTTTTGGTTGGAAATTCTGTAAAATCACTTCTTGAATATTCCCATATTTTTGATGTAGTTGTTTTATTGCTAATATTGAATCAATTATCTCTTCCATTGTTTCACCTATTCCTACTAAAATTCCTGTAGTCATTGGAATTTTTAATTTCCCTGAATTTTCTAAAATTTCTAATCTTGTTTTTGGTCTTTTACTTGCTGCCAAATAATGTGGCATCCCTTTTTCAGTTAATCTTTCACTAATGTTTTCAAGCATTATTCCCATTGATACATTTGTTTTTTTCAATTCTTTCATTTCTTCAAAATTTAGATTTCCTGCATTTGTATGTGGAAATAGGCCTGTTTCTAATGCTAATTCTGATGCGTGAATTAAATATTCTACAGTTGAATTAAATCCATTTTCTTTAAGCCATACTTTTGCTTCATCATATTTCTTTTCTGGCTGTTCTCCTGTTACAAAAAGTGCTTCAACACATTTGTATTTTTTTGCTAATTGTAATAGTTCTGATATTTGTTGTTTTGACATTAATGAAAGTTTTTCTTCACCTGGTTCTGCTTTGTATGTACAATACGAACAAGTATCTTTACATAGATTTACAACATTGAAGAATGCTTTTTTTGAAAATGTAACTGTATTTTTTTTAAATTTTTCTCTTAAATTCTGTGCTGTTGAAAAAAGTTCTTCTGGATCATTTTTTGCCTGCTGATAAATTCCTATAACATCCTGTCGGGATATTGTTTTATTTTCTAAAACATTGTTTAAACTCTCAGAGTTTAAGACAAGCTTGTTCAACAGATGGATTTTTGAATAGAAGTATTTATTCTTGTACTAATTTTAGTTTGGTCTTTCTTGAAGAATAATTGAAATATTTGTAGTTCTTCCATCTCTTAGAATCTCTAAAATCATTTCATCACCTACTGATTTTGCTCTTTGAAGGTGAATCAAAATATCATCAATCTTTCTTACTTCCATTCCATCAACTGATAAAATAATGTCCCCTCCAATTGGATAACTAACCCCTTCAACTTGAATTGTTTTCTCTGATCCGATAAGACCTGCTTTTGATGCTGGACTATCTTCAACTACTGTAACTACCAAAAACCCTACTGCATCTTTTAATTCCATGACTTTAGCCATATCTGGATCAATATCTCTTCCTGAAATTCCAATCCACGGATGCTCGTATTCCCCTTTTTCAATTAATGTTGGAACTATTTTTGCAACTGTTTGTGATGGTATTGCAAATCCAACTCCTGTATTTGATCCTGTTGTTGACTGAATTGCAGTATTAATCCCAACAATTCCTCCCATCATGTTTAGTAATGGACCTCCTGAATTCCCTGGATTAATTGCAGCATCTGTTTGAATTACATCTGGAATTGAATATTGATTATCTGTGGGAAGTAATCTTCCTAATTGACTGATTATTCCTGATGTCATAGAACCTGATAGACCAAATGGATTTCCAATTGCAGCTATTTGCTCACCTACTTTGAGATTAGATGAATCTCCTAGCAGTAATGGCTGCAACAATGATAAATCTGCATTGACTTTGATAACTGCAATGTCTGTATATTCATCTGCTCCAATAATTTCTGCATTGTATGACCTGCCATCAAGAAATGTAACTATTACTTTTTTTGCATCATTTACTACATGTGCATTTGTAATGATGTGTCCTAGTTTATCAAAAACAAAACCTGAACCTACTCCTCCATTAGCATCTGGGCTTTCATTTCTTTGAACATTCACCCTTACAACTCCTGGCTCTGATTTTTCAAAAATTTCAATTAATGATAAATTTTTTGAATGCAGTGGTGTTGTTTTTTCTATTGTGTTTACGTATTCGTTATTTAGAATAACTTTTGGTTTATCAAATTCTGCTGGGACCACTAAAAATACTGTAAAAATTATCGCAACAATTACTCCTCCTATTACCCCTCCAACTATTCCTGATTGGTCCATGAGATTTTAAATTTCAATTTTCTATGTAAAAGGATTTCTATACACTTATTGAATTTTGAGAATGGTCTTTCATGGAATATGTTCTACCTCTCCATGAAATTGACGATGTACCTTTTGCCTGAATTAACCCACTCAAAAATCCTAAAACTACTACTAAACTACCTAATGGTGCAAACAATGCATATCTTGTCTTCAATTCTAATCCTACTTTGACTTCGATAACTGCACCAATGTAAATTAGAATTGATGCTATTGCTGCAGATACACAAAGAATTTTTGAAGAAATTGTTTCTGTTGGTAACACAATTGATGTTGCTAATACTGGAAATGGAATAAACAACAAAAATAAAACTGCAAAGAAAATACCTATTGCGATTTTTCCACTTTGCAAATACAATGGAATCATCAATCTTTTCAAGGCATTCCACAATGTCCCTTTATCTCGTGCCCATACTGCATCAATGAGATGTTCTCCTCGTACCATTTTCATTTTATATCCTGATTCTTTGACTTTTTTTCCTAATGCTCCATCTTCAATGATTTCATTTTTTACTCCCTCATGCATTCCTATTTTTTCATACACATCTTTTCTCATGATAAAAAAACTCCCAAAAAAATAACCTGTATTCTTTGAAGGATTATTCACATTTAATGCAGAAAATCTAGTGTGTAAAAATGTCGAAATCATTGGGAGTGTCACATTTGTCCAAAAATCAAATGTTAACATTTTTGGAATGGTGGATAATGCATCTAAATTAAATGAAATAAGATGTGCAACTGAAAGTGATATGACTTTTTCTGCATGTGTTGTATCTGCATCTGTAAATAATAATAATTCTCCTGTGGCTTTTCTATACCCTTCCATACATGCCCAATTTTTCCCCATCCATCCTTCTGGTTTTGGTTTAGCAGTAACTGGAATAACTTTTGAATTATTTTTTGCATATTCTGAAATTATTTTTCCAGTAGAATCATCTGATGAATCATCAATTACTATTACTTCATAGTTTTGGTAATTCTGTTTTGTTAATGAATCCAAACATTTTTTGATAAAGTTCTCTTCATTTCTTGCTGGAAGAATAACTGAAACCCTGGGAGTTGATTTTGATTTATTTTCAAATTTGTCCAAGTATGGTGTGAGTCGAAATGAGTCTATCATGGATTTTATGAGAAATACCCAAGATCCACAAATTGCAATTAAAATTATTGATACTGAATAATTAATAATGTCAAAAATTAATTCCATTAACCTATCTCTCTATCTCTTCTTTGATACTCTTCATTGCTTGCTCTGTTCCACTTTTGATGTGTTTCTTTATCATTCCTGTAAACATACTCATCATTCCTGTCAATTTGATATCCCATACTGTGTCTAGAATTGTTTTTTCACCTTTTGGTGTGATTGTCATAATTTTTTCCCCATTGAGAATGCCTTTAGTAAATTTGGCTTTGATCTGTTTTTTGGGTTCAAGGGTTACTTGTTGTAAGCATTTTTGATCTCTAAACGCAATGGTTATTTCTCGATTTATGATATTTCCTTCTTTTGAAATATTTTTGACTTGTTTTGTTCCCTTCCAGAACTTTGGCTCCTTATCTATATCTGAAATAACATCCCACACATTATCTAAATTAGAATTAATCTCTATTTTGACCTCAATTGTAGCCATACCTATTGGATTTTTGTTCTGCATTAAAATATATTAGATTCCAATTATACTGCAAATAGACTGTGATGGGCAACATGCCTAAAATCCAGAACATTAACTCCAGTTCTAATGGCATTTGCCACTCTTCCGTCACAGTCAACTTAAATTTGAACAAAAAACCTTGTTTCATACATGTCAAAAATTGGTACCTTTGATGGAAATGGATTTTGGAAAAATGCATATGCTCATCAACGTGGAAAATTATTAAAAAAAGTCGAGGTACCTGAGGATCAAATAATTATTCTAGTTAACAAAAAGTATGTGGAACTTCCTGCTGCTTTAAAATATGAAATTGAAACTAGCGGTATTGATAAAAAAGAATTACAGTAATCGAAATTCATTTTAACGGGAACTCTTTGGTTTAATTATGTCTGAAATATCTTATGATGATTTTGCAAAACTAGATTTTAGAGTCGCAAAAATTATTGCAACTGAACCTATTGAAGGTAAATCTCGAATCATTAAAGGTAAAGTTGATCTTGGCGGTGATGATCAACGAGATGTAATTATTGGTGGAGCTCAGTATTTTCAACCTGATGATATTGTTGGAAAAACTGTAATTGTTCTTGCAAACCTTGAACCAAAAAAGATGGCTGGAGTTGAATCTAACGCCATGCTGTTAGCAGCTGATGTTGATGATAAACCGTATTGGTTAACTGTTGATGGTGATGTTCCTTTGGGTAGTCCAATAAAATAATTTTTTGTAATATTTATTTTAAAAATTTGAATTAATCGTAAATCATTAATTCTTTTTCTTCTAATAATGCATGCAAATTGTTAACTGATCTGTATACATCTGGTTCTTGTTTTGCCCCAGTACAAACCAATTTTCCTGATGAAAACAACAAAATCACTGTTTTTGGATCAACCATTCTGTGAATGAGTCCTGGAAATTGTTCTGGTTCATACATACTTCGAGGTAATGTTCTTGCGGCTTGTTCTAAATGGATTTTACCGCCTAGATTAATTGATGCTACAATATTTTGAATAGTAACTGTAGCATCTTTTTTCACTTTGATTCCACCTTTTCGTAATTTCTGTACTACTGTTTTGACTGCTTTTCTTGCCATATCTTCTGATTTTGAACCTGTACATACCATTTTACCTGATGTGAAAATCAATGTTGCTGTTTTTGGAGTTTTTAATCTGAATACTAATCCTGGAAATTGATCTGGATGGTATTCTACATCTGGAAATTTTCTGGTGATGTCGTTCAAGTCCATTTTTTGAAATACGTCTGCTGATGCAACCACATTTTCTACACTCACAATTGGTTTTGTTTCAGGCATAATCAGCTTTTTTCTCTTTGAACTACAATAAAAGCACTCGCCAATTTCTCACGTCTTATGTTTTTTTGATTTTTCACATTTTTGATACTATACGAATGGTTTAATTTGGATTTGAAACTTGCTGAGTCTAGTGAATTTTACTAATATTGATTTTGATCAGTTGTTTGCAATGAATGATGATTCCAATCCTTTAATGATGATAGTATGGATTTTACCGATAATTCTTTTTGTATTTTATGGGCAACAAATTCAATTATTTGTTACATCTCGTGAAATCAAAAAGGCAATAAAAAAACTAGATAGTTTTAGAGATGAATCTCGAAAAGAACTAGTCATTTACATTGAACAAAATTTAAAACATGAAAACAATTTTACAAAAAAAATTGACCGCTTTTTGGATTATTTTACTATAATGCCTGTAGATATGGATCCTAATGGAATAGTAGATAAGGTACAACATACAGTTAGAGCAAGAGAAGATTACACTAGAGAACACATCAAAACACTTTCTCCACAAATTAATGATATTGAATTAGCCAAAGTACAAACATTGCTTGAAATTGCATCTTCATTACAAATGATTTACAAAATAGTTAATCATATGTTTTTGACTGCAAAAAAACAAAACAATTATCCTCTGATATTACCATTACAGATGATTCTACCTTTCATAATGGAGCAAGCTGATGCTATGAGGGAAGCAATTCCTGCATTTAAAAACAATCAACCTGTCGGTGATGGAATTGGACCTATGGTTGTAGGTAAAATGATGCTTGATCACAAAAAAGAAATTATTTCATTTCAAACTGCACTTGCTAAAACTGACTTTGAGGGTAGAATTTTGTATTTACTTAAAGCCGAAGGTCCTGGCTCTACTGTTGGTCGTCCTGCTGATGCATTGGGAAAAATCACATCTGAGAATAAAATAGATGCAATAATCATGATTGATGCTGCATTAAAAATGGAAGGTGAGGATTCTGCATCTATTGCACAAGGATTTGGAGCAGCTATTGGTGGAATTGGAACTGAACGGTTCCAAATTGAAGATGTTGCAACAAAAAATAAAATTCCGATATTCTCCATTGTTGTAAAACAATCAGTTAAAGAAGCAATTACTTTGATGACTAAAGAGATTGCTGATAAAGCTGATGAAACTCGTTTGCAGGTTTATGAGATGATTAAGGAAAATACTGCTCAAGGTCAATCGATAGTGGTTATAGGTGTTGGAAACACTGTGGGTGTTCCTCAATGATATTTTCAAAGAAAAAAATTACTATTGCATATACTGTTGAAAAATGCCCAAAATGTGAAATGTTGCGAAAAAGAAAATTTCTCCAAGATGATGTTTTGTTTTCAAATTCTACAAAATGCTCTTCCTGTGATGGAATAACTGTAATTGAGAAAATTTTTGGCGAATTAATGGAACAATAATTATCTTATAATGCTGCAGTTGTAACTGTCACTCCTGCTTCATTAGGAATGAATGTATGTTCTGCTTGTGCCACTCTTTGTTCATTTACTTCAATTAAAACTGGGTATGCTTGCACTGCTTTTTTCTTTACTAAAATTTCTAATAATTCTCTTGCTTTCTTTTCATCCCATTCTTTTGTAAGCCATCTTAATGCAAACGGTAACATGTTAAAGTTACTCCAAATAAAATCTAATAATTTATCTGCCTCTTCGTTTTTTGTTTTCTTTCTAGAGTTTATTGCAAAAATATTTTTTACTTGACCGTTTCTCACAAATCCTCCACCTTCATTTGTTGTTACAAACGGTTCACATGCATATGCTGAATTTTCTGCAAGTGAGAACCCTCCTATTGACCAAATGTTTGGAATAGATCTTCCTGCGTGAATTGTATATTGTTCTAATGAATGACCACTAAGATTTGCAATTGGTTTGAATCCTAATTGTTTGATTGTAGTTTCAATAGTACGTCCAATGTCACTAGCTTTTACACCTGTTTTTATCATTGCCATTGCATTTGCTAATCCTTCTTCTGCTGCTTGAACTAGACCATCAAATTGAACATCATAACAAACTGTAACTGCAGTATCTGCAATGTACCCATTAATCTGAGCACCTAGATCAATTTTTACTAAATCTGTATCTTTGATTGTAATTGGATCGTTTGGTTCTGCAGTATAGTGAGCTGCAATTTCATTAATACTTGCATTTACTGGAAACGCACATTTTGCACCTCTTTTTTTAATTTCTCTTTCGACTTCTTCACAAATATCAAATACTGATTTTCCAATCCAGTCTTTTTTCCTGACCATTTCTCTTACTTCTGATGCAATTTTTCCAGCTTTGAGATAATCTTCTATTGGCACAAGTTCGATCTTTTCTGTGCCTTTAAAATGATTATCTGTGAAGCTTAAATTGGGCGATTTTTGTGTTTAACTGGGATTGTGGTCTAGCTTGGTATGATTCTGCGTTTGGGACGCAGAGGTCGGGAATTCAAATTTCCCCAATCCCACCATTATCTTATTAACAAATAATTTCATGAATTTGTTGCCGAGCAATGAAGAAGAGTTAGAGTAATGACTTTTAGATGAAGTAAATTAATACTCTGAGCTCCGGCATGTTTTTATGAATTATTTGACTTTTTGATTTTATTGAAATTTGAGAAACGAGATATAGTTTTGATTGTAGGTATTTTCCTTGTTATACTTGGAATAACTCAGTATGTTCCTTTTCATTATTCTATAATAATTGGAATTTTGGTCTATTTTGGAATCAAACTCTATGTTGGAAAAAGAACTCAGTCTATTCAAAGAGATGTAGGTGAGGGAATTTGTATGGAATGTGGCTCTTCTGTATCTAACAAAAAATGCCCAGTTTGTGACTCTATTGAGGAATGATTTCTACGTATACCTTAATACTGAAAAATTAGCATATTTTTCATGATTTTAAGATATATGACTTTAACAACAAGCTCAACTTTTCCTCAATCCCATTCTAAAATGAGTCTATTATGCAAAAAAATTAGGAATTAACAATGAAATTGAAACTATCTCTATTATTTTCTATGATCTTACTTGTAGGATCTGTCCCTGTATTTGCTCAAGTCTCTGATGATGTTGTAATTAATGAAGTTGATATCAATCCTCCTGGAGACGACTCTAAATCTATCTCTGAATGGGTTGAGCTTTACAATCCTACTGACTCTGAAATTGATTTGAGTGGTTGGGAAGTTGCAACAACATATTTTAATTTCAAGACACCTATGTCTATTTCTGACGGAACAACAATCGCCCCTGGAGAATTCAAAACATTTTCTTATCAAACTGTGTGGTTCAATGACTCTAATGAATCTGTAGAACTAAGAGATTCTAATGATGTTTTAATTGATAAAACACCTTTACTTTCTGATCTTGGAAATGATTTTACATCCTGGCAGAGAATCTATGATGGTTACGATTTAGGTAACTCTGATGATTGGAAATTTGTTACATCTACTACTGGTTCCTCAAATGGAAAACTTTTAGAAACTCAAAGTTCTGATGTTGTAACTGTTTCTATTTCATCTGAAAAACAATCTTATTTGTTTGGAGAAACTGCTGTAATTACTGGGAGTGTTTCTGAAGAAGTTTCTGATACTCTACCTCCTTTTTCCCCTAAACCTATCACTGTAATAATCACTGGTCCAAATTTTTATAATTCACTCAATCTTTACCCTGATCTGAATTTAAATTTTGAAACAACATTGAACTTACGTCAAGTCCTTGGAATTAATGAAGGCAGTTATGATGTTGAAGTTAATTATGCCGATGCTACTGATTCTACAACTTTTTCAGTAGGTTCTGAAATTATAACTTCTGAAGAAATAATTGATGGTTCTTTGAATATAACCACTGATAAATCTCAATATCTTCCTGGCCAAACAGTTTCAATTACTGCAACTGCCACTGACATCATTCCTTTTGAAGGAATGACATTCACTGTAACTGATTCTCAAGGTGTTTTAATTTCTAATGGTAATTTGTTTCCAACTGATGGAAAATTTACTACCACTTTGTTTATGAACACTGTGAACCCTGTATATGGAACTTATGAAATAATTGCAGAATATTTTGATAAATCTACATCCACAACTTTTGAGGTGATTTCTGATCAAAAAGAGGATGTACCTATTTCTCTTTGGACTGACAAAGAAGTTTATGGAGTTGGTGACACCGTAAATATTTCTGGTAGATTAAACAATCTTTGGGTTGCTTCACTTGATCTAGAAATTTTACAAACAAAGAGTTTGTCATTAGGTGTTGATGAACAAGCTGGTGGTGGTTCTGTTTTAAAAATTTTAGATGCAGTTCGTCTTGATGGTGATAGTAAATTTGAATATTCTTTTGTTATTCCTGATAGTGATACAAGATTGGGTGATTATTTGATTAAAATAAACAAAGATGTTGGTTCTGCAACGAAAATTATCAAAGTAGTTGAAAATCCTGAAACATATGTTCTAGATACAGAACCATTGGTTGTAACTACAAACAAAGAAATTTATGATTTTAATTTAGATAAAGATTTGATTATTAGTGGACACATAATTAACCCTGTAATTCGTTCTAGTTTTGAAACCCCAGTTGTAAAAATAATTATTTCTACTTCCGATGGAACCCCCCTTGAAATTATTGGATTGCCTGAGGGTGGAAAAAAACTTTCTACTGGTGGGATTCCTGTAGGTTATGAATTCACTGCAATTCCTGAACTAGGTGGAGCGTTTTCTATTGAAACTGATGTAAATAGATTGATATTTTCTGAAGGTACTTATGTAATTGAGGCCCAATATCAGGATCTTTTGGCAACAAGTGTTTTTGATATTGTAGATGACTTGAAAGATGGCGCTACAGTTTCAATAAATAAAGAGGTATATGGTTTAGGTGAAACTGTCTATTTGACTGGACTTTTACCTACTAGTGATAGGGCAGTTGAAATTTCTTTAATGAAACCTGATGGTTCTATTTCTAACTCTGGTACTCCTATTGATGATCAACGATTTTCATGGGATTGGGCTACTCCGATTACAGAAAGTTATCAATTTCTAAAAATCGATGAAGATGAAAGATCTGTGATGGATTCTAATATTGGATTGTATAAAATTACTGTGTCTACTTCAACATACTCTAAGAGTTTATTCTTCAAAGTTTCTTTAGATCCTGAAAATGACTCTATATCTACTATCCCTCTCTTTGTATCTACTGAAAAATCCATTTACAAGGCTGGTGATAAATTAAAAGTTGTTGGATCTGTATTGATACGTGAACAGAATGTTCTAACCCCAACTGATCGTGTACTTATTACTGTAAAAGATGGAACATTCCCATTCAAACAAATTCATGAATCTTCTGTTTATCCTAATCATGGTGGAGAATTTTCTAGTATTTTTGAATTACCTTCTACAATATTTAGTCAGGGAGTTTATACTGTAAAAGCATCATACAACGGAATTCATGAAGATGCTTCATTTAGTGTGGCAAATGACTTTGTATTTGGAATTGATGACCCTATAACACTACTTCTGTCTACAGATAAATCTGAATATTACCCTGGTGATACCGTTACTGTTACTGGAAAACCAAACAAGTTGATCTTTCTTGATAAATTTGATGTGAGTGTAATTCAAAAATCTGAAACTGAAATTACTTGTGGTACTATGGTGTGTGGAATTCATACTGGACCTATTGTATCGTATCAGCCTGGTCCTTCTGGATCTTTTACCCATGAATTTTTAATTCCTGATAATTTATCTTCAATTGGTTCATACGAAATTACAGTTGATGCTGATTTTGAATTAAAATCTATTCAGTTTGATGTTGTGGCACAACCAAAATTAGATACAGTAATTGAAAAACAAAACAGAATTCCTGAAAAAGAAATTTCAATTATTACTGAAGAAAAGACTACCAAAAATACCCTTGTTGCACCTAGAGTTCTTTCAGGTTCCCTTCTTACTGCATCTGTAACTGATAATCCTAACGTGAACTTGAGGGTGTCCTCTTCAAGTGGTGTATGTATAATTGGTCAAGCATCTGAATGTCTAGTTTCAGAATCTACTCGAAAACCTGGCCAAATTTACGCTGTAGTTGAGGTGGATGGATTAAATCTTAATGTTAGATATAGTGGTTCTGATGTACGCCTTGAAAAATTCAGCATTTTACCTGAATCATCATCTGAATTCTTACCTGATGTTAATTGGGATGTTGAGGTAATCAAGGATGAACAAGTTTCAAGATTTTACTATAAAGTTACATACAAATCTTTAGAGTAAGTCCAAAATACTTCTATTTTGTAATTTAATATTATGAAATTACAAGTTTTGATGTTTTATCAGGATGATCCTAAAAAATGCACTGCAGCTAAAATGGTCAAATTCAAACTTGCTCAAAGTATTAAAAAAATTGGAAGTAAAGGCATGGTGTTGGATCCTTTTTCAAAAGAGACTTTGATGCCAAAAGATAAATCTCAAATTAATTCTATTGTGGGAATTGACTGTTCTTGGAATTTGGCAGACCAGGCATTTTCAAAAAATTTTAATGGTATTAAACGAAAATTACCTCCATTACTTGCAGGAAATCCAGTAAACTATTCAAAACTTAACAAGTTAACTACTGCAGAAGCTCTTTCAGCATCATTATTTATTTTAGGATTCAGAGAACAAAGTTTAGAATTACTTGACAAATTCAAGTGGGGTCATACATTTTATGAATTAAATCAAAATCTTTTGGAGGATTATTCTAAACTTGAAAATGAACAACAACTAGAATCTATTTTAAAAGATTATAGATTAGTTTGATTGTTTCTTTTTTATTAAAATGACAATCAATATAATTACAATTATTGGAATAATTAAAATTTCATAATTTATTTTGTCTTCGTTAAATTCAATTTCTTTAATTATATTGTCTGGTAGTTCTGTTTTTTTATCTGTTACAAAAAAACTTGATTCATAAAAATCAGGTTTTAATACTGAATATGAAATTGCAAAAATCTTGATATTATTTGCACCAATTCCTAGATTTTGAGTTTTCTCAACAGGTATGATGATGTCTACTTTGTTATCTACCACATTGATTGTTTCTGAGGATACTGATTTTCCTTCATTACTAGTCAAAAAGTACAGTATTTCATCTGAATTTTGGGTTTCTATGCCTATTTTTAATGGGGTATCTTTGTTTACATTATCTTTAAAATCAATATTTTTGATAATTGGAGATTCAGCATTTTCAAATTCTGACCACTCTCCAATTTTAAATGGATATGATTCATCATCAAATGCACTTACTTTGATTGTTCTTGATTCTGGTGCATATGATTCAAGATAAAATGGTCCATTACTAATTACTGCATGATTGTTCTTTTCAATCCACTCTATTGATGAATCATATCTGTTTTGAAAATATTTTGAATCTTGATTATTTTCAATGAAATTTGGAATATGGTTATTGTCTTTGAATTCTTGCAAATAATTTTTTATCAAATTTGCATCATTAGGAACAATTAGTGATAACCAGTTCACATTTTTACTTGTAGCTCCTGATCTAGAAAATGAAACTTTACCATCTGTAACTGCTTTCTCCATTGCTGCTGAAATCTCCCATGGCATTAATTGGTCTAACACTGCCCATTCTGCAATCTCTCCTTCATCAAAATGCCAAAAATTCACATACACTTCAAATGTATCTTCGTCAATTAGATTTACTCCTATTACCGTATCCATACTTTGAGCTGCTCTTGGAGTATACTCTGTATCAAATGTTTTATCATTCTCATCAGTTTGTGTACCCCATTCACTTGTAAAATATAATGAATACAAAATATCATTCATATCCATTTTTTGTCCATTATGCCAATTACTGAAATTAAAATCAAATACAACTTTACTTGTTGCAACTGTGTTTGATGCAACATTGACCCATTGTTGGATTTCTGGATTCCAAATCTTTGATTCTTCTGGAACTTTTAATTTTCCATTGGGTCCTGCAGTTTCTACTTGCCATTTTACCTTTATTGGAAAAGCTTCTCCTGTAAATGGATGCTTGAATATTGCAGGATCTGATAGAATTCCCCAAATATGTCTGCTATATGTATCAGAAAACCCCATGACTGGATTCCATGCTGCTTGATAAATCTGCTTGACTCCTATTGTAAATTCACTGTTTTCACTTTCTGCATTAATTGATGTGAATCTACTTGGTACTCCTGCCCCAAAGTCATTGACTATTCCACTTACTTCTTCATTTGCAATGTATTGATTGATTTTGCTTGCCAAAAATATTCTGACTGACTCATTTACTCCTTCAACTATTGCTTCTTGAATTAATTTTGATCTTTTTTCTGATGATTCAAAATCACCTGTGTAAATTTTTTGAGTAAGATCATCTAGTTTGTCATTTTTGTAATTCCAATATGTGGGATCATTGAATCCTGGCATGTTTGAAAACCACGGTGAATACATTTGGCCCAATCCTATCGAATCATATCTTACAAATGCTGAACGTCCCCACCCTTCAGTGTATAAACTCCATTTCAAATCAGCTGGATTTGAACCATAAACTAGTACGAATGCTTTGTTGAGATCCCCAAAATCTTTTTTGACAACAAATCCAATTTTTTCTAATTCTACTGATAAAATCTCCCCAATTGATTTCCTAACTGGATCATCACTTCTGATAAAAATTGTAATTTCTATTGGTTTTTGATTTATTTCCCATACTCCGTTATTTTTTTCTGCACCTTTTTGTTTTAGAACTTTGGTAATGATTTCATTTGCAAGTCCTGGATTGTATTTGAAATTAAATAATTCCAACTCTTTGATAATTGTGAGATATTCTGGTTCTGATGGTGTATAGTATGAAATAATTGGTGCTCCAAACCCTCCCATTAACTCATTAACAATTAATTTTCTATCTATCAAATAGTTTAATGCAAATCTGATTTCTTGATTTGAAAATGGGTTGAATTCATCTGATTCTGCAGGATTTACTAGAATACTGTAAGATCCTCCTGTGGAGTCAAAAACTTGTAATCCTTCTCGTGCTTGATGTGTTTCTAGTCTGTCTGGTGAAATTGTGTAATAGTATACGTCTAGATTTCCATTTCGAACTTCTTCAAGAGCTGTATTTTCATCTAAATATTGAATGAATTTTACTGAATCAAAAAATGTATTTTTTTCTGCAAATCCTTCTTCATACATTATACTTACAACTAAAAGAGCTAGAAGCAGCACTAGCAATTTTTTCATGATACTGATCTCAAAAGCTTGTAATAAAATCTATATCAGAATAACCTGAAATTATAATCTCCTAAAACCTAAATTCCTTTCATGAATCAAAATATTCAGATGAAAATTCATCCTAAAATGAGTATTGGATTACAAGGTATAATTCCAGGGGGTATATCTGTGCAAGATTTTTCTGCTGTGACAAAGATGAATTCTATTGATTCTAAAATAATTTTAGAAGAATTTGTTAAAAATAATATTGGCTCAAAACAAGACAATTCTTATTATTTTGAGAAAAGTGATAAATTAAAAATTGCAATCACCTTACTTGAAAAAGGACTTCCAATTGATGAAATTTCTATTTTTTTGGATTGGAGAGATTTTGAAGGGTTAACTGCAGAAATCCTTTCTTCAAAAAATTTTGCAGTGATTAAAAATATGATGTTGACAAAACCTAGAATGGAAATAGATGTTGTTGGAATTCGACTTGGTATTGCTATATTGATTGATTGCAAACATTGGAAACGTTACAGTACTTCATCATTAACTAGTGCTGTAAAAAAACAAATTGAAAGAACAAAAAAATATGTTGAAAAAACTCAGGGCTCTATTGCAGTACCTGTAATAGTAACTTTATTTCAAGATAAAGTGGATTTTATCCAAAACGTTCCTATAGTTCCAATTTTTCAATTCTCTTCATTTATTGATGAATTTTATGGAAATATTGATCAGATGAAAACTATAGGAAAAGACTAGTTATGAACAAAATTGTTGCTCCTATTACAAACCCCTTGGTGATTTTTAGAGAATTATCTAATGCCTTTGAATAATCTTCATAAATTCCCTTTCCCATTACTTTAACATTAGTTTCATTTTCTAAAATTTCAAATTTTGCAGATGTTGTTTTTGTCTCTGATTTTTCTGCAATTTCTAAGAACCATTTTGATAATTTATCTGCACTCGTAATTAGTCCCAATTGATAGTATCCGTTTCTGTTTCTTGCCTTAACTGGTGCATAATGTGTATCTGATGTACAAATTTCTAATAACTGATATCCTCTTTTTGAAAAATTATCTATGATTTTCTCCCGTACTCCGTTTTCCATGTTGTTTGCATCTGCCCAACCCAGGAAATGTTTTTTCTCATTAATTTTAAAACATATTACACCTAGTCCTCCCATTCCTAAATCCTCTGTCCACACATCCATATCCTCTGTATTTGCATATCCGAACTCAATTGGGAAACTGTCTTTTGTGACTAGTGTATCTAAACAAGACTTTGCAGCATTTAACATATCTTCTCCGTCTTCTTTTGAAATCTCTTCTCCCATTGCATTATGAGAATCAACTATCATTGTTCTTGAATAATTTCTATTTTTTGCATATTGATTAATTTCAGTTTTCATATAGTTTGGAATATCCTCCATGCCATGTGGGGATAATGACAAAAACAGTAATGGATTATTTCCAAAAAGTAATCCTGTAACCCTTGCTTTGTTTATTTGAACTACTACTGGCTCTGTACACTGTATTCCCTCATCTTTGACTTTGCTATTTTCTAAATTTTTTAAATAATTTTCAACTTCATTTCTTGATGGAAGATTTAATGCATGATCTGAAATGCTGTGCATTACCATTGCTGATGATGATAAATTTTTATAAATCAAATATGGAATATTACTTCCTCCTACTGGGTGGTATGGTCCTGGATGAATTTCAGGTAATACCATTCTAAATTCAGTTTCACCATTAGGTGATGATAATTTTAATTGTGATGTAATTATGTCTGTTTTACTTGAACGTTGTTCCATGAGTTCTTCTGCATCTTCAAAATCATTTCCTTGTGATGCAAGATATGCTTGAATGGTTCTATGGGTACTCTCCATTCCTGGTCTTCCTGCTCTATCTGTTACAAATGACCATGCACTTGCGATAATTAGAAAAGCTGCACCATACCCTAAACCAATTGGCTCACTTAGGATTGATATCCACATGTCATGAGGAATTAATACAAAAAACATTGCTAATGGTTGGATAAAACAAATTGCCCATGCTTTTTTGAGACTTGCCCCTAATGTTGTAGTGTAAATCCCTATCCTGAAACTTGCAAAAAGAATCATTCCAAAAGTTATGAAAAATAACTGTACATCTTTTTGTAAAACAAAACTTGCAAGTAATCCCATTAAGATGGTAACAGTCCATAACATGTTTCCAAAAAGAGATGAATGCAATGATTTTGAATATTCTTTTTTCTTTGCAAATCT
>JABJDB010000091.1 GCA_018668425.1 Nitrososphaerota archaeon | reverse complement strand
CAAATTACGTGGTTTAGTTCTTAATCTATAACCACAGCATGGACACCAAAGTCCTTCCCATTTGATGAATATTTCGCAAATTTGACATCGACGTTGTCCAGAAGCGTATCTTCCGGTTCCAACTGGCTTTTGAGCCTTATATCGTACACAAATTCCTTTACAAGTCATCTTAGTGTTGTATATAGAATTCATAACTATATAAGCATGGATCGATAAAATCTATAAGATAACATACAAAAAAATGAAAAAATTACATAAAATTTGTCGATCAGTTACATTAGTTGCAAGGAAAAACAAGAAATCTTCAATAAATATGTATAGCTTGTTTGATTATCGTTTTTCTTGAAAAAATAACACATATCCATATAGTTGTTTGATAAAAAATTTCAATTTATTTAGATAAAATTAAATTAAATTCAAAGTATGTTCATACTTTAATAATCAAATTGTCAAAAAATAGAAAAAAACAATAAAAACATTATTTTTTTGAAATTTTTGATTTTTTTATCAATTAATGAAAGAGGTAAAATGGAATGTCGATATCATTCTCTTTGAGAAATATATTTTGCTGAAAGTATATCTCGTTTTCCTCTTTGATTAAAAATTTTTAATTTTTAGACTTGTTTTTCTTTCATCAACAAATTCTAATTCAAAGGAAGAGTGAAATTTTAGATTTAACATTGTGGCAATTTGTTTTGCAATTTTCATATTTCCATTTCCAATTTTTATGATTTTTCTTTTAGATCTTAATCTGCCTAAAACTCTAATTATATGAAAAATCAATTTTTCAACGGATATATGATACGAGATTTCTTTTTCATAGTAAAAAATTGACAATCTAGTTCTTTCACAAGGATCAACTTCTAGAATTAAATTCTCTTCTTCAAAGTCTAAACGTAATTTTTGGGTTATCATACCTAAAATAACAGTAAGATGACGTTCAAGAATATCTGTATGAATTAGTAATTTTTCAGAGGTAATTTGAGATCTTTTAGATAAGTAGAAAATCAATAATACGGTTTACCATAAGTAATTGCAATTCCAATACGGGAATTAAGGAGAGGATTAATATTTTATAGAATTGAGTGTGTGATTTACGATTATGCTTTCAGAATAGTTGATACAACGTGTTTAACTGCCTCATCAAAATTTGCATCTATTTTGGATTGGATTTCAGATAATTTTGATTCTCCATCTTGAGTAATCTTTGCAGATTCTGCAGTTGCTTTTTCTTTTGAAGTATTTATGAGTACTTCAGCTTCTTTTGTAGCCATTTCTCTTGTTTTTTCTAATAGACCTTCTATTTCAGATTGAGCCTTTATTGCAAATTGTTTTTTCATATCACCTGCTTTGCTATTCAATGAATCCAAATCATCTTCTAAAGTATTCAGAGACTTGATAATTCCAGTAACTTTAGATTCAGCCATACTACTCATTATACACAAATTCAATGAATCCATTACTTAAATCATTCATTTCCAGGCTCAAATCTATGCCTAAATCAGGGATTTTAGATATAATTTGTTGATCATTTTATTAATTTCATAATGAGTTAAAAAAATGAAAATTAGAAAATGAAATTCATAATAATTCTCACAATATCAATAATCTTAGTTTCTAGTACTATTCCTGTATTTGGAGAAGCATCTTATGAAATTTTAGAAAACAGATTCTACAACCAACCAATTACTTGCATATACGAACCAAACGTTCCCAACGCAAGAGATGTAATAATTGATGCCTGGATGGATGAAACTGAATTAGGAGTTAAAAATTGGCAGTATGAATTACGAGCAACAGAATATAATAAAAAAGATAAATGGAATATGGAAGTTCAAAGAATTTCACTTGAGGATCAAGTCTATTTTGATAACAAATACTGTGATGTAGAAATTCGATTTGATGCCACTGCTCCAAATGCATCCTATGCAGGAGTTCATTGGATGGAAAATGGAAAAAGTCAGATTAGAATAGTGTATACTGATTTGGAAGTGTGTAAAACTTGGACTGAAGGATATTATCGATACACTGAATGGTGTTACAAAGAAGATTACATTCGGTCAAAAGCATTAGGAAATATTGCAACTCATGAATTTGGTCATGCTTTAGGTTTAGAACATTATGAATCCGATGATCCTAATGAGAATCATGATTGGAGTATTGATCCATATGCAAGTCCATCTGTAATGACATTAGCAGTACACTATGATGAAACTAAAAATAAAATCAGGCAACTTGACATTGATAAAGTAAAAGAGATTTACGATTATTGGGGATTCGGAGAACTAAAAGAAACAACACCTCAGGATATTCCTGTATTTGAGGGAAAAAACTATGGGGGATTTGATTCCTTTTTTGTTCCAAATTCTGAATACATCAAAGAAAGAGGTAATGTGAAATTTGTTACAATTGGTGGACTAGTTTCAGAACAATCATTTTCTAGAGGCCAAAATATTTTGTTAACTGTAGAATTTCCAGATGGTGAAAAAGAAGAATGGAAAGTTTTAGCCACTACTAATCGACAGTTTGGTGCACAAATGATAGTAAATGAGGAAAGCCAAGTTGGAGAATATTTTTTGGAAGCAAAATACATGGGGTATGATAGTGAAAAAATCTCATTTTCAGTTCTTGATGGAATGACAAATACAATTCAACCAAAAAAAGAAACATCCATTCCGAATTGGATTAGAAATAATGCAAAATGGTGGGCAAGTGGAACTATTGAAGATAGGGACTTTGTAATGGGAGTTCAATATTTGGCACAACAAAAAATTATTCGAGTTGATAACACCAATATTGCACCAGTAGATCCAAATCAAGAAATTCCAAATTGGGTTAGAAATAATGCAAAATGGTGGGGTAATGGATTGATTACTGATTCAGATTTTGTTAAAGGAATACAATATTTAGCACAACAAGGAATAATTCAAGTAAATTAGAATAATTTAGAATCAAAACATATTGGCAAACCATTCATTTTTTGTTAGTTTTTAGGCACAGATTTCGCTAATGGTGAATTATGCAGATGTGAGATTCAAAATTGCTTTTGCTAGATCGCCTTTGGCTTCCTCAAGAGCAACTTTGGCTTTTTCTTCATCAACTCCTGCTTGCATGCTAACTAGTTGAATGTCTTCTTCAGAGAAAATTGGAACTTCCAATTCTCTTTCTTCATAACTGTCTGCAGTGACAGTAAAAATAGAATTATCTTTTGCCTTCATTTCAGTGACAGAAGGTTTACTGATAATAATCTCTTTTTTATCAGTCTTAATTATTACTTCTTGAACATTAGATAATTCATTCATATCTAATCCCATCTTATCCATCATTCTTCGCATTTCGCGATTTCCTCCTCCTCGCATCATAGTTCTTTTTCCTCTTTACGACTTTTTAAACTATCTCTAACTTTTACAGCTACGCCTCGATTAAAATCAGAAATCATTTCATAAGATAGAATAGCTTTTCCGACTGCAATTACTTTGTTTTTGAATAGGATAGGTGTATCAGCAGAAATTTTTACATTTTTTCCACACTTTACAACATGTTTACAAAATACAGAACGACCTTCCATTACAAATGGTGCAGCATCTTGGTTAATCTCAATACAATTTTCTTTGAAGGTTTTACTTTTCAATAAAATTTGGGCAAAATGTGTACTTATTGCCAAACCACCATCAATTCGGAGTGTGCAAAGATGGTGGCCTTTATGATGAACAGTTCTAATTCTTCCTGTTTTTCGAGATAAAATTATTTCAAGATTTTTTGGCAGATATTTTGAAGTTCCATTTCCAAATAATGCATCAAGTGAATGTTCAAGTTTTAGAACCGGATCCATATACTTGCCCATATTTCTCAAAATATTAATTCAATGATAAACCATATTTTCGATCTCAAACTATATAGATTATGATATTTTCATTAGATTATGGATGAGCATGAGGAAACAAGGAAAATTCAGTTTACGGGCAAGTCTTCATACATTGTTTCATTACCAAAACAATGGATTATAGAATTAGGTCTAAAACAGGGGGATCAAATTAGGATGGTCAGAAAAGGCTCATCGACTTTAGAATTGTATCCACCAAAATTTGAATCACGTAATCAAAAAAAAGAAGAAGCGTTAATTGAAATAAGTTCTGAAGAGGAACCATCATCAATTGTTAGAAAATTAATTTCATTGTATTTTTTAGGATATAGAACAATTAACGTTAAACCAAAAGATGGTAGATTAAGTCCTGTTCAAAGAAATGCAGTCAAAGAAGCTGTTAAACGAATGTTAATGGGTTCTGAAATCATTTCAGATTCAATCAACGGAATCACAGTTCAAGTTCTAGTAAATTTGTTAGAACTATCAGTAGATGGGGCATTCAAAAGAATGATTCATTTAGCCAAATCAATGTCTAGTGATGCAATTTTGGCAGTCAAAGAAAATAATTTAGAATTAGCAAAAGAAGTGATTAATACAGATGACGAAGTAGACAGGTTTGGATTTTATATTATCCGTCAATTAAAAATAGCAATTCAAAATGAACATATGTTAAAAGAAATGGGATTTAAAAATCCTAGAAATTGTCTTGGGTATAGATTAGTTGTAAAAAATATAGAAAGAACAGGGGATCATGCAGCGTTCATTGCAAAAGATCTTTTAGAATTTAAAAAACCAGTCAAAAAAGAAATTTTAGTAAAACTTCAAGATATGAACGAATTTTGTTTATCAGTTTTAGATGATGCATGTTTAGCATTATTCAAAGAAGACTATCTTCAGGCTGAAAAAATTATTGAAAAAACAAATGAAATCACAAAATTTGAGAAAAAAGTCAGAGATGCCTCAAAATCACTAAAAAATGAAGAGGAAATTTACAGAGTAAGAAGAATGACTGAGAATATTCGAAGGGTCTCAGAATATGCTAGTGATATAGCAGAAATTGTCTTAAACATGAATATTGAAAAAGCATTGAAAAAATCTTAGAAGATCAAAAAGATAGAATCTTTAACATGAGTAATAGAAAAAATATCGTATCAAAATGAATACAGCGATTTTAATCACATATGATAAGGAAGATTCAGTTAATGAAGCTAAAGGACTATGTGATGCTGCAGGATATCAAGTAGTTCACATCATCAAACAAAATTACCTAAAAAAACCAAAATATGGAATTAGTGGAGGAGTTTTAGAAGATCTAGAAGAACTGGCAGGAAAACTTCGGCCAGATGTTATTGTTTTTGATGAAATTTTGAAACCTAGTCAAAACTATAATCTTGCAACAGCATTACAAAGAGAAGTTTTAGACAGAGAGGCTTTGATTCTCGAAATTTTTGAAAGTAGATCGTCTAGTGCTGAATCAAAATTACAAGTTAAACTTGCACAATTAAGATATGAAATGTCACGAGCAAAAGAAAAAGTTCGACTTTCAAGTATGGGGGAACAACCAGGATTTATGGGAATAGGACAATTTGAGGTTGATGTTTACTATAATGATATTAAACATCGAATGAAAACAGTAAAATCAAAACTTGAGAAAGCAGGAAAGCAAAGAGAACTTCACAGACAAGGAAGAAAACGAATGGGTTTCAAAACAATTTCACTTGCAGGATACACATCTTCAGGTAAAACTACATTATTTAACAAAATGACAGGTGAAACAAAAACTCAAAGTAAAGAGCTATTCACTACTCTTTCAACTACCATACGTAGAGTTACTATTAACCAAGAACCATTTTTAATTTCAGATACAGTGGGTTTTATCAGTAAATTACCAGCCTACATGATTGATGCATTCAAATCAACATTAGAGGAATTACGATATGCTGACATCATAATTATTGTAATTGATATTAATGATTCAATACTTGAATTAAAAAAGAAATTTGCTAGTTGTATGAGAACTCTTAGTGAATTGGATGTTAAACATGACAAAATAATTTTTGCGTTAAATAAATCCGATTTATTAAAAATTGAAGAGGTTAATCGTAAAGCAGGTATTCTTAATTTGAGTGAAAATGAAAAATGGATTTCAGTATCTGCAAAAACAGGTGATGGCGTAGATAATCTTGAAAAATTAATTAGTAATATTCTTGATGGTCCAAATTCATACAAACCTAATGAACAACTAGGAATGCAAGGGAAATGGTAATTGAAGTAGTTAGAATTGGACAAAGAGTAGTTAGAGATGACAGAGTAACTACTCATGTTGCACTAGTTTCAAGAGCGTTTGGGGCCAAAAAAATCTTCATGACTGAAGTTAATCCCGAAATAAAAGATACTTTGGGAAAAATCAATAAAACTTGGGGAGGAGATTTTGAAGTTGAATTTGTTGAAAAATGGAAAACAGTGATTAAAACAAAAAAAGATGAAAATTACAAAATAGTTCATCTTTCAATGTATGGTGAAAAAATTAGTGATGTACAAGAAAAAATTGGTAATGAGGAAAATTTACTCATTGTGGTAGGAGCAGAGAAAGTTCCAAGAGAAATTTATGAATTAGCAGATTACAACGTAGGTGTAGGTAGCCAACCACATTCAGAAATTAGTGCATTAGCAATTCTTTTAGATCGTATCCAAAAAGGAGAACAATTTGAGAAAGTATTTCCAAATGCAAAAAGGAAGATCATACCCACAAAAACAGGTAAAAATGTACAAGTAAAAGAGACAAGGGATTAATAATAGAAAATTTTCAGTGAGTTAAGTTGGTAGACAAATACGAAGATCCTTTTGTTCGAATTGCATCAATGATTGGTGGAGATGAATATCTCAAAGTTGCAAGATCATTGTTAAAGGCAGAAGATGCTACTGATGAAGAAATAGCAAGTTCTACAGGTCTAAGAATTAACATGGTAAGGAAAGTTTTGTATGATTTGTTTGGAAAATCTTTGATTACAGGTATTAGAGTAAAAGATGAAAGAAAAGGATGGTTTGTTTACAGATGGAGAAATAGAAGAGAAGAAGTTGAACATTTCATTGAAAACCAAAAAAAGAAAATTACAGAAAGATTACAACAGAGATTAGATTTTGAAAATTTTGGTGACTTTTATCATTGTGGAAATGAAGATTGTCCAAGAGTTACATTTGAAGATTCACTAGAAGGCATGTTCAAATGCCCATCATGTGGAAATGTTTTAAATCTAAAAAAGAACGATAAATCTAAAAAAGCATATGCAAGAAAAGTTGATGAAATCAAAAAAGATATGCAACAAATATTCTGAGAAGAGCCTTGAGTCAAATAAGTACAGTTAATCCAGCAACAGGAAAAGAAATTGCAAAGTATGATGCAATGGATAAAAATCAAGTGGAGGGTTTGGTTAAAAAAGCAAGAAGAGCATATCCAGAATGGAAAAAAGATTATGAAAAACGTAGAAGTTACATTTACAATTTAGTTGAATATTTAAAAAAGAACAAAACAGAACTTGCAAAAGTTGCAACATCTGAAATGGGGAAACCTCTCAAAGAATCTATTGGTGAAGTAGAAAAATGTGCTTGGGCATTAGAATTTTATGCAGATCATGGAGATAGTTTTCTTTCTGATGAAGTATTAAACACAGATGCAAGAAAGAGTTTCTTATCTTTTGAACCATTAGGTGTGATTGGATCAATTATGCCGTGGAATTTTCCATATTGGCAAGCATTACGATTTGCAGCTCCATGTTTAATGGCAGGAAATGTTATCGTAATGAAGCCATCTAGAGTAACAATGCAATCAGGAATTGAGATTGAAAAAGCATTTACTGAATCAGGGATTCCAGATGGGATTTTTCAGACAGTAGTTGGTAGTGTAGAATCTGCAAATCACCTTATTGATTCAGATGTTAATGCAGTTACATTTACTGGAAGTACCAATGCTGGAGCTAAAGTAGGTGAAAGATCTGCAAAGAATTTGAAAAAATGCGTATTAGAATTAGGAGGTAGTGATCCATTCATAGTTTTAGATGATGCAATTTTAGACAAAGCTGCAGAAGGTGCAGTAAAAGGCAGATTCATCAATTGTGGTCAAAGTTGTGTAGCCTCAAAAAGATTCTTTGTTGGAAAAAATATTGCTGATGAATTTATCGAGTTATTTATCAAAAAAGCATCTCAACTAAAAGTAGGAGATCCTATGTCTATAGATACAGATCTTGGACCAATTTCAAGTAAAGATGGATTAGACACTATTTCTGGAATTGTAGATGATGCAAAAGAAAAAGGTGCAGAAATTCTTTTAGGCGGTTCAAAAATAGACGGGGATGGATTCTTTTACAAACCAACAATTCTTACAAATGTAAAACCAGAAATGAGAATTGCAACAGAAGAAACGTTTGGACCAGTAGCACCAATTACAATTGTTGAAAATGAAAGTGAAGCTATCAAATTAGCAAATGAAAGTGAATTTGGTTTGGGTGCAAGTATTTGGACAAAAGATCTTGCCAAAGCAGACAAAATGTCACGACGGATTGAGTCAGGAATTGTGAGTGTTAATAATGTAGTAATTTCTGATCCTAGAATCCCATTTGGAGGAATAAAACATAGTGGGTTTGGAAGAGAATTATCAAGATATGGAATGTTAGAATTTGTAAATCTAAAAGCAGTCAGATTTTATGATAACTTAACACATCATCACTACGTAGAATAGATTTTTACAAAATTAGATTATTCTTCTTGAGAGATTTCTTCATCATCTAAATCATCTTCTTCATCATCTAAATCATCATCACATTCTTCTAATTCAATGTGAGTAGGATTTCCATCCTCAAAGAAAATTTCAATGCAAATATCAGTTGCCAAAGTGGAAGCCAAAGTTTCAATCAATTCTTTTGGAAAATTTCCCAATCTACTTGAATCAGATGAATAACGAAATTCTGTAATTATTTCTTCGTGATGGAAATCAACTTCAATATCACCATTAGTAAATTTTCTAACTCCAACTACTTGACCGAATAAAGTATGAGACAAGCCTAATTTCCTTGTTCAGATACGTCTTTTGAAAGATTTTCTGCCAAGTTTTCATAGTGTTCTCTAGATTTTCCCAAATCATTGAGTTTTGCTGTTTCAATTTCATTAAGTTCTGTATCTACTTTTTCTGCAACATATTGTAATCTAGCTTCTGCCATCATGAATAATTTGTTATTTTCTTTCCAAAGATGTTCTGTGATATGTTCAACGTATAGATGCATATCATTAATCAGATTTTTTGATTCTCCTGATGAAAGATATTCTTTAGCTGATTCTTCCATATGACTTCCAATTTCTCTTGAACGTTCATGATCCATTAACATCATTGCAACTGGTCCCATGTTACTTGGTAATCCAGCTTTTTCTAATGCAGGGAACAAAGATTTTTCTTCTTTACTATGATGACAAACATCTGTAAAGTTTTTTGTGAAATCAATCACAGGAAGTAAAATTGATTCTGGAATTTGTTTTCCATCAGTTAATAATTGAACAGTTGCTTCCATAGATTTAATGACTTTTTCAATTAAATCATGATCACGTCTTAATGATGTAGTTGACATAATAAAATTAAAAAATATCCAATATCTATACTTTATTCAAAATAATTAAAAGATAGAAATTAGTTAACGATGATTCGTTAACAAATGGGTTTAACGATTAGAAAGGCTTTTTGATTTAACAAATGCCCAAATTTTCTTGGTCATTTCACTTGGTGCAATTGGTTTTTTACCAAACACTTGCTCCACAGTTTCTTGACGACCTACAAAATTGATTGCATATCCACCAAATGCTGGTTTTTTTGATTTTGATTTAGTAGCTTTCTTTTTTGTTGCAACCTTTCTTTTTGGTGCTGCTTTCTTTTTTGTTGCAGCCTTTCTTTTTGGTGCTGCTTTCTTTTTTGTTGCAGCCTTTCTTTTTGTTGTAGTTTTCTTTTTTATTGCCAATTTCTTGCAATTTTATTTTAAATAAAGTATAAGAACTTACACCTTAGCATAATGTAAAACTAGATGATTTTTGAGCCTCGTAGTTGACTTTAGTCTTAGATTAGGTGATTTAGAAATTTTTGGAAAACCTTGTCCTTCAACAAAAGAAATGGAATCAATTCCACCAATAATGAAAGGGGATAATGTGATAATCAATTCATCAAAAATATTATGTTTAATAAATTCCCAATTTGTTGTTCCACCACCTTCAACAAGAATTGATTTGATATTTTTTTGAGAGAGTTTTTGTAGTAATAGTTTAAGATTTACAGATTTTTCTCCAGCAGTAATTATCTCTAAAGGGAATTTGTTTAATTTTTTTAAATTAGATTTTGTAATTTTTTTTGATATAACAATAATGGTTTCAATTTTATTGCATGTTTGTAGGATTTTTGATTTTTCAGGTATTGTACCATTTGAATCTAAAATAATTCTTATAGGATTTTTTCCAATAGTGTGACGTACAGTTAACAACGGATCATCTACAAATACAGTATTTTTTCCTACAAGGATAGCATCAACTTTGGATCTTAATTTATGAAGTCTAACACTATCTTGTTTGGATGAAAGTTTTGAATCACCTGTTTTTGTTGCAATCTTACCATCAATTGATGTTGCAGCACTTAGAATTACAAAAGGCCTAGAGTTTTCCATGAATTATTTTTCCTCCAATCATTACTGCTTTAATTGCAGACTCTGATGCTCTATGAACAATGGATGCATGTGGATCATGCATAGGTTCTAAATCTAAAGCATGTTTATCAATAAAAATACAATCAGCAATTTTTCCATGTCCAATTACTCCAATATCTTTTTTCAAAATTTTTCCTCCATTTACAGTAGCCATTTTAAGAATTTCTTTAGGATCAATTCTTTTTTTATGAATTCCCATAGTTACTTTCCAAAGATAATCCATTTCTCTGAACATATCAGGAGAGTTAATCATTACATTATCTGTGCCTAAAGCGATTGTACATCCAGATTTTTGCATTAATTCAATGTCAGGAATTCCTTCAGCTAGAGAAGAATTGGCTCTTGGACAAATTACAATTCCTCTAGTTTTTTTTGCTGTAGAAAAAAGATCACTTTTTGATGCATGTGTCATATGGATTAAAAAATGAGGTTTCAATGTCAATGCTCTAATTGTTTCTGATTTTCCAGTAGTTTTTTTAGATTTTGAGACACTTTGTTTTGTTTCAGAAGAATGAATTGCTCTAAGTTTTGTTGTTTTTGAATAATAGTTTAAGACAGAATTACTGTTTTCATTTGCACCACTAACACCGATTCCATCACATTTTTTTAATAATTCAGTTAATTCGTGGGTTTTTTCGTTAGGGAATGAAGAGTTTTTCCTAATTTGATCTATTTCTTGATAAAATTCAATTCGTCCTAGAATAATTGAACGTAAAGGAACTTCAGATAATACCTTTTTGAGTAAAAGTACGCCATCCAATCCTCCTTCTCTAAAATCAACAAAAGTAGTAATGCCTTTTCTGATCATTGAGTGACATGAATTTTTCATAAAATTTGCTAAATTTTCATGAGGGGTATTTTTTAGAATTTTTGATTTTGCTCCAAATACAGGATGAATTCTTTTATCAACAGAACTGTTTAGTGTGACATCTTTTCCTATAGAATCTCCAATGTGTGTATGTGCATTAATAAATCCAGGAATCATCAATAATCCTTCACAGTCTATTGATTCTTCTTTTCGACTTGACTTGATATTAGGTTGAATTCTTTTGAAAATATTATTTTGGATTTGAACATTAGTATCAGAAATGAAATTTAATTCAGGACCTAATAGTGCACTGATATTTTTGATTAACATTATAATTCATAAACATCTGGTTTTTCTTTTCCAGAATCTCTAATTTCTCTTATAGTATCAAGTGATTTTGTGGCTAATTTTACTGCCCCTCTAGATGTATGAGCATTACCGATTCCGCAATTCAAAGAAATCTCATCTTCATTTTTAACCAAATCAATGAAATTTTGAGTAGAATTTTTTGCATCGTCACTTGCAATTACCATAAAATTATCACCACCCATAAAAAATGTCAAAGAATTTTTTTCTAGGAAAAATTTTGACATTTTAGAAAATAATTCAAAAATTATCGATGAAATTTCGTAAGGTGAATTAGTTTTTCTTTTTGAAGACAAATCATCTACATCCAAATGCATTATTGAAACTTGAGAGTTTGAAGTACTATTAACAAAACCAAAAATATTATGTTCTTTATTCAATAGTATTTCATTTTTCTTTCCATCATATGCCTTCAAATTTGCCTCAAATGGTGATTCACCATAACCAATTGAAATGGTCAAACGTACATCAAAAGATGCCTCTAATGTTTTTTGAATTTGAATATGATCTTCAAGTTTAAGACCATTTGTAACTACAAAAAATTCATCTGCTCGATTTAAAAAAACAAGACAATTTTTTTCAGAAAACAATCTTTGTACTTCTTTGTATAGAGATGCCTGAAGCATTTGAAGTTCATGTTCTCTATCGCTTCCCAAAGTAAGTGTCCATGGGCCATATTCACTAATCTTTAGAATACTAAGTTGGATCATTGTTGAATCCGTTTTAATTCATTGAAAATTCTTTCAGCGGCTTCTACTGCACGTTCAGCAACAGGTCTTATTCTAGCATGGGCGTGTTTTTCTTGTAATGCGGGACCTATAATTCCTAAAGAAACTGGTTTTTGGTGTTTTAATGATAAATCAGAAAGTGATTTTGCAGTTGCATGAGATATGATTTCATCATGTTTTGTTTGTCCGGTAATAATTGCACCCAAAGTAACTACGCCATCAATATCTTTTTTATTCAATAATTTATCTACAATTACAGGCATATCATAAGCACCCAAAACTGTACTAGTGTGGACAATTTTTAACTTCATAGAATCTGCTTTTTCTTGAGCAACTGCAAGCATCCTAGTTGTCACTTCTTTATTAAATTCTGAGACAACTATTGCAATATTCATGAT
>JABJDB010000090.1 GCA_018668425.1 Nitrososphaerota archaeon | reverse complement strand
GTCTTAGTGCAAGTCTGTCCCCTATCTCGTTTGTGCCTGAATGAGTAACCCAAAACACTTCTGGATTAAATCCTGCAAAATGTTTTTGTTCTTTTCCTAATAGTGATTCAGGAATCAATATTGGCAAAAATCCATTTCTAATCCCATTTTTGGCAAATTTTTTATCAAATGTATTTTTTAGTGACTCCCATATGGAATACCCATCTGGTCTGAGTACGATTAATCCTTTAACTGGGGCATAATCTGCAAGTTTTGCTTTTAGAACTACTTGAGTATACCATTCACTAAAATCATCCTTTTTTGAAACTGTAATACCGTCTTCTTTACCCAAACCAAAATTTAATGAATTAATTTAACTAATGAGCCTTTCGTGAGAAAATTTGTTTATAATTTGTCGCCTTTACAGAGAACTTTACCCATAACTCTGCTTTGGAAATTTGGACATACAAAGCACTGGATGAAATGAATTTGTTCTTTTAACACTGGACACTCGACATATTCTTGTTTCATTCTTTTTAGCATTTTTGGACTGACGCCTTTGAGTTTTAATTTTCCTTTATCATCCATCATACCTGATGCTTTTAACTCATCTTTGACTTCTTGCGGTAGTTTTTGTCTACCTTCTCTTTCTAAAATTTCTACTTCGTGTTTATGTTCTAATTCATCAGCCATTATGTACTCATAATGCTACGGTGATTTATTACTAGCGTTTTTTAGATCCAAAAATCGTTTAAACTTTAATATTATTAGTAATTTTTTTCCAGATCAGAAATTAATTGCTGATAATTTTTGATGTTGAAGGTGTTTTGTATGATGAGGAATATTTGCCAATTCTTGCAGAAAAACTCAACAAAGAAGATGAAATTTGGGAAATCACAAAACAAGGTATTCAAGGAAAAATCAACTGGGAAGAAGGATTGAGAACTAGAGTTGAAGCTTTGAAGGGCCTTGATGAAAAAACTTGTCAAGAAGTATCTGATGCTTTACCTATCATGACTGGTGCAAAAGAGGCTTGTCGAATCTTAAAGGCTGCTGGTTGGAAAATCATGGCTGTATCTGGTGGTTTTACGTTGATGATGGGTAGATTAAAAGAAGAATTAGGTTTGGATTATGTTTACTCTAATGAATTAATTTTCAAAGATGGAAAACTAGATGGAGTTACAATCAATGTTGACTCTGACAAAGCAAAATCTGCAAAAATCAAAATTGAAGAATGGGGTGAAAAGAAAGAAAACATTGTTTGTGTTGTGGATGGTGCAAACGATATAAAGTTGTTTGATATTTGTGGTCTAGGAATTGCATATCGTGCTCAAGACTTAGTTAAAGACTTGGCAACTACTACTTTAGAAGAAAAAGATCTATCAAAAATTTTGAATATTATTAACAAACACTACAAATTAGAATTAGAAACTAGTACTCCTGCATAAACAATTTTTTAGTACCTTTTTTTAGACCTTATAATTGCAAGTTTTACCGATTCATATCGACAAAGAGATTGAACCTTTAGATGATTTATCTAAAATAATTTCTGATTCTTCTGATTTACATGATGGTGATATTTTAGTAATTGCCCAAAAAATAATTTCAAAACAAGAAGGAAGACTCATTGATTTATCTACTGTTACACCTTCGTTACTTGCTGAAGGAATAAGTTCTCCTTATCAGAAAGATCCTAGGATTGTAGAATTAATTTTGTCTGAATCAAAACGAATTGTAAGAATGAAAAATCAAATCATTATTGTTCAAACTAATTCTGGATTCATTTGTGCAAATGCTGGAGTTGATGAAAGTAATGTTAAAGATGGATATGCTACTTTATTACCTGTAAATTCTGATGTTTCTGCAAAAACTATTCGCGAAAAAATCAAAGAACTAACTGGAAAAAATATTGCAATAATAATTTCTGATACTTTTGGCCGCCCTTTTAGAATGGGACAAACCAATTGTGCAATTGGTGTTTCTGGTCTTAATCCTTTATTGGATTATGCAGGTACAAAAGATTCATTTGAAAATATTTTACGTGTGACTGAAATTGCAATAGCTGATGAATTTTCTGCAGCCGCTGAATTAGTTATGGGAAAAACACTAAATTGTCCTGTAGCCATAATTCGTGATTATTCATTTGATTTTAAAGAACATTTAACTTCAAAATTAATTCGTCCTGATTCTGAAGATCTTTTCAAATAATACCATGTGTGTCTTTTAACATAAGCCAAGATAAACTCGAATAGATTTTAATATGACAAATCACTTTTGATGATTTAGATACCATGTCTGAATCTGACGAAAAGAAATTAGATGCAACTGGATTATTTTGTCCTGAACCTGTGTTTAGAACTAAAATTGAGATTGAAAGAATGCAAGTTGGTCAAACACTAACTGTTTCTGCTGATGATCCTGCAGCTGAAGATGATATTTCAAGATGGGTTACTCGAAATGGACATGAATTATTGGATTTATCAAAAAATGGCGAAGTAATCACTTTTCAAATTAAAAAGGTGAAATAATTAAAATCATGACTGTTGTAAATGATGCAGATGTATTGAATCGTGTTGGCAATACTCCTTTAATCAAATTAGATTCTCTTTCACATAACACTACTGAATTTTTTGCAAAATTGGAGGGTCATAATCCGTTTGGTTCTGTAAAAGATAGAGCTGCATTTTGGATGATCAAAAACGGTGAGGATAAAGGAATTCTAACAAAGGGTAAAAGTATCATTATAGAACCTACTTCTGGAAATACTGGTATTGCACTAACTGGAATTGCTAACCAACTAGGATACAAAGTTGAAATCGTAATTCCTGAAAAGGCAAGTAATGAAACTAAAGATATTATACGAAATCTTGGTGCCAAAGTTTTTGAAACAAGTGATGACCTCTGTCCTAAAGTTGGGGCTGGAACTGATCAAAGTATAGCACTTGCAACATCTATTGCATCTTCACGACCTGACACATATTATTCTCCTAACCAATATGCAAATGAAGCAAATTTTATGGGGCATTACAAAGGAACTGGTCCTGAAATTTGGAAACAAACTGAAGGTAAAGTTACTCACTTTTTTACCGGTGTCGGAACTGGTGGTACTATTACTGGAATTGGTACATACCTTAAAGAAAAAAATCCAAATGTAAAAATTATCGGTTGTCAACCACAACAAAATCATCTTATTCAAGGATGGAGAAATTTTGAAGAATCTGCAAAACCTGATTTATTTTTAAAACGTGAAGATGTTGTAGATGATTGGGTTTCTGCAGATAATGATGAAGCATTTTCTGTTGTTAAAGAAATATTTACAAAAGACAAACTTTTGATCAGTCCTTCATCGGCTGCAGTATATGCATGCATGAAAAAATACCCTATTGAGGGAGATGCATGTGTTGTTGGAATATTTGCTGATGATGGAAGAAAATTCAAAAGTGTTTATGCAAAACAAAATGTTATGAGTGAAGAAGAGTTTGAAAATTCTCTTAAAGATGCAAAACATATGTCTGATTTGGCATATTAATTCATAACTTTAACAAATTTATCGTAAAATTCTCTAAATGAAGTGTTGATCTCTTTTTCAAAGCGAAGACATTCGTCACTTTGTTCTGTCAGTTTTTTCCTAATGTCTTTACTCCATTGACTTTGTTGGGTATCTTTTGATTTGATGATTGATGGATTTTCTATAATTTTTGTCATGGTGTTTAGTAACTCCACACCTGTCTGTCTAAATTTTGCAATCCCTAAAAGAAATATCTCTGCTTCATCTTCTTTTACTTCCTTTATCATTGAATAAACTTCATTATAATATTCTAAACTTTTTTCATTATGTTTTTTAAAATTTGCAATTCTTTGTATCCAGTATTTTTCATCTGTCTTCTCTTCAACTTTGTAGCTAAATTGACTTTTAGCTAATTCTGTGCCTAATTTGGCTAATTTTTCATTGTATTCTTTAACTATTTTTTTTAATTCTTCTGGATTTTTACTCAAAATACTTCACCTGTTATTTTTGCTTACTCTCTAGTCTTTTGAATTTTTTGATTCATCCCAAATCTCTTTTGAATTTTTTGAATACTCCATTAGGCATTTTTCACAAAATGAATCCCATTCATCTATGTTTGATTTTTTAAAAAATTCTAGTGACCATCTGTATGGTGGTTCTTCTCTATATTGAAATTGCTGTATTGTGTAAATGTCTTTTTCATGAAATTTATTCAAACATTTTTTGCATTGAGCATTTTTCATTATTGACTATCTGAAGATTCTGCAATGTATTTGTCTACATCTATTGCTGCCATACATCCGAATGCAGCAGCTGTAATTGCTTGCCTATAATTTCTATCATGAACATCACCTGCAGCAAAAACTCCATCAACATTTGTGTGTGTCTTATTTTTCAATACAATGTATCCTTCATCGTCTAAGTCGATTTGATTTTTGAATATTTTTGTATTAGGCACATGTCCTATTGCAACAAAGAGACCTCCTATGTCTAATGACGTCTCTTCATTTGTTTTTATATTTTTTAATACTGCTTGAGTTACTTTTTGTTCTCCTTTGATATCTACTACTGCTGAATCCCAATGAAATTCTATTTTACTATTGTTTAATGCTCTTTCTTGCATGACTTTACTTGCACGTAATTCTGCTCGTCTATGTACTAGATGGACTTTACTTGCAAATTTTGTTAAAAATGATGCCTCTTCAATTGCAGAATCTCCACCACCTACAACCACAATGTCTTGATTTCTAAAAAATGGACCATCACATGTTGCACAATATGATACTCCTTTACCTCCAAACGTTTCTTCTCCTTCTAATCCTATTTTTCTTGGATTTGCACCTGTTGCAATAATTACTGCACGTCCTTCATATTCTTCAGATGCTGTTAGTACTTTGAGTGGTTTACGTCTAAAATCTACATCTACTACTTCATCATCAACAATTGTTGTACCCATTCTTTGAGATTGTTTTCTCATATCTATCATTAAATCTGGACCCATGATTCCATTTTCAAATCCTGGGAAATTTTCTACTTCAGTTGTATTTACTAACTGTCCTCCAGGTAATACTCCTGATAGAATTAAAGTATCATATCCTGCTCTAGAACAATAAATTCCAGCTGTATATCCTGATGGACCTGCACCAATAATTATCACATCAAATTTTGTTTTCTTTTTGTCTGCTGCTTTAGGATTATTGCCTTCAGTTTCTAATACTGCTGCCCCTGAATCTACTGACATCATGATGTCGTTTCTCTGAATTTCAATAATTTAAGTGAATATCCCAGTACTTTCATTCTGTTGTAAAGATATTTTCAAATTATAGTACATACGATTAATGATTATCATGGTTATTCCTCTGATAGTATTGATCTCAATTCCAATTTTTCTTGGAATTGCATATGTTTCCCCTTTTGATTTACCTGATGAGTTACACGAAGATGCTATTTCTGAAGAACCTAATGGCAATATTCTTTATTTTTTGTTACTGGGGATTTGGTCTATCTTTCTGTTAAGAATAATATTTTTAATGAGAAGAGGCCGATATAGGTTAACTCCAAGGTATTGAGGTGAACACTGCTCCTTATTGGAATAGTGATCAATGTTCTGATTGTAAACGAATGAAATGTAAAAAAGGTTGCAATTGTGATTGTCATCAATTACGTGATAGAGTGAATTAATCTGGTATCTTAAATTATTGTCAATGAAAATCAATTAAGATAATCACTATATGGTTTTTTAATTTGAAAATTTAATATAAAATATGGTAGTGAAAACTAAAAAAATACTCGTTCCTCTTGATGGTTCTAAAAATTCCCTTCGTGGTTTGGATATGGCAATTCATTTGGCAAGACAATCTCATGGAACTATTGTTGCTTTAAGCGTAAAAACTGTGCCTGGAATTTATGCACTACATCCTCTTGGTTTCCTTGATTTTAACAACATGAAGGAAGTAAAAAAAATATTGGATTCTGCAAAAACTAAAGCTGCAAAAAAAGGCATTCAATTAATTGGAAAATCTATTGCAGGAGATCCTGGTTATGATATTGCAAAATTTGCAAATAATTCCAAAAATAAAATTGATCTAGTGGTGATTGGAGCTCGTGGAATGGGCTCTGCTAAAGAGATTTTTCTTGGCAGTACATCAAATTATGTTTTGCATAAATCTAAAAAACCTGTATTGATTGTGAAATAAGTACTCAAAAGAAATCTATCTTTTCTAAAACACTCGTTCCTCTTGATGGTTCTAAAATTTCTTAAAAAACGTGATTGATAATATCGATTTTGAAAATCATGATTGAAAATTGTTATATTGCCTTTTAATTCAGAAGTGATTAGTAATAATATGTCTCAAAAAGTACCTTTGTATGAAATAGGTTTAGCAAAAGAAGATCCTGCTACTGAACTTGTCATGTCAAAACTAGGTGGTTCATTAGAAAAAGCTAAAAGTGTACTTTCTGACTTAATTGAGGCAAAGATTTCTGTAAAATCTCAAAACCCTGAAGGTTCGAGAACTCATTATGATGCAACATTTACTGTTATTACTTCTAAAAAACAATTGATCTATACTGATGAAGGTTGGGATCTACTCAAAATTGCTGATAACTTGTCTCGAAAACTAGAAGGTGAATTAACTAAACATGATGACCAACGACAAAGAGACAGTGTTCGTAAAAGAAGTGCTTAAAATCATTTCAAACTATTACTAGTTAACTTGATTTCTATTGTTGGGACTGGTAGAGTCGGCTCATCTATTGCATTTCTTTGTGTATCAAATGCATTAGATGATGTATTATTAGTAAATCGTTCAAAAGAAAAAGCAATCGGAGAGGCTCTTGACATTGCAAGTGCAATCCCATCTCACTCCAAATTCTCAATTCGTGGCACTGATGATTATTCAGAAATTTCTGGTTCTAAAATTGTTGTAATAACTGCAAGTGTTGGCATCTATATGAAAGACAGGACTGAAAATATGGCATTACAAGTAAATATGATTAAAGAAATTGCTGCAAAAATTAAACAATATTGTCCCTCTGCAATAATTTTACTAGTTTCAAACCCTCTTGATGTTTTGACTTATTTTTTCCAAAAAGAAAGTTCTCTTCCTCGATTCAAAGTAATTGGTATTGCGTCTAATCTTGACACTAGTAGATTTCGTTATTATATTTCTGAAACATTATCTGTTCCACAATCTTCAATTTCTAATGCACTTGTTTTAGGAGAACACGGTGATTCAATGGTTCCTATTTTTTCTGGCGTTTCTGTTGGGGGTAATCCTCTTTTTTCTATGATTGATAGTAGGGATTCTATAACTGATGATGTGCGAAATTATTGGAAAAAATTAAGAAATTTTAAGAGCAGATCTCAATTTGGTATTGCAAAAAATACTTTTGATGTTATTGATGCAATTTTGAATAAAAATGAAATTCTTCTTCCTGCATCTGTTGTTCTTGAGGGTGAATATGGGGAATCTGATGTTGCTATGGGCGTACCAGTAAAAATTGATCATAATGGAATTTCAGAAATACAACATGTGAAACTTGATGATACTGAATCTTCGTCTTTGAAAAAATCATCGGAAAAAATTCGTAATTATATTCAGTCTGTTCAGACTTGATTTGTTAATTCTTTGATGATTTTTTGATGTTTATTGCAAAGTTTTTTGTTTTCTATTTGTGAAAAGAAAAGATCTTTTTGCCAATGTGCATTAAATAATCGACATTTTTTGTGCTCACAAAACGCATCTCCTGTTTCATAGTACATAATTGCCTGTAGCAAGTATCCTTCAATTACTTCTGATAGTCTTGAATCATCATATTCTAAAAATTCTCCCTTGTATTTTTTTTTAATTTCATCAATTCGTTCTTTGTTGAAATCTGTCATCAAATCAAGATAGTATTGTTTTGGTTTTGCAGGAGCTTCAACTGCCCCTGTAGTCGAAATTATTACAGGGTTTGAACCTATCAAAACTCTTGCATGATATCTAAAATCATTTTCATCAAACGTACATGTTAGTTTATTTGTAAAAATTATGTGTAGTGCCTTTTCGTCTGTTGTAATAATTCTTGAAATTGTTTTTAGTAATTCAAATCCATCATAAAGAGTCATTTCTTCTTTATTTGACATATCTTTATTTTGATTTTCAATATTAATTTCATCTACTGTCGGATTGTGTATTTGAAATGATTTTTTTAAATCAAAAATTCTCGTATTTGCAATCTCTTTGTAATCACTTTCATTCAAATCTTGAAAAAAATTTTCTCTTGTTTCAACTTTGATTGGAAATGTTTCAGAAATAAATTTTTCTAATTTTTTTAATTGAATTTGAGGAACTGTAGGTTCATCATATAGAATAATTTTAGATATTTTCAATAAGATAACTATGATTTTGATAGCTTATCTTTCTAACTCTTTGATTTTTTCTGCTGCAATTTCTGCTGCACGTTTTCCAGAGTATAACATTGAACCAAATGTTGGCCCCATTCTTGCTAAACCATGTGTTTCTGTAACTGACATTCCAGCTGCAATTAGTCCTGGATACACTTCGCCTGTTTTGTGAACAACGTGTTCTTCTCCATCATTAACATGCATTGGCTCCATTCCTTTCCATTTTGCTAATCCTCTATCAACTAGTCTCTTAACTCCAACAGAATCATGCCCTGATGCATCAATGAGAATTTTACATTCAAAAGCTACTGGATCAACACATGTGATGTTACGTGGTAATGCTGATACTGGCATCCAATTAACAACAATACCTGAAACTCTACCGTTCTTTAACACTAAATCATCAAACTTTGTTAATTGTAGAAATTTAACCCCTGCATCACATGCACCTGCAATTAATTTTGAAACTGCATGTGGGCCTGGTGTCAAGTATAATCCTTCTTGAACTTTTTTGTACGGAACTCCTAATTCATCCCAAATTTTTTGTGCTGGTTCTCTAACTGTTACAGGATTCATCATGTATCCTCCTAACCAATAACCTCCGCCTAGGTAGTTATTTTGTTCAATGACTAAAACTTTGTATCCTAAATTTGAAAGTTCACGACTTGCAGTTAATCCTGCAGGTCCTGCACCAATAATTATTACATCTGATTCTGCTCTGTCAATTAATACATCATGAAATTCATTTGCAATAGCACGTGTGATTTCTACTTCACGTACATCTGTAAAAATTTTAGATGATTGCTCTGCAACAGTTGCTTCTTGCATGTCGATGACTCCTTTGCTTTACAATTAATACTTTCCCACAATTTACAAAAATTAGGCAAAACTAATTTTAAAAATTTTGAAAAATTTACTAAGAAAAAATAGGAAAAAATTGTACTTTGTTGAAAATTTCTCTCCTAAACCTCCCATATATCAAAAATTTATATCTAAATAACTCGAATTTTCTTTGTATTGACTAATCTTAAACAGACTGCTAAACCTGTAAAACCTAAAACCAATTGGGCTAGAAATGAGGAGGCAGACAATTTTGCAAAAACTGTAAAATTATTCCGTCAAGGTTGGTATGATGCTGATAGTTTTAGACGATTCAGACTTCAACATGGTGCTTACGGTACTAGAATGACTAATGATTATGCAATGGTTCGAATAAAACTTCCTGCAGGAGAAATTTATCCTCATCAATTTGAACGACTTTCTCAACTAAGTGAACAATACTCTATTGGTAATGCACACTTTACAACTAGAGAAAGTATTCAACTACATTGGGTAATTCTTGAAGATGTTTCAGAAATGCTTCGTAGTCTTGCTGAAGTTGGCATGACTTCTCGTGAAGCATGTGGTAATAGTGTTAGAAATGTAATGTGTAGTCCAATGGCTGGTGTTTGTCCTGACGAAAAATTTGATTCTACTCCATATGCACTTGCAACTGCAAAATTCTTTTTAAGAAATCCAATGTCTCAAAACCTTCCACGTAAATTCAAATTCACTTTTACTTGCTGTGAAAAACATGGTATGGCAAGAATTGTTGATGTTGGATTAATTCCACAAACAAGGGAAGTGGATGGTGAAATTCAACGAGGATTCAAAATTTTCCTTGGTGGTGGTTTGGGAAACAAATCATTTGTTGGACATCAATTAGAAGAATTCACTCCTGAAGAAGATATTTTGTATACCTCAATTGCAGTAGTAAAATTATTTGATAGATTGGGAGATAGAACAAATCTTGCAAGAAACCGAATGCGTTATCTTGTAAATGAAATGGGTTGGGAAAAATTCCAAAATTTGGTTCTAAAAGAAAGAGCTGTTGTAAGGGCAACTCAATCAGTTATTACAAAATTAAAAGTTGACACAACTCCTACTGAGATAAAACGACCAATTAGAATTTCTGATGAAAGTGGAGAGTCATCCCCTGATGGATATGCACGATGGCTCAAAACAAACACTCTCAAACAAAAACAATCTGATTACTATTCTGTCTTTATCACTCTTGAAGCAGGTGACATAACTTCTAACCAATTAACTGCATTAGCTGACTTTATTCGTGAATTTTCAGCAGAAGGTAAGGCTAGAACTGGCTTTGTTCAAAATGTGGCTATTCGATTTGTACATGAAGATGATTTACCCCGTTTGTATTCTAAACTACTTCAAGTGGGATTGGCAAAATCTGGTGCATTAACTATGACTGCTCCTATTGGCTGTTCTGGAACTACCTCTTGTAATCTAGCATTAACTAACTCTCATAGGTTGGCAAAAGAGATTCAAAGAAAATTCCTTGAACTTAAACTAGATGAAGATGATGATCTTAGTGATTCTACAATTAAGATAAGTGGTTGTCCTAATTCATGTGGTCAACATGGTATTGCAACTATTGGTTTCTTTGGTGGTGGTGCACGTCATGGAAAAGAAATGTATGCAAATTATCAAATGTCTTTGGGTGGACGTTCTGATGGTGAGACAACACTTGGTGAAATAACTCTTAGAGTTCCTGCAAAAAGAGTAATCTCTGTAATTTTAAAAATCATTGATGTGTTTAAAGAAAATAAAAAACCTGATGATACTTTGAAATCTTGGATTCATAGAATTATTGCTGGAAATGAAAACTCAAACATTAAATCATTAAATGATCTTAAAAAAATTCTTGAACCTCTAGTTGCTCCTCCAACTAAAGAAGATGATCCTGACTTTTATCTTGATTATGGAAGCGATACAAGCTACCACACAAAAACTGGAAAAGGTGAATGTGCTGCTTGACCCAATCTATTAAAATTACAACTGATATCGATTCACTTCGTTCAGAAATAAGAGACAAAAGTGTTAGAGTAATTGATGTAAGACGTGAATCTGATTACAAACAAGATCATATTCCATCAGCTGTTAACTTACCTTTAGCAACTTTACTATCTGATGATAGTCCTGAACGAGTTTTAAAACTTGTAAATTCTATGGGCATTGATGATGAAACATCTGTTGTTGTATATGATGATACGTTTGGTGCATTAGCATCTAGAGTTGCATGGACTTTGGAATACCTTGGACATTCTGATGTTTCTTTACTTGAAACAACTTATAGTAATTGGAAATCCCTTGGATTGGAAAATGACTCTCAAATCCCTGACATTCAAAACAAAGAACATTCTATGAATTTAAAATCTGATATTTTAGCAACATCTGATTATTTGGAAACTGCAAAAACAAGAGATAATGTTGTTTTGATAGACAATAGAGAAAGACTGAATTTCTTAGAACAACACATACCTGGTGCAATTAGCCTTCCATATCGAACACTGGCATCTGCAGACAAGATTTTACGCCCAAAAGAAGACATGAAACGATTATTGGATAATCGCGGTGTAACTGCTGATTCAGAAATTATTACTTATTGTGGCAGTGTCGGAACTCTTTCAGGCTTGGCATATTATGCTTTAAAATCTGTGGGATTACCAAACACAAAACTGTATGTTCGTTCTTTTAAAGAATGGAAAAATCTTCAAAAACCTACTGAAAAACAAGAAGATGCAAGTTACTGGGACTTGTCTGCTGAATAATTAAGAAATTTCGTTTCTAAGTTTTTTTGTAATTGTTACTTCGATATTATCAAAGAGCAGTAACATCTTTTCTTTATTTTCAATAATGTAATCGTCTCCTCTATCTTTTAATCTAATCTTCCATAATCTAATTTCTCTGTGTTCATCAAAGAAATTTTCAATCATTTGTTCTCCTGATTTTGCAGGATCAATAAACTCTTCAAACAAACCAATTGTCTTTTCTGCATCATTTTCTTCTATTGCTTCTTTTACTGATTGAATTGATTGACTGAGTTCTTTTAGATGCTTGATTGGTTTTGGTAATGTTTTTCTTGTAATTCCAAACAAACCTTTCTTTTCTTTACCCATTTTCTCTGAAACATTTGGTGCCAGATCATAAATTGGAATTTTTGATAGACCGTCACGTTTTTCGTTTTGTACAAGTAATCCTTTCTCTAATAATTTTCTTAATGCTGTTTCTGCATCAACTTTATCCAAAAATGTTGTCCAAACAATTGCGCCCAGTGTATGGTATCCTTGTCTTACTGATTCTAACACAACAACTTCTTCAATTCTTTTGAATGCATCTTCAATACGAACATTTGCAAAATCTTTATCTCTAATTGATTTTCTTGCATTTTTAACATCAATCTCAATTGAGCGTTTTAATGATTCTAATGATTCTGGTACTTGATTTAACAATGATAAGAAACATGCTTTGTTGTACCATGCCATTCCATATGTTGGGTCTGACTCTACTGCTTTTTCAACTGCATCTAATGCTTGAGCATATTTTTTTTGCTCATAATGTACCAGTGCTTTAAGATTCCAAGCTTCTGGATTTGTAACATCAATATCTAAAATTTTATCATACACTTTTAGTGCTTCACTGTATTCGTCTACATGAAATCTGGCATATCCTAATTTCATTAATGTCTCTACACTGTTAGGATCAATTCTTAGTGCTTGTTGAAAACAGACGATAGCTTCTTCTAATTTTTCATCTGCCATTCTGTTGATCCCTTGCTTGAATAATTTTTTACGATTATAATCTGCATCAACTAGACTAGTTTCTTTTTTGACTATCTTTTCTGATTCTACTTTTTCTACTTCCTTTGCTTTTTTCCCAAAAGGTTTCTTCAATAGCTCAAATGCACTTTTCTCTAGATAAATACCATCTTACTGAGCCTAACTTTGGTATTTTTTTCATGACATCTACTTATGCGATCTAAATACAGAAATAGTTGAAAATAACACCAACGAATATGTCATCTCAGTCACGATTAGAAGTTCAAGGACAGTCTCCATTTCGACAATCTGGTGTTTATGAAGCTCAAATTGCAATTACTGATTCTAAACCTTCTGAGGATGCACTTCGAACAAAACGATTTTCTTCTTTATGGCGAGGAACATTTCATCTTCGTGTAAAAGATGGATTATTTTCTGAAACTATTGGTTCTCCTGAAAACCCTTTACCTACTTCTGTAACTGAACTTAGTACCATTTGGATTGTTGTCACTGATCTATTTTCCTCATTACATTCTGTTTTTGATGTAACTTTAGCAAAACCATCTGTATCATCTCCAAAAAAAGAAACTAAAACTGAAACTAAAACTGAAACTAAAACTGAAACTAAAACTGAAATTCCAAAACCAAAACGTACTCCAAAAACTGTTGGTTCTTCTGGAATTCAAGGTGCTCCTGGTGACAAAGGTTCTTCTGGAATTCAAGGTGCTCCTGGTGACAAAGGTCCACCTGGTCCACCTGGACAACAAGGTCCCCTTGGAATAAAAGGTAAAGATGGTTCTGTTGGACAAACTGGTGACAAAGGACCAACTGGTGACAAAGGTACACCTGGTGACAAAGGAATTTCTGGAGAACGTGGTTTAACTGGAGAAAAAGGAATTACTGGTGATAAAGGAGATAAAGGTGACAAAGGAGTTACCGGTCCACCTGGCGACAAAGGTGAAAAAGGACCAACTGGTGGTATCGGTGACAAAGGTTCTTCTGGATTAAAAGGTCCCCTTGGTGACAAAGGAGACAAAGGTCCAACTGGTGCTCCTGGTGACAAAGGTTCTTCTGGATTACGGGGCCCGCCAGGTTTACTTGGTGACAAAGGTCCTTCTGGTCCACCTGGTGACAAAGGTCTAACTGGTCCTGTTGGAACTTCTGGAGAAAAAGGTCCAACTGGTCAATCTGGAATTCAAGGTGAAAAAGGAATTCAAGGCACTCCGGGTCCAATTGGAGAAAAAGGTCCACAAGGTTTACTTGGTGACAAAGGTCCAATCGGTCCACCTGGACCACTTGGTGACAAAGGAGTTACTGGTCCTTTAGGTCATGTTGGTGACAAAGGTCCAATCGGTCCACCTGGTCCCCTTGGTGACAAAGGTAACAAAGGTCGTGAAGGTCCAATCGGAGAAAAAGGTCCACAAGGTCCACAAGGTCCTGCAGGCTCTAAAGGCCTAACTGGAGTTCCTGGTCCTCAAGGAGAAAAAGGTGAAAAAGGCACAATTGGGTCTGTTGGAGAAAAAGGTCCAACTGGTCCAATCGGAACACCTGGAGAAAAAGGTCCACAAGGTCCACAAGGTTCACAAGGTGAACGTGGAACAACTGGTCCTTCTGGAGAAAAAGGTCCACAAGGTCCACAAGGAATTCAAGGTCCACAAGGTGAACGTGGTCCAACTGGTCCAATAGGATCAATTGGAGAACAAGGTGGTGTTGGAGAACAAGGTCCAATCGGTCCACCTGGTCCAAGAGGTCCACCTGGTCCACCTGGAGAAAAAGGTCCATCTGGTGGAATGTCTTCAGAACAAAAAGCAATTTTCAAAGATTTGTTAGAGATACTTACAACAAAAAATATTATTTCAACTGAAGAACAAATTAAACTCATGAGTTATCTTTATTGATTAAATTTTTCAAAAAATTATTTTCTAAACTATTTTTTATGTTATGGTATTTTCATTTTACATTTTTAAAAATATTTTTTTTAAAAATAATTTGACAATGTTTTGTTTACAGTTAACACTGTTTTAAAATTTAAAAATAGAAAACAATTCGTCGTCTAAATGACGATTGTTAGTTTGACGAGATTATCGTCTTTTTGCTGCTCTTCTTTTAGGAGCTGCTCTACGTTTAACTGCTGCTTTTCTCTTTGGAGCGGCTTTGCGTTTAGTTGCTGCCTTTCTCTTTGGAGCTGCCTTTCTCTTTGGAGCTGCCTTTCTCTTTGGAGCGGCTTTGCGTTTAGTTGCTGCCTTTCTCTTTGGAGCTGCTTTTTTAGTTGCAGTTTTTCTTGTAGCTTTTCTTTTAGGAGCTGCTTTTTTTGTAGTTGATCTACGTTTAGTTGCAGCTTTTCTTTTTGTAGCCATAGTTGAGACGGCATTTTCATTGTTTTTCAGTGGTTAAACTAAACAAAGTTACACAAACTGATCACTATTTGTCAAGTAGTTTTTTCTAATTTTTTTAATTATTTGATCGTAAAACTTTCAAAAAATACTTTCAAATCTTGATCTATAAGTTACACATCTCTAATAATTTTAGAAATCGATCTTTTACGCATGTATTGTAAGATTATTTGTAATAATTTCTTTTTATTTTGTTTTACTCTTCTAAAAGTTATTTTTTTAAATTATTTTTTGATCTAAATTAAAATTATTTTTTTAATTATGTTCCACGTTTTTTAATAATCGTTAACACGTCTTCATCTATTAAAATATGGTTTAATCCTACTCTTTGACCGCCAAACTTTACACTTTTACCCCAAACTAAACTATATCTGAATTCTCTTTTCAATCTTCGGTGAAGTTTGTTACAAATATCTTCAACTGTATCTCCTTCTCTTGCAATTAACGGTTCTTTGAAATCTGTTTCCCCTCCTTTTGGCCTCATGTAAATTCTGATGAATTTTAATTTCCCATAAATTTTTTCTTTTAATAATTCAATATTTACATCTGAATTTGCAGAAACTTCAATTACGTCTGATTTTATTTTTGTTTTTAAATTTTTTAAAAATTCTTTGTCTACCAAGTCAATTTTATTTAAAATCGTTAGTGCTTTGGAATAACTAATATTTCCTGCAATGTGATCTGCCAACTGTTCTGATGTTACATCTTCTCTTACTACAACACGAGCACTGACAATTCCATAAAGATGTAAAATATCTTTGAGATGATCTACTGAAATTTTTGTAAGTTTTACTTGTTGGGCAACTGCTATTCCACCCATTGATGCTTTTTCAATTGTTAAATTTGGTGGTAATTGATTTAATCTAATTCCTATATTTCCCAATTCATTAACCAACACATCTTCGTGATATGGTTGGAACACATCTAAAACAAGTAATACTAAATCTGCAGTTCTTGCAACTGACAATATTCTTTTTCCCAACCCTTTACCTGTAGATGCTCCTTTGATAATTCCTGGAAGATCTAATAGTTGGATTTTTGCACCTCTGTATTCCATCATTCCTGGAACTACTGTTAATGTGGTAAATTGAAATGCTCCTATGGTTGAGTTTGCTCCTGTCATTTTATTTAGTAATGTGGATTTTCCAACACTGGGTAATCCGATAAACACCACCGTTGCATCTCCACTTCTTCTAACATCAAACCCATCTTGTTTCATTCCTGATTTTTTTGTGACGTCGTCTTCTTGCTCTCTTTTGAGTTTGGCGATTTTTGCTTTGAGTAAACCCAAATGTTTCTCAGTAGCTTTGTTGATCTGAGTCTTTGCCATTTCATCTTGAATGGCTTTAATTTTTTCAGGAATTCCCAATACTGTTCAATTCCTGCAACTTTTCATTCAAATAAAACCGTATTACTTTTCTTACGCAGCAAATATTATTCGGTTCAGAAAACAATTCTTGTGAAAAAGAGAACATTTGCAGTCGATATTGATGGAACTATCACTGAAAATGGCGGAGGTAGAATTCATTTAGATGCACTTGAAGCACTTAGACGTCTTACAAATATGGGTCATGATGTGATTTATGTTACTGGACGCTCTTCAGTTGAGGCATATCTTCTCTCGGTGTTTGGCGGTACCAAAAAAATCGCAGTAGGTGAAAATGGTGGTTGTATTGCCCTTGATTCTGATGATCATCTTTTACTTGGCGATATTAAAGAATGCAAAAATGCTTTTGAAGTCATTAAAAAAAATATTGACGGTGTAGTGGAAAAACCTGTTTTTCCTCGAATGACTGAAGTTGTACTTGAGAGAACATTTGATTTAGATTTTGCAAGAAAAATTTTATCTGAACAAAACATCGATGTAAAATTATCTGACAGTCAATATGCTTTCCACATTAATTCTCCTGGAATTGACAAGGGTACGGGATTTTCAAAAATAATGGACAAGTTTTCTATTTCTTCTGATGATGTGATTGCAATTGGAGATAGTGCTACTGATGTTCCTCTCTTCAAAGTTGCAAAAACTAGTATTGCATTGGGTAATGCTTCAGAAGATGTAAAATCTGAAGCAACAATGACTGTTTCTGCAAATGCTGGGGATGGAGTTCTTGAAGCATTAGATAAATTAGCACCTAAATTATCTGAGATATAGTAATGACTTTCCAATCTATTTTAGATGAGGTTCAAAACAATCTCAATAGAATTCTCTCTGAGATGAATATTTCTGATGTTAGTTTTTCTGTAGAGCCTGCAAAACCTGGATTTGGAGATGTTAGTTCCAATATTGCATTTTTACTTGCAAAACAACTCAAGAAAAGTCCTAAAGATATCGCAGAACTATTCTCTGAGCATTATAATAAATCTGTAAATACATTGGTTACAAAATCTGAGGCACATCCCTCTGGATACCTTAACTTTTTTGCAAATTGGGAAAAATTAAGTCAGTTAATTTTATCTGAATCAAATTTAGACACATTTGGCTTTGTTGAATTGGGAAACAAATCTACAATTGTTGTTGAACATACAAGTGTAAATCCAAACAAAGCATTACACATTGGTCATATTAGAAATATCATAATTGGTGATACTATTTCTAGAATACTACGAAAAGCCGATTACCGTGTTAATGTTCTAAACTATATTGATGATTCTGGATTACAAGTAGCAGATATTTTATTAGGTTTTACTCATCTTGGATTTTCTCAAGAACCTCCTGATGGAAAAAAGTTTGATCATTATTGCGGAGATGATGTTTACGTTAAGACAACTCAAAAATATGAAGAAGATTCTAGTCTTGAAGAAATAAGAAAGAGTATTTTAAAAGATCTTGAAGATGAATCATCAGATATTGCAAAACTTGCAGATATTGTCACAAGAAAAGTCCTTACAAATCAATTGAAAACTTGTTGGAATCTTTCTGTAACTTATGATTGCCTTAATTTTGAATCTCAAATAATTCGTTCTGGGTTGTGGTCTAAAATCTTTGAAAAACTCAAAGACATGAAATTAGTAGAATTTGAAAATGATGGAAAAAATGCTGGGTGCTGGGTTATTCGTGGAGATGGAAAAGAAGAAGATAAGGTAATTGTGAGAAGTAACGGAGTTGCAACTTATGTTGCAAAAGACATTCCATACGCTGCCTGGAAATTAGGTCTTGTAGAAGATCCATTTTACTATGAAAAATATACTACATCTCAATCTGGTGCTCATGAATTATGGCAAACAACTCTGAATCCTAATAATTCTAAAGAAAATTTTACAGGGCAAAAAGTAATTACTGTAATTGATTCTCGTCAAGCAAGACTTCAAAAAATTGTAACTGATTTGATGGGGAAATTCAAGTCTGCTCCTGATGCATATGTTCATTTGGGTTATGAGTCTGTAACTTTGAGTTCTGATACTGCAAAGACATTGGGGTTGGAAACTGATGGAAAACAAGCTCAGATGTCTGGAAGAAAAGGACTCTACGTTAGTGCAGATTCTGTTTATGAGTTACTAAGGGAGAGAGTTATTGCAGAAACTACTAAGAGGCGACCTGAAATTGACTCTTCTGAGATTGAAACTATTGCCCATAATGTTTCAGTTGGAACATTACGTTATGAAATGATAAAGCAAGATTTGGATAAAATAATTACATTTGATTTAACAAAATCACTTAGCTTGGAAGGTGATACTGCACCATACATCCAATACACTTTTGCACGTGCATCAAGAATTTTGGAAAAATCTGGACGAACACCTTCTATTGATGTTGATTATTCCTTACTTGTTGAAAAATCTGAATTAGATTTAGTAAAAACAATTGGTTTGTTTGGAATCCATGTAAGGGATGCTGCAAATAATCTGTCTCCAAAAGTAGTTGCCAAATATTGCCATGATCTAGCTGTTTCTTTCAATTCTTTTTATGAGAAAAATAAGGTGCTTGGTCTTGATGATGAAAAATTAGAAGATACTAGATTGTGTCTAGTTAATTCATTTAAGATGACACTTGAGAATGCACTTGATTTGTTAGGTATTGATACTCCTAGTAGAATGTAATGTCCTAGAGAGAAAACAAGTCTCTCTCTAGGGGTATTTGATGAGTCGAAACTCTTCAAAAATACCTTGGCGTGCAAACCAATTACTCTTAAACGAATTGTTTTAAGCCAATAAACCTTACTTTTCATTAAATGTCTGAGTTAGCTGATAAAATTACTATATCTGAATCAAATTTTTCTACTGCCACCAAAAATGATTACAATTTCCGATTATCTCAATTCTACAAACTCTCTCCAATAAAGTCAGACGATGAACTAATTGATTGTCCCACTGATGAATTGCAGAAAATTTTGGTTTCATATACCAGACATTTGATAAAACGAGTGAACAACAATGATCTATCTGCAAACACTGTTCCCAAAATGTTTCGAGGAATCAAATGGCTACTAAACTCCAATTATCGTGAAAATGACATAAAATGGAAGCCACTTGAGGCATTATTTCCAAAAGAAGTCAAACGTTCTGGTTTCAAGGCATGGACTACAGAACAAATTGCATTGATGATTGAATACACTCCATATTTGAGAAACAAAGCATTAATTCATTTTCAAGCATCAACTGGCGCCCGAATTGGAGTCCATGATCATCCATTACTTATGAAACATCTCACTATGATGGAATGGAATGGACATGGGTGTTATGCTATTTTACTGTATGCAGATTCTGATGAAACAATTGGATCCTCTAAGAATTGTTCTTGTGGAATATCTGTTAAATATAATGCCCATAATGAAAATCCTACAAGTAATACTCCTAATGCAAAAAATGCTATCATGACATATCTTGGAGATCCTCGAATCATACGTATGAGTATGGGATGTCCTATATAGAGAAAACATACAAAACCATTTTTAAAAACCATCACTGAAAATCATGCTTATTAATTATATTGAAAATTATTTTGATAATTTCATATGGTTAATCAGTATATTTTGATTGCAATTGTAATTGCTGTTTTCATTGTAGGAATTGGTGTAAGTTATGCTTATTTTGCAAATACGTATAATCCAATGTCTATGAAATTTCAAAATCAAGAATTGTTTGATCAAATGATGTCAAATAATCCTAGAATGTCACAACAATGGATGGATTCAGGTATGATGGGAAACAACATGATGGATTCAGACATGATGGGAAACATGACAGGTATGATGAGTGGTATGTCTCAACATACTTCAATGCATGACATGATGATGTCTGGAATTAATGATCCTATGATGAAGCAACAAGTAATGGATGAAATGGATAGACACCATCTACTAATGAAAGACTTGCTTGAACATACAGTTGATGATCCCGAATTAAAACAAAAACTATTGGAGAAAATTGAAAAACATTTACAATCCACAAATCCTTAATCAAGAATTTACAAAAATCAATATTATTAGTTATATTGATGATGTTCTATACTGCACCTGAAACAAATATGGAGTTAGTCAAAATAATAGCAATTACAGATGAAGGCTGTATTGGAGAAACCTTTGATGGTTTTTCAGTTAACATTGGTGATTGTAATGCCCAACCAGGTCAATATGTTGATGCTTTAGTTGATCAAAAAGTAAAAGATCGTGCTGCTGCAATGAACCCAACAAGTTAATTCTCTTATTTTTTAACATTATTTTTTATTCTTACAATGGTAATTCAAATTATGATCTCAAAGGATAAAACACTGATACTTGCTGCAATTTTAATCGGTGTTGTATCTTTGGCAGTAATAATTGGGTTTATTGGTCAAGGAAATGTACGACATGTTTCCATTTTTTGGCAAGAACGTGTTGAACAAACTGTTGTCTTTGAAGATGTAGATGGACAAGTTCAACTCCGAGGAATTATAGGTATAGGTGGAGAACCTAACCCTCATCTTATTACTAGAACTAATTTTGCGTATTTGTTAACTGTCATAAATAATGGTGATACAGAACATCGATTATACATTGATGGATTAGATATCCAAACAGATCTTTTAGAGATTGGAGAACAAGAAACCCTTACTATTTATCCTAACAAAGAAGGAGTCTACAAATATTTTGATAAAAGACAATGGCTTGAACATTTAGGATTTCTAGAAGTAAGAACTGTTGTACCTAGTGATGAATTTACAGGTATTTGGAATGATTTGATATGATTTTCAAATCTGAATATTCTATTTTCTATTTATTAGTACAAGATAGCAATTTTACTTTATGACTTCTATGGATAAAGCAGGAATTGCTGTATCTATTGTAATAGTAGCAATAGGGGTTGGATTTGCTGGAATTAACTCTAATTTTGTATCTGATGTTTCATTACCTTCTAATGAAATTTCAATAGAAAATGGAAAAAAAGAAATAGAATTTGAAATGTTAGTTACTAAACAAACAATAGAAGATGCAAAACATGCAGCAGAAAAAACTGAACAAGTAATTGAGAAGGGAAAACAATCAGCTGAAGAAGTAATAGAAACCACTAAGGAATTAACCACTTCCAAACTTCCTGCAAGACTAGTTGGTATTCCAAAAGGTACGTCAGTTCCAGGATGTGAAGTAGACAAATGTTATGATCCACCATCATTGATAATTTTCAAAGGTGGTGAAGTAATATGGAAAAATGATGATTCTTCAGTACATACAGTAACAAGTGGAAATATTATTTCTGGTCCTGATGGGGAATTTAATAGCGGATTAATAAAATCAAATGAAACATTTTCACATAAATTTGATGACACAGGAAAATATTCTTACTTTTGTATGATTCATCCTTGGGCAAAAGCTTCAGTTACTGTAAAGTAATATAGGGAAATATTTGATGACTAAAAATGTTCTTTAAAGGTGTAATAATTGTGGCAGGAATTACATTGATTGTTATTTCTATAGCTATCTTATTTACGTAATTTTCAAAAATTAGAATATTGGGTTTACTTTGTACCCTTTAAGAAAATAAAGTCATGAATAGAATCAGTTTGAATTATGGAAATATCTATAGAAAATAAAACATATCAACAAAAATGTAATTTGATTTTCATCTTTGAAAAATATGATATACACTTTTAATGATTTAGACACTATGAACATTTATGATTTTTAAAAATATCTTAGTTCCGTATGATGGCTCAAAATATTCTCTTCATGCATTTAAGACTGCATTAGATATGGCTGAAAAATATGACTCAAAAATAACAATTCTTGCATGTCTTCTAAAACCAGTATATCGTGGTGTATGGTATTATGATTCACGTTATACTAAAGCAATATTAAAAAAAGAAGAAAAAGTTGCCAAAGAAAATATTACAAAATTAGTAAATAATACAAAAAATAAATCAAATGTATTAATCAAAAGTAAAATAATTCCAACATATGCTATAGCAAATCAAATAGTAGCATTTGCAAAAACTAACAAAATGGATCTTATTGTAATGGGTTCTCATGGTAGAACAGGATTTAACAAGTTATTGTTAGGTAGTGTAGCAAATAGTGTGTCACAACAAGCTAAATCTCCTGTATTATTGACAAAATGATTAAAAATCATGATTAATTAGAATATTCTTTTTAATCATGTATGAATACTTGTTTTCAAAATTAACGATTATCTTTTGAAATAAATAGGAAGTATATCTCTTGTTTTGTATGAATAATAAGAAAATTATGGTTTGTTTGGATGGATCAAAAAATTCTCTTAGAGGATTAGATAAGGCAATTTCATTTGCAAAACAATCTGACGCTATAATTATTGGTGTTCATAGTGATACAAGCTTTAGTGCATTTTCTGCTGTTCGTGCACCTATACTTCCAGAGAAAAAATGGAAAAAAGAATCTAAAGCATTAATGAATATTGCAAAGAAAAAAGTAGAAAAAAATAGCATTGAATTTGAAAGAGTGGTTATTGGTGGTCATTCTTCAGGTATAGACTTGACCACATTTGCTAATAATCCCAAAAATAAGATTGATCAAATTGTTATAGGTTCAAGAGGAATGGGATTTCCAAAGGAATTATTTTTTGGAAGTACATCAAATTTTGTTTTACATAAAGCAAAGGCTCCAGTAACCATTATCAAATAATTATAATTCTGTTTTTGAATATTAATTGTAAAAATTTTAAATTTAGAAATTATCATTATTGAAAATCAACTAAGGTAATAACAGTAGTCTTTAAACTTCAAAGTAGTTTATTTTATTACGTGCTACCTAAAATTAAAAAAATTCTTGTTCCTTTAGATGGTTCTCCTAATTCTTTTCGTGGTCTTGATACTGCAATTAATGTGGCAAGACAATGCCAAGCTATGATTACTGGGGTGTATGTATTAGGTATGGTTAAACCTCAAACAAGTGAGCCAATATCATCATTAGAAAAAATGTTGTTAAAACATGCAGAACAAATCATGAAAAAAGCTAAATTAAGGTCAGCACAAAATGGAATTTTATTTTCAGATAGGGTTTCTTATGGTGATAGTGGGAAAAGAATTGTAGATATTGCTGAGAAAAAAAATTTTGATCTTATAGTAATTGGTTCAAGAGGAATGGGTTCTGCAAAAGAGATGTTTTTTGGTAGCACATCAAATCACGTACTTCATAAATCTACAATTCCAGTTATGATTGTAAAATAATTGTTGGAGATTAATCCAAATGAAGATAGAAAAAAAATATCATATAGCACTAAACGATTTAATTTCCTATCTGAAAAATTCTAGATATCTAACCAACCATAACGTAGAATTGGCATTTAGAAATATCCCGAGGCACAAATTCGTTCCAAAATCTGAACTAGATTATGCATATTACAATGAACCACTACCAATTATGAAAAATCAAACTATCTCTCAACCTGGTGTTGTATCTAGAATGACTGAATGGTTGGATGTTAAAAATGGACAAAATATTCTTGAGATTGGTACTGGTTCCGGTTGGCAAAGTGGAATTCTTTCTTATTTGGTAGGAGAAGGAACTGTTTATTCTGTTGAACTACATCCAGAGTTAGTAAAATTTGCTCAAGTGAATCTAAGAAGTTTAAAAATAAAAAATGTTCATGTTATTTTGGGTGATGGTAGCCTTGGATATCTAAAAGCATCTCCTTATGATAGAATAATAATTACTGCTGCATGCACAGAAATTCCTTTACCTTTACTTGAACAATTAAAGGAAAATGGACTTTTACTTGCACCAGTTGGTGATACTTCACAATCGTTAATTTTACTAAAAAAAACATCTGTGGGAAATATTGAAATCAAAAATCAATCTAATTATGTTTTTGTTCCTTTGTTAGGAAAATTTGGTAAAAAATAGATTAATCTACTCTATTCTTTTGTATGTTTGATGAAATTCTGTAAATCTTGTTTGTATCATATTTTATAATTTTTACATGTTGTTCATTATCTTACAATTAAAAGAAAATCCTTGATTATCAGAAATAAAAATCAAGATAATCCTAATGTGGAGCATTTCTTATGATATGACTATGGATTCAGATACACAGAAAAAGATTGATGACATAATGTTTGAAACAAATGCTAAAATTTCTGCAATTGTGGATGAAATTAGGAACATCCGATTCTCAAAAATGGATGAAGATGAAAAACAAACAAAATGTGATCATTTAAGAAAAGAGTTTGAACGAGTTATGTTTGAAGAAGAAGAAAAAATAGAAGAGATACAGAATAATGAAAATTGATGAAATTGACATCGATTATGAGACTAAATATCGAACATGTTGGAATTGTAGATAATCTTGAGTTTGTCTAATCTGTATTAGATGAATAATTTTTACGACTGGCCAACTTTTAATCAACAATAATTAGCGTGCAAACCAATTACTGTAAAATTAATACAAATGGCTCATAAATCTTTGGAATTTTATCCATACATTGATTTTTCAGTTGTTTCACCCTGATTGCCCTGAGATGAAAATCCGCTGAAATTTGAACGTAATATTTTTTGAACGTGTCCTGAAACCCTGGCTACATTATCCCATGTGTTGTGAAATGATATTCTATCTAAATTCAGTTCATCTACATGTGAAAAAATAGCCAATCCTGCAATGTTTTCTTTATCTTTAATCCACTGATGACCTACATTACAAATTGCACAAATCTCACTAATCTCCATTATTGCTTTTGAAAATGATGGATTCTTCATAACTAGTAATTTTGCATCATTTGGTGGGAATCTCATATTTACATTAAGGTGAACTCTGTCATCTCTGTTTGAATTTTTACTGACAATTACGTTTGCCCCCACTCTGAATTGCCATTCAATCGCTTGACTTTTTTCTCTAATTTTTTCTGTCTGATCTTCATAATTGATTTTGGTAATTTTGATAAATTCTTCTATCATTTCTTTCATTTGGACAGATGTCTTTACCATGATTTTGATACTTTTTTGCTCAATATATGCATGTTATAAAAAAAATGAATTAATGGCTGTGTCCACAACCACAAGAATCATGACCTTCGTGTCCTTGTGATTCTTGTCCATCACATTTGGAACATTTGTCTTTACCCATTGGAGAAAAGAAACTAATTCCACATGATACGCATTTTTGATTTGCCATGTATCTTTTAGAAAATTACCCTATTTATTGAATATGTGTCAAATCAATTACTGTGCTGGTTTGGCATTTCCTGCCTCACTTGATTCGTCATTCTTTTTGAAAACTCTGTATTCCCCAATGATTGAATCACATTTTTCACATGTGTACTGACCTCTTTCAATCAATACTAGATTATCTGCAACTTGTTCATCTGTATTTTGTTCAAGGTGAATTTTTGGAGGATTGTTGAATTCTGTCTCACATTTTTTACAGTAATGCTTTGACATTTTTTCTGCCTCTAATTTTCCTGCCTTGCCTAAAAATAATTTTCCTACTCCTAAATCTGCATTTTTAGTCTGAGCTTCAGTGATATCTGCTATAACGTATCCTCCTGATCCTTCTAATTTTTGCTCAGTCAATTTACAATGATACTTTTTGTCTCATTAAAATATCATTTGTATGAAATATTCAAAAATTTGCTTCAAATTTGTAAATAACCTCTAGTTTAAAATTAGATTTTAAGATCGATACTGTTTTTGACCATCATCTTTGAATCCCTGTTTGAAAAACTAATACCCTATGAGTTGTAAAGAAGGATTTATTCATCATTTTGCATGGTTTGAAATATTATCTTCAAAAAGATGTATTCATTGTGGTCATGAAGAAACCAATTAATCAAAAATTACTCTGAAATTTTATTTTTTTATTGTTTGTTGATATCTGTACCACAGTGTATGCAAAAATAAGATCCGTTTGGAGCCCAGTAATGCTCGCATCTTGAATCTTCCATGTGTTAAATGACATTTTTCGTTCATTATTCCAATAGATCATAAACTTTGTACTAAAAGCAAAAAAAAATTAACTGTATTTACCACAATTAATCAGTAGATTCTTATCTAAAATTTCTAAAAAAAATCATGGAAAAAATAAAGAATAATTCTCCTGTATTATTCTACTTTAACCACTCTAAAAAATGGTTGATGAAAATTTCAAAAAAAGAGTCATTTCATACTCATATTGGCATTATCAAACATTCTGATGCTATAGGAAAAGAATATGGTTCTAGATTAATTACAAACAAGGACAAGTATGTCTATCTTCTCAAGCCAACGATGTATGACTATGTAATGAAAATCCAACATGGTACCCAAATCGTATATCCTAAAGATATAGGCTACATTATTGCTCGAGCTGGAATTGGCGATGGTCAGAAAATTTTGGAAATTGGAACTGGTAGTGGTTCTTTAACATCTTTTGTTGCAAGTGTAGTAAAGCCACGTGGACATGTCTATACTTTTGATGTTGATGAAAATTTCATGAAAATTGCAGAAAAAAATATCAAAAAAGCTGGAATGTCAAAGTATGTTACTCAACATAATTTGGATTTGAAAGTTGCAAAGAAAGTACCTCTTACAGATATGGATGTGGCATTAATTGACTTGGGTGATCCATGGGTTGTAATTCCACAAGTAAGGCAAATGCTCAAAGGCAGTGGTTGTATTTTTGCAATTTGTCCTACAATGAATCAGTTAGAGAAATTAACTATGGCTCTAGTTGAAAATGAGTTTACTGATATAGAATCAACTGAACACATTATACGTACAATTGAAGCTAGAGAAGGAAAAACTAGACATTCTTTCCAAGGGATAGGACATACTACTTACTTGTGTTTTGCAAGAAAAGCATTTTTTGATAGAGGTGCCAAAAAACCTATCAAAAAAACAACTACCTCTAAAACTACAAAAACCAAAAAAACAACAAAAACTACAAAAACCAAGAAAGCCTCCGAAAAATAGTCTCAATTTCTTCTTGATTCTTTAAAATAAGATTTATTCATCGATTTTTTAATACATATCGTAATGGTTGCAAAAAATCTTTCAGTTCCTCTTGTAAAAAAATTCATTCCTTCAAGAAAATCTTCTTCAAGAAAGGGTGATAATGGAATTGTTTTGGTTGTTGGCGGTAGTTACATTTACCATGGTGCCCCTATTTTATCATCTATTGCTGCATTGCGTTGTGGAACTGATTTAGTTTACACATGTGTCCCGAAAATCAATGTAACTCCAACACGTGCAATTTCTCCAAATCTTATTGTAATTCCTTTAGTTGATCAAAAATTAACTCGTGGTGCTGTAAACAAACTGGTTGGAGCATTACCTCGAAATCTTGATTCTGCAACTATTGGAATGGGTCTTGCAATTCAAGAAAGAAACTCTTTGTTATTACTAGTACAATCCCTTTTGGATAGAGATGTTCGTTTGTCTTTAGATGCAAGTGCGTTGGTTCCTGAAGTCTTACCATTACTCAAAAACAAAAATGTTGTAGTTACGCCACATGCAGGAGAATTCAAACGACTATTTGGTGAAGTTCCACCAAATTCAAAAACTCAACGAATCAAATTAGTTGAAAAAAATGCAAAAGAATACGGTGTGACTATTTTACTGAAAGGTCCAACTGATGTGATTTCTAATGGAAAAACCACCTATCTTTACGAGAAAAAAATACCTGCAATGACTGTGGGTGGAACTGGTGATGTTCTTTCAGGATTGGTTGCAGGTATGTTATCTAAGAGCAGAAACACACTAGAGTCTGCAGCATGTGCTGCTTTTATCAATGGATTAGCTGGAAAAGCAGTTCAAAAGAAATTAGGTTTGCATATGACTTCTATGGATCTTTTAGATGAAATTCCAAGTGTGATGAAACCTTTTGATAAAATTGTGTAACTAACATGAATTCCCTAAACTATGTTGATTCTCATCTTGATGATTTAGTATTTGATCTTCAAATGTTAATTAGACAACCAAGTGTTTCTGCAAAAAATGAAGGTATTGAAGAATGTGCAAAATTAGTACAAAAAATATTAAAAAAATCTGGAATCCATTCTGAAATTCTAAGATTAAAAAAAAACGTTGCACCGATTGTTTATGGTGAGATAAAATCAAAACAAAATCCGAACAAAACCTTGATGTTTTACAACCATTATGATGTTCAACCTGCTGAACCTTTTGATTTATGGGATTATCCGCCATTTAGTGGAACCCAAAAGGGAAACAAAATTTTTGGAAGAGGTGCAACTGATGATAAGGGTGAATTAATTACTCGAATCAAAGCAGTTGAGGCATCTCTTAAAACAACTGGGGATGTCCCATGTAATATCAAATTTGTAATTGAAGGTGAAGAAGAAACTGGAAGTGCTCACATTGAAGATTATTTAAAAAAATTCAAAAAGAAATTTGCATGTGATGGTGTTATTTGGGAATTTGGATATGTTGATGCAAAAAATAGGCCGATAATTGGTCTTGGAATGAAAGGATTGTTGTTTGTTGAGTTATCTGTTACTGAATCCATCAGAGATGCTCATTCTAGTTTGGCTGTTTTGATAAATAATCCTGCATGGCGATTAATTGATGCAATCAAAACTCTGCGGGATTCCAATGGAAAAATCCTCATCAAAGATTGGTACAAAGAAGTTACACCATTTTCAAAAAAAGATTTGGAATTGATCAAAAAAGAGCCTTTTGATGAAAATGTCTTCAAAAAAGAATTTGGAATCAAGTCATTTGTTGGTGGGAAAAAAGGAATGGATGCAAAAAAAGCAATGGTAGGAGGTGCAACTTGCAATATTGCTGGATTTGTTTCAGGATATACTGGGGATGGTGCAAAAACTGTCTTACCTGGAAAGTCTCTTGTAAAAATTGATTTTAGATTGATTCCTAAAATGGTGCCAAAAAAACAAATCACTCGATTGAAAAATCATTTAAAATCAAAAGGATTCTCTGATGTTAAAATCAAAGTTTTTCATGGGGAGGCTGCTGCCAGAACCAATTCCTCTGATCCCTTTGTAAATCAAGTAAAGATGGCAGCTGACAAATCTTTTGGAAAATCTATTCTTAACGTATCCAATGCTGGAACTGGTCCGATGTATCCCTTTGTTGACATTCTAAAATCCCCTTGTATCTCAATTGGAAGTACCTACATGTTTTCTAGAATCCATTCTCCAAATGAATTTGCAAGAGTTGATTTGTTAAAAAAGACTACAAAATGTATGTGTCTTATAATGGAAAATTTTGGAAAATTTTAGTGTAGGCATCTTGGTATTTTCTTAATACCTTGTGCTAATGCAATTCTTCCTGGACCTACAATCATAATTACTAATGCTGATGCAAGTAAAATCAAATCTAATTCTACTCCTCCTTTTCCTGTTATGCTACTTGCACCTTTTATCATGAAAATTGCACCTAACATAATTATTGAAATCAGCGCTGCTGATAATCTGCTTAACACTCCTATGATTAGTAGGATGCCTGGAACTAATTCTGCTAATGCTATTGGAATTTGCATTTCTGCTGGTAATCCCATGTTTGGAAGAGCACCTGCAAATCCTGGATCAAATTTACTTATTCCGTGAAGGACAAAAATTATTCCTAATGCTGATCTTAAACCCATAAACACTACATCGTTGAGTATTTTTTCTCTAATCTCACTTGTAGCCATACTGACCTACTTTTTTTTCAGTATAATTATTTTATCCATTGTCTAGGCATAAAATGTAGAAAGCCCTTTATTATGCTGCAAAATTATTTGAAATATGTCAATGTATATGCCAGGAGCAACTGCTGTTGGAATTACTTTTGATGGTGGTGTAGTTTTTGCCAGTGAGAAAAGGATCGCATTTGGAAACTTTCTTGTAAGCAAATCCACAAAGAAAACATTTCCTATTACTCCCAAAGTCGGTGCAACTTGTGCTGGTCTTGTGGCTGATATGCAGATTTTATCATTACAAATTACTGCTCTCGCTAAAATTAGAAAAATGGAACTAAAAAGAGATGTTCCACCAAACACTGTTGCAAAAATGATGTCAAATATGATGTATGAAAGACGTTACTTTCCGTTATTGACTCAAGTAATTGTTGGAGGCGTTGTCGATAAACCAATCATGTATACTCTTGATCCTTTAGGTTCTGTTCTCCCTGATGATTATGCTGCAGTTGGAACAGGAGCTGAAATGGCATTGGGTGTTTTAGATCCACAATTCAAACCAAATATGACTAAAGATGAGGCAATTGATTTAGCAAAACGTGCAGTTCGTTCAGCCGCATTAAGAGATTCTGCAAGTGGTGATGGATTAGATGTACTTGTAATCACTAAAGATGGTACTGAAGAATTCTCTGAAGAAATAAAATAAATTTAATCGTAAATCGTTTTTCCAGTTTCCCAAAACTTATCTGAGATATAATGAAGATTTTTTATCACTTCTCCTTTATCCATTTTTTCTAATTCTTCACTTGATACTGTTGACTTTCCAACAGCTAGGAATTTTTGTTGAGATTCCTCTACAATACAAACCAGTTTGTCTTTTTCAAATTCCGTGAATTTTTTAATTCCTGGTCTCATCAAATTTGCGCCTTTACACATGAATTTCACTGCACCCATATCTACTGTAACGTTTGGGAATTTTTTCAGTGTTTCAATTTCAGACAAAAATGGTAAATAATCATTTTCAATTTTTAGAATTTTTATTCCATTTCCTGTAATGATTTGTGCATCATTTTCAATTTCATGAACTTTGAGATTTTTTATTTTTGGAAATTCCATTCCCCATTGTTCAGTTATTGTTTTCACTAGAACGTTAGTTTCACTCTTTGATATGAGATTTGATTTCAAGTTCTTGCAATCTCTTGTCTTATGTCTAACAAATCTCTTAAAATTGAACTAGCTGTTTCTATTCCTCCAGCACCTCTACCAATAATTGTCTGAGTTCCTGAATGTTCTGATGTAAATGCAATTGCATTAAGTGTACCATTTACGCATAATGGATCGTCATTTGATATTTCTTTTGGACCTACAACTAATTTACCATCACAAGACGCAATCAATTTTACTGAACAATTATTTTTGTCTGCTTTTTTAATATCGTCAGTTGTTACTTTTCTAATTCCTGTACAATCAATATCTGGCAATGTAACTTTCATTCCCATTACCCAGTTTGCAAGAATTACAAGTTTTGCTGCAGCGTCTAAACCGTCTAAATCTAGTGACTCGTCTGCTTCCACATACCCTTTACTTTGTGCGTCTTTTAGGGCACTATCAAAGGACAAACCTGTAGACATGTTTGATAAAATGTAGTTAGTTGTTCCATTGAGAATTCCTGCAAATGATGTTATTCTCTCACCACTAAGACTATTTTTTGCATAATCCAAAATTGGTGTTCCTCCTCCAACAGTACCGCTGAATTTAAACATCACTTGATTGTATACTGCAAGCTCCATTAATGATGGAAATGCTAATGCTAGAGGGCCTTTGTTGACTGAAATTACATGCATGCCTTTTTTCATTGCAGTAGTAATGTGTGACATTCCTGGTTCTGCATCTTTGTAATTACTTGCAGTAGTTTCAATTAGAATATCTGCTTCTACATGTTTTAACATCTCTATTCCTGACATTGAATTTTTTGTATCTGAATAATTTTTTACAGTTCCTGATTTTTTCTTTGCTTCTATCAGTTTTTGTAAATCTAATCCTGATGAATCAACTGCACTACCTTTACTATCAAAGACCCCTACAACTCTTGGTTTTAGGCCATATTTTGCATAAAGATCCTCTGATCTTGAATCAAATAATTTAACTAAACTTTGACCAACAACGCCAAATCCACATAGAATTATTCTCAATTCATTTCATTCCTTTTTGTTTTGTATTTGTAATTCATTTTATTTCCTCTTGATTTTTTTATCATTAACTCTGTTAATTAAATACGCTTTGTTATACATTTGAGGCTTCTTTTTCAATATCTTTCTCATGTTGCAATGAAATTGAATTAATACAATATCTCGAATTTGTCGGCTTTGGTCCATCATCAAAAACATGCCCTAGATGTGCTCCACATTTTTTACAGTTTACTTCTGTACGAACCATTCCATATGATGAATCAGATATGTATTCTATTTTCTCATCATCTATTGGCTTCCAAAAACTTGGCCAGCCTGAGCCAGAATCAAATTTTGCATCTGATGAGAATAACTCTTCTCCACAGCATGTACACTTGAATGATCCTTCAAGTTTACTTTGATCATATTTGCCAGAAAATGCTGGCTCTGTTCCATGATTAATACAAATTTCATATTGTTCTGGTGTTAGTTCTTTTTTCCATTCTTCAGGTGTTTTTTTGATTTCAGTCATTTTCTATTTGTTTAGTGTAATGTGATTTTTTATTTTAATTTTTTTCTCTTCTCTTCGGTTCTTTTTTCAGATTCAAATCTTTCTAGATCATATTCTTTCATATCTACAAACTTCATTATTTCACTTAATACTGGATGTACTTTGCTAATTTGTTGGAACATTTGTTGTGCAACTCGTCTATAATCTACATGTCCTTGAGGTACTGTTCGCAATTCAATTAAATGACATGCTTCTCTTAAATTGAATTTCATAAAATATGGATAATTATATGCAAAATTCACAACGTATTGTGACTGTTCTGGATACTTCTTTCTCATTTTATCAAACGTTTCTTTAGTTTTGTTCATAGCATCTTTGAAATCTTTTTCAATTCCTAAAATTTTGATTTCATTTGGCATGTTATATCCGTGGTCTGTTGTAAGTAACTGTCTTTCTAGAGTCAACGCTCTGTGTCTATGAAAATCTCTAAACATTCCAAAATTATTACACAAATCAAATGTATAGTATACATTTTCAAATGCTCTTGATGGTCTATGACGTCTGTTTGTTCGTAATTTTGTAAATTCTTTAATTATTTTGTTTTTTTCTTCTTTTGATATTTTTTTTACTTGTGAGAAAATATTTTGATATGATGTACTTGGTGACTGTTCATACATAATACTGGTAATAATTTTATCAATAGAATTTTTTTCTGATTCATAGTCTACTAGTTTTGTACTAGTTCCTTTAGTTGGATTTGATTTTATTTTTTTTGAAGTAATTACTTTTGTTTTACTTTTTACATCTTTGAGATATTTTTGAAATGCTTTTCCGTATTTGTCATCTGCTCTTCTAACAAATGACTTTATTGTGGTGTCAAGCTCTTTTTTGATTTTTGAGGCTAATTCTTGCTCTTCTTTTAGTTCTGATGAGCCTAAAACTGTAAGCAAATATTCAAAGGCTCTTCCATTTCCTGTTATCCCAACATTGGTAAGCGTTGATGCCGGTAATAGGCCTCTTAGAATGTCTAGTGCTTTTGCTTTAGTTGATCCTCTGTAAATCATATTTGTAGATTTTATATCTGATTCATTTTTTAATTTAGAAAATAATTTTTCTTTATTATCTTTTGAATCTTTGAAACTATATTTTTCAATTGGATATTTTTCTCTAACATAGTTTACCATTGGTTCAATATTTTTAGAATAAACATCAAATGAAAAATTACATGTTTCTTCATACAAATCTGAAAATTTTGATTTTTTAATTTCTTCATCTCTGTAAAATCTGTACTTTCCATTTTCTTTTTTATTCCATGCAACATACCGTGATGATTTTTCTAAATATGATAACCCTATTCTTCTGTCTTCTATTTTCTTAACTGCTATGTTTGATAATCCTTCAACTGCAATTTGAGCTTCTCCTAACTCTGCAACTGAATCATCTCCATATTCTAATAATACTCTGTCATAAAATTCTGCACCTCTATTTTTATTTTTTAGAAATTCATCAAGGAAAATTCTTCTCATGCTTTTGTCTGTTCTACTATATCTTGACATGAGTGCTCCTCTGTCTACTTGTCTTGGTGTAATTATTGCAAATACGTTACCATCTGTATTTGAAAAGTGATCTGAAAGAATCTTTTTTTCATTACTTGAAAATTCTGACAATAATTATTTGCAGTTTCACAATTATTAATAGTCTATTTCTTTTTTCCAATTTGAATTAGATCGGGACCTTTGTCTCTGTTTGTATCTTGACCTTTAGCTTGCCATCTCATTAACACTTCTTTGAATGCTGCAGCATCTGCTTCATTTTCTGTATACATTAGAGATGTGATCCAATATCCTTTATTGGCAGTTTTACCTCCAACTGAATTCATCCAAAACTCACTTGGTAGATTTTCCATGTTTTTGTTCTTTGGATCTCTTGCCGTATCCACCCATCTACTTGCAACAAATTGCAAAATTTGTTCCAACTCTTCTCTTTGAATCATGAGCCTACTATTTTGTCACTGAATTTTAAAATTACTCTAAAAAATCTAATTTTGACTAGGTGAAAATAATCTTACCTAAACTAAAACAATTTCTTACACTTTGTCGGTTATACAAATCTCATAATTAGCACACATGACCCAAGACGAAACCGAAATTATCGGAAAAAACGTCAAAGACATGTACGGAACATTCATGGGTAAAGTCGCAGGAACAATAACTGACATTGATGGAAGTATTCAATCCGTCGGCATTGATTGCGGTTCTCAAGGATTACAGCAAATCCAATTTGAGCAACTTGTACTTCAAGGCGATGTAGTTATTTTTATTCCAAAATGGAGACTCGACTCACAAAGACTCATTCGTGAAAAACAACTAACTCTACGTCGTCTAAAAGCATTGATTGACATAGTTTCTGAAAATGATGATATGAAAGCAGATGCTGAATTGATTCATGAAAAATACAAGTCAAAACTTGTATCCTTAGAT
>JABJDB010000089.1 GCA_018668425.1 Nitrososphaerota archaeon | reverse complement strand
CCCCTGAAGATATAATTCCAGTATTTGAGGAATTCATGAAAGCTGGTGTAAATCACTTTGTAATTAGATTCTGGGGTAAGAACTACTTTGGCTCTATTGACAAATTTGCAACTCATGTAATGCCAAAACTTCGAGAAATAGCCAAACAATAAGACGTTTTATCTTATTACATACAGCAAATCATTTACCATACTAGTTTTACTAAATTTGTAATGGATGATGAACTTCCTGAATCAGTAAAAAAATGCCTTGACATTTTAGAAGAAAATGTAGAAATTTTAGCAAATTTAGAACTTGATTTGGAAGATGAAAAAGAAGATGAATTGACATCTGATTTAGAACTTCATCAATTATATGATATGACTGAAGATGTGGCAGAATCTGCAAAACTCAAACGTGCAGAAACTAATTTTGCAAGACGACAAACTGAAGATTCTTTATAATCTAGTGTCTACTGGTTTTTGTTTTAATTTTATTGTCTAATTTTGCCTTACGTTTCATTTTTTGTTTTTCTAATCTTTTCCTTGTACGCTCAGTTGCATTTGTTGCCCCTTGAATGATTTTTGTTTTACTTCCATCTCTAAGCATTATTTCTTTTCCTTTGAATCTGAATTCTATATCTCTACATCTAACGTAATATTTTTTGAGACAAAAAAATATTCTATTGTTTGTCCCATGCATTTCTTTGACTTCTTTTGATTTTTTTAATTCATTGAGAATATTTCGCAATAATCCTTTATCGATATCTGTAATTCTATGTAATTCTCTAAACCAGATGAATCTTGAATTATGTCCCCACTCTTCTAGTAATTTTAGAACTTGATTTGTAGCGTCTCTGTACTCTTCATCCCTTTCATCCATGAATTTGAATAATCGTACCTAAATTTAGTGATTCTCATTAATGAAAACTTTGGATGAATAAAGTCAAATTTTATGACGTTGTTACTTTTTGATTATTTTTGTGATGATACATCATGACTGCTGAATTAAAAAGCAAATGCACTGAATTAGAATGTCGAATTTTAGAAATCAAAGAAATGGTCAAAGAATTAGATGATGACTAGTTTATCTCTTTGATTTTGCTTTTCTTTCTTTGATTCTGGATTTTGTTACTTTAACTGATTGTTTTTGATTATTTTCCATTTTATTTGCAATTGAATCAATTTGCTTGATAATTTTTGCTTGTTCCCCTGATGAACTTGACTTTAGTAATTTCTTTTTTAATTTTTTTAATTGATTTGAATAATTATCATAATCATCTTTTAATCCGTCAAGATATGGGTCTCGCATGTTATTATATGGTGTTGCTACACTTAGTTTATTAAATTAGATGAAAAATTACTTGATGATTTGAAATTAGTGGGACGATTGGAGATTAAATCATATGAAAAAATCAAGGAATTTTTAAATCAAGAACATGTTGGACGTGTTGCAAGTATTGATGAGAATGGTTACCCTCAAGTTATTCCTATGAATTTTTCATTTGTTAATGATGCCATCTACATGCATTCCTTTCCTAGGGGTGAAAAACTTGAAAATATTAAAAGAAATTTCAAAGTAGGTTTTGAAGTAGATAGAGAATTGGAATTTTTACCGTCATATTTTTCCCACCCTACAAATGCATCTCAAGCTGATACTTTGTACATTAGTGTAGTTATCAAAGGAGAATCTGTTTTTGTGTCTGATGATGCTGAAAAAGCTTTGGCACTAAATGAAATGATGAAAAAATATCAGCCTGAAGGTCATTATGATCCATTACAAAATAATGACTTGGTTTTAGATGAGGTTGCAGTAATTAAGATAATTCCAAAATCCATTAAAGGAAAATACAAAATTGGACAACATATGGATTCAAGTTCTAGAGCAATTTTGGCTCAAAAGATTTTTGAGAAAAATTCCCCCACTGCAAAAAGTACTTTGAAAGTTATGGGATTTGAGATTACTAATGATGGATTAAAAATGATTGATGAACCCGTATGGTAATTTAGTCTGTTATCACCATTGCTTTAAATTCTGTTTTTAGGGATTGGTGATGTTGGAGCAAATTACAAAATTTGAACTATCTTCTGATTATGTCCCTACAGGTGATCAGCCCCAGGCAATTGCTGAATTAGTTAAAGGTGTAGAAAAAAAGTCTGTTCAGACATTATTGGGTGTAACTGGAAGTGGAAAGACATTTTCTGTTGCAAATGTTATTGCAAAAACTGGAAAAAATACTCTGGTTATCTCTCACAACAAAACCCTTGCAGCACAATTATACTCTGAATTAAAACAATTTTTCCCAAAAAACAATGTTGGATATTTTGTTTCATACTATGACTATTACCAACCTGAAAGCTATCTGCCTCAAACTGATACGTATATTGAAAAAGATACTCAGATTAATGAAAAAATTGAAAAATTAAGACTAGAGGCTACTGCCATGTTACTCTCTGGTGAGCCAACAATTATTGTATCCACTGTTTCTTGTATCTACTCTCTTGGTAATCCTAAAGATTGGGAAGATTTGGCAATTGTAATTAATTCTGGCGATGAAATAAAACGTAGTGAACTAATTCGACAATTAATTGATGCAAGATATGAAAGAAACGACACTGAAATTGCACCTGGAAATTTTAGAGTCAAAGGTGATACTATAGATATCACTCCTGCTTATTCTGAAGACATTGTTAGAATCTCTATGTTTGGTGATGATGTTGAGAAAATCACTATCCTTGATCATGTTTCATTAAAAGAAAAAAAGAAACTCTCTCAAATGAAAATATTTCCTGCAAAACATTACTTGATTGCAAAAGATGTTAGAAAAAATGCTATTACTTCTATTAAAGATGAATTAAAAAAACGATTACCTGAACTAAATGAACTTGAAAAACAACGATTAGAGATGAGAACAAAATATGATTTAGAAATGATTGAAGAGTTGGGGTATTGTTCAGGTATTGAAAACTATTCTAGACATTTTGATGGACGGCAAGCTGGTGAAAAAGCATTTTGTTTAATGGATTTTTTTGGAGATGATTATCTCTTGGTAATTGATGAATCTCACGTTACTTTACCTCAACTTCATGGGATGTACAAAGGTGATCATTCAAGAAAAGATAAATTGATAACATATGGATTTCGTTTACCAAGTGCATTTGATAATAGACCATTAAAATTTGAAGAATTTGAAAAATATATTCAAAATACTATTTTTGTTTCTGCAACCCCTGCAGATTATGAGAAAAAAATCTCCTCAAAAATTGCAGAACAATTGGTACGCCCTACTGGGTTATTGGATCCTCTAGTTGAGATAAGGCCCACAAAAAATCAGATGGATGATTTAATTCAAGAAATTAACAAAAAAGCAGCAAAATCTGAGCGTGTTTTAGTCACTACTTTGACTAAAAGGATGGCTGAAGATCTGGCAGAATATCTATCAAAAAAACAGATTCGTGTCAGATACATGCATTCTGAAATTGAAGGATTACAACGAACTGAATTAATCCGCCAATTGCGTTTGGGGGAATTTGATGTTCTAGTTGGAATCAATTTGTTACGGGAGGGATTGGATATTCCTGAAGTTTCTCTAGTTGCAATTTTGGATGCAGATAAGGAAGGTTTTTTGAGAAATTTCACTAGTTTGATTCAAACCTTTGGTAGAGCTGCTAGAAATGAACACGGTAGTGTGATAATGTATGCTGATAATATTACAAAATCTATGATTCATGCAATGGATGAAACAAAACGTCGTAGAGAAAAACAATCACAATATAATATTCAACATAACATCACTCCTCAAACAATCATCAAATCAGTTCCAGAACAAGAAACAATGCTAGATGAATCAAAATTAAAATCATCTCATGATATTTCAACTGATATAATTGATTTAGAGGCTCAAATGAAAAAATATTCTGAAGACTTGGATTTTGAGCGTGCCATAGAATGTAGAGATAGAATAAAAAGACTAGAAAAGGAACTTCAATTTAAAAATGACCGAAAATAAATTAAAAATTCGTGGTGCACGACATCACAATTTAAAAAATATTGATGTTGATATTCCAAAAAATAAACTAGTTGTAATTAGTGGATTATCTGGATCAGGGAAATCTACTTTAGCTTTTGATACAATTTATGCTGAAGGGCAGAGGCGTTATGTTGAATCACTTTCAGCATATGCTCGACAATTCTTAGATATGATGGATAAACCTGATGTTGATTCTATTGATGGACTGTCCCCTGCAATTTCAATTCAACAAAAAACTACTAGCAAAAACCCTCGCTCAACTGTTGGTACTACCACTGAAATTTATGATTACATGAGGTTACTTTATGCTAGAATTGGTATTCCATACTGCACTAATTGTAAGCGAAAAATCTCTACTCAGTCAATTGAGAGAATTTGTGATTCTGTACTCAAAGATTTTTCCGGTAAAAAAATTCTAATCTTGTCTCCTCTTGTTCAAAGAAAAAAAGGAACCTATGAGAAACTATTTGAGCAAATCAAAAAAGATGGATATTCTAGAATTCGTCTAAATGGGGAAATTTTAAGCCTAGATGAGGAAATACCTGCCCTTGACAGGCAGAAATGGCACAATATTGAGGTAGTAGTTGATAGGATAACTGCTAACAAATCTGAACGTTCTAGACTTTTTGAGGCAATTCAAGCTGCGATTAAAACATCAAAAGGCGATGTGATGATTTCATCTGATAAAGACGAAAGAATTTTCTCTCAAAATAACGCATGTCCTCATTGTGGATTAACTATTGGTGAACTTGAACCTCGAAATTTTTCATTTAATTCTCCATTTGGTTTGTGTAAGACATGTAATGGTCTTGGTGTAAAAATGGAATTTGATGCTGATTTAGTAATTCCTGATAAAACAAAATCAATTTTAGATGGGGCAATTGTTCCTTGGAGTGGCAGATTTTCATCTTTTAGACGACAAGCATTAAGGGCAGTTGGTAAAAAATTTGGATTTGATTTGATGACGCCCATTAATAAAATAAAACCAAAACATCTAAAAATTATTTTACATGGAAGCGATGATATGATTGATTTTAACTATCGTTCAAAGTCTGGAGATTCTTCTTGGCAATACACAAATGCGTTTGAGGGTGTATTGGTAAATTTACAACGTGTTTTCATGGAAACTGATTCTGAATCAAAACGTGAATGGTTGAAACAATACATGAGAGATACTCCATGTAATGATTGTAATGGAAAAAAATTAAAACCTGAATCGCTTGCAGTAAAAATTAACGATAAAGGAATCATGGATGTTTGTGACTTATCAATTGATAATTGCTATAACTTTTTTTCAAATTTAAAATTAACAGAGAATGAACAATATATTGCAAGAGATGTTTTAAAAGAAATCAAAGAACGTCTTGAATTTTTAATGAATGTTGGATTAAATTATCTAACCCTTAATCGACTAAGTTCTACTCTCTCTGGTGGTGAATCTCAACGAATCCGTTTGGCTACTCAAATTGGTTCAAATCTTACTGGAGTTTTGTATGTCCTTGATGAACCAACAATTGGATTACATCAACGAGACAATGCAAGATTAATTAAAACGCTAAATAAGCTACGAAATCTTGGAAATACTGTAATTGTAGTAGAGCATGACGAAGAAGTTATCCGAAATTCAGACTGGATTGTCGATTTAGGTCCAGGTGCAGGAGTTCATGGTGGAAATGTAGTTTTTGAGGGAACAATTGATAAAATCCTTAATGGACAAAAATCAGTTACTGGGAATTATCTAAAAGATAATTCATTAATTACTTTAAAAGATAAAATACGTAATCGTTCAGGTTCTTTAGTAATTCACAAAGCATCAGAGAATAATCTAAAAGACATTAATGTTGAGATTCCTCTTGGACTTTTTGTTTCAATCACTGGAGTTTCAGGTTCTGGTAAATCTACTTTAATTAATGATATTTTACTTAAATCACTTGAAAATCATTTTTATAAATCAAATGTGAGACCTGGTACACATAAGAAAATTAGTGGTTTGGAAAATATTGATAAAGTAATTGCAATTGATCAATCTCCAATTGGTAGAACACCTCGTTCAAATCCTGCAACATATATTGGTGCATTTACTCCGATTAGGGAATTATACTCTAATACTGAATTATCTAAAGAACGTGGATATGCCCCTGGACAATTTTCATTTAATGTAGCTAATGGACGATGTTTTGCATGTGATGGTGATGGGGTAAAACAAATTGAAATGCAATTTCTATCTGATGTATATGTAAAGTGTGATGAGTGCAAAGGTAAACGGTATAATTCTGAGACTCTTTCTGTTTTGTACAAGGGAAAAAATATTTCTGATGTTTTAGGTATGACTGTATATGAGGCATTAAACTTTTTTGAAAATATACCTTCGATTAAAAGAAAATTACAAACTATTTTTGATGTTGGTTTGGGTTACATCAAACTTGGACAATCCTCAACCACTCTCTCTGGTGGTGAGGCTCAAAGGGTTAAACTTGCCTCAGAATTATCAAAAAGAGGAACTGGAAAAACACTTTACATCTTAGATGAGCCTACAACTGGCCTTCATTTTGCAGATGTTCAAAAATTACTTGATGTATTGAATAGATTGGTAAATTTGGGAAATACTGTTGTGGTAATTGAACATAACATGGATGTCATAAAAAATTCTGATTGGTTAATTGATCTTGGACCTGAAGGTGGTGATGGTGGAGGACAAGTGGTATCCATTGGAACTCCTCACGACATTGCAAAATCTCCTGGAAGCTATACTGGAAAGTATCTGAAAAAATTATTGAAAAAATGACCTTTGATATTTCCACAATTACAATTCCTACTGATCCTGGAATTTATTTGATGAAAGATTCTGATGGAAAAATTATTTACATTGGAAAGGCTAAAAATCTAAAAAACAGAGTAAAGTCTTATTTTTTAAAAAATCAAAATTACAAAACTCAAAAATTAGTTGAAAATATTGATTTTATAGAATTTGTTTTAACTGATAATGAGAGTGAAGCATTTCTTTTAGAATCAAATATGATAAAAAAATATCGTCCTCGATTTAACATTGAATTAAAAGATCAACAACGATACACATACTTGCGAATATCTGATGAAAAATATCCTAGGTTGTTAGTTTCTAGAAGAACAAGAGATGGAACATTTTTGGGTAAAGGAAAAACTTTTGGTCCTTTTACTCAAGGTAGCTCAAAATTACTTACGATTGGAGCATTACGTAAATCATTTCAGATTAGAATTTGTAAAACTTTGCCAAAAAAAGTTTGTTTAGAATATCATTTGGGAAATTGTGAAGGTCCATGTGAATTCAAAGATGCACAGGAAAGATATGCAAAACATGTTGATTCTTTAGAACAAGTCCTAAAGGGAAAAAATCAAACAAAAATTTTTACAAAAAAATTAGAAGAAGAGATGCACCAAGCAGCAAAATTAGAGCAATTTGAGCGTGCAAAAGACATTCGTGACACTTTGATTAGATTGGGTAGTCTTCAAACAAAACAAAAAATGGAATATATTGAAAATTCTGATGAGGAATATTTTGGAATTGGAATTGAATCTCAAACTGCAGTAGTGATGAACTTTAGAATGATTAATGGTGTAATTCGTGATAGTGATAAATTCTTTTTTGATTTGGTAGGTGATAATTCATTTTCTAATTTTTTGTATCAATACTATTCTACTCATAAAATCCCAAAACAAATTCTTGTTAGTGAACTACCTGAAAACAAATCTTTTTTGGAATCATTACTGTCTGAATTATCTGGACTTTCTGTGCAAATAATCAAACCTACCAAAGGAAAGAAAAAAGATATCATTAATTTGATTTTAAAAAATGTTTTATTAATTCATCAAAAAGGTGGTGATCCTGGCCTAGTGGAATTAAAAGATATTTTACATTTAGATGAAATTCCTAACATCATTGAATGCTTTGATATTTCAAATCACGGTGAAGACTTTGCAGTAGGTTCTATGGCTAGATTTGTTGGAGGTAAACCTGATAAATCTGGATATCGAAAATTCAAAATAAAAACAGTTACTGGACGAGATGATTTTGCAATGATTGGTGAGATTATCAAGAGACGATACTATAGATTATCTGAAGATAATTCTAAAATGCCTGCTTTGATTGTAATTGATGGAGGTAAAGGACAATTGTCATCTGCAATGAAGTCATTACAATCACTTGGTTTGAAATTACCTTGTATTTCTTTGGCAAAAGAAAATGAAGAAATTTTTACTCCTAAAAATAAAAAACCAATTATAATTTCAAAATTAAAACCATCTTTGAAAATATTACAACACATCAGAGATGAAACTCATCGATTTGGTGTAGCATACAACAGAACTATTCGTAAAAATCAAATAAAATAAGAAAAAAGGAAAAATTTTGGTTAGTTCACTGAAACACTACCGACCATCCATGGATGGACCATACAAAAGTAGTCATAATCACCAGCTTCTTCAAATGTAAATGCATATGTTGCATCTGCCATTAGTAAACTGCTGTCAAATATACCTGATGGACCGTCTGCTGGACTTCCACTAGTAACAGTATGTGCTGCTGTGTCTACGTTAGGCCACTCTACTGTATCTCCAACATTGATTGTGATATCTGCTGGTGAATAACAAGAGTTTGTTTCCTCACATCCTGGAACTGAAGTACCTACTGGAACATCGACAGTGTGTGTCATTGGTCCTGCTGGTTCTTCATCCATTGTATCAGCTTGTGATTCTTCTACTGCCATTCTCTCTTCAAGTACTATTGTTTTTTCTGCTTCATTTACAGAATAATCTACTTTGTAATCAACTATGAATGGAGTTGTTTTCATTGTGTGAACTGCTAAAGCATTACCGGAAAATTCCCATAATCCTTTAGCGTTTTTTCGATCAACAAATGTCAATTCAAATATTGTTTTGCCATCTGTTGTCCATGTTTTTAGTCCTTTGTCTTCTCCAGGTGCCAATGGGCCACGTAATGAAACAAGTTGTATTTTTTCAGATGCATCATATTCTAGAGTACCTGAATATACTTTGTCACTTGGGGCCAAAATTATTGCCAGTTGGTGTGATTCATGACCCATTCCTGGATCTGTATCTGATGTTAGTCTATCCCAACCTGACTTCATTGGTTTTGTAGGAGTTTCATTATCTACTTGAGCTACTGGCTCAACTGGTTTTGAAACTACTGGAGCTGAAACAACAGGACCGGCGTCTTGAACCCCACTCAAATAGAATGCAGTTCCTACACCGACAGCTAAAATTGCAATTGTAAATGCAATTGCTATGTTGTCTATGCTTGCCATAATTGATATCAAGAATTACGCATGGTAAATAAATCTAATCTTCAGTATTAAATTCATAAAGTAAATCCTATCTGAATTAAATCTAATTTTAAGATTGAAAACCTTCAAGTTCTTAAATTATTGAAAATTTTATACTTTTTTTAATTTATTTTTGAATATCTTATATGATCGCTGTAATCGAGTTTAGATTGTTGTCAATGATGTTGGACAATTATTTCTTTTATGATTCAAGATGGTAATAACATCATACAATGCAATTGAGCTGTCACCAAGTAACTAATCGTTTTTGGTCTTAAGCACTATTGCTTTGTTGTTTTTGAACCTATTATTTTACAACCAAAAAGTGACTCTTTTGTCTATATCTTTTGAATACTTCATTTATGATCATAGTTTGAAATGTGTACATATGCTTGAATCACATGCATTCTTTTCAAAAATGGTAGATGAATTAGTCGAATTTTCAGAATATGATCCTGAATTGGCTGATGGAATAAAGTGGTTAGATGATCAGGCTCAAAAAAAAGGTATCACATTTTATGATATGGTTTTTGAAGTGCTATACAAACACGATGTAAATTCAAAAGCTAAAGATTGGCTTAGTACAAGAAATTAAAATTATTTTCTCAAGTCTAAAGTTTGGTATTCGCATCCTTCAGGTCCACAATATTTTCCAACATACGTTGCTTTTGGTCTGTATAATGCAGGTTTTGGTGCAGCTTCTGCAAATTTTTCTTCAATGATATGTGCTGCCCATCCTACAACTCTTGAAATTGCAAAGATTGGAGTATTGAGATCCATTGGAATTTTTAACATGTAATATAATGATGCACTATACAAATCCACATTTGGATAGATATCTCTGTCTTTCTGGGATTTCATTTCTGAAATAGTTGCAGTCTCTACTTTTTCTGTAATATCAAACCATGGGTCTTTAGTTTTATCTGCAAGTTTTCTTGATAGTTCCTTTAGTACTTGTGCTCTGGGATCATATGTTTTGTAAACTGCATGTCCCATACCCATGATTCTATCTCCTACAGTTATTTTTTCTTTAATCCATTCTTCAACTTTATCTGATTCTGCAATTTCTAAGAGCATTTTCATTACTTCTGTATTGGCACCTCCGTGCAATTCTCCACTTAATGCCCCAATTGCAGCACTTGATGCTGAATACATGTGTGCTCTAGTTGATGCAACTTGTCTTGCTGTAAATGTGGATGCATTGAAAGTATGGTCTGCATGAAGAATCAAACAAACATCAAATATTTTTTCAACTTCAGAGTCTGGCTTTTCTCCAAACATCATGTATAGAAAATTTGCAGCATGACTTAGTGATGAATCTGGTTCTACTGGCTCTAGTCCGTTTCTTATTCTGTGCCAACTGGCAACAATTGTGGGAACTTTTGCAATGAGATTGATTGCTTTATCATAACTGGCATCTTTGTTTGAAAATTCTTCATCATAATACCCTGCAAGTGCTGATACAAATGCCTGAAGCATATCCATTGGGTCTGCATCTTTTCTCCAATTTCCCATGTTTTTTTGCATTTGTTTTGGGATGTATCTTGCATCTACTAATTTTGAATTGAATTCATCTAATTGTGGTTTAGTTGGTAAACTATCGTAAAGTAATAGATATGCTGTTTCTTCAAATGTTGAATTCTCTGTAAGATCTAAAATATCGAATCCACGATAGATGAGTTTTCCTTTTTCTCCATCAATGTTTGAAATTTTGGTATCTGCTACCTCAATTCCACGCAAACCGATATTCTTAGTCTCCATAATTGAGCCTAGCAAAAATCTTCTATTATGTTTTGGCTAAAATCTTGTCTACTAAGTTTAGCAATTAGTCTAATATGCCAACTTTTGACCCTAAATGAGAATTTTTAATCATTAATTAATTGACTCCAAAAGAACGTAAAGATTTACAAAAATTAGATGAACTAGTCCTTAATGCCTCTTCTGAAGAATTAAAAAAGATTCAAGAAATTGATCATCAAACACAGATGGATGGATTGTCATTTTATGATGTTTATGTTGATTCTAGTTCTTTGATTCAACCTAGTATCAAAAAAAATTCTAAAGAATCTAATTCTCATTCTTAATTTAAATAAGGTTCATATTTTTTCAAATCATTATGGCTGTATCTAAAACTAAAAAATCTGTTAGTAAAAAAACAACTAAAAAGACAGCACCTAAAAAAACAACTAAAAAGACAGCACCTAAAAAAACAACTAAAAAGACAGCACCTAAAAAAACAACTAAAAAGACAGCACCTAAAAAAACAACTAAAAAGACAGCACCT
>JABJDB010000088.1 GCA_018668425.1 Nitrososphaerota archaeon | reverse complement strand
TTTATCATCAATGACAATTACTGCCGGATCTGTTTTTTTATCTTTCAAGTATGGGGCAATTAATCTAATTACTGCTCCTAATGAAAAAATGCAGATTAATGCATTATTATTTTTAAAAAGTTCAACAATTTTTTCTGTTGTAGGCTCAGAATACCATGTAATTCCTACTGCTTCAGTTGTTAATTTTGAAGGTGCATATACATCCCAATCTGGAAATAGTTTTTTTATATTTTTTCCAATATTTATCCCATTCTTAGTAATGGCAAGAATTACAGTTTTTTCCATAATCAAAAATTTCCAACTTTAATAAAATACCTTACTGTTCAGATTTCCTAGCCAATATTTTTCCTTCAAAATCAAACAATATTACATCAATTGGAACTTTTTCTTCAGAATGTTTTCTCATATGTTTATACGTCTCACTACAAATCAAGTCAAAAAATCCTACAATCTTATTTTTTTGAATAATTTCTGAAACATGTCTTGCTGTATTTGCTTTTTTTATATCTTGAATTATACTTTCATTAGCATTACATTTTTGAGCCAATTCAGCTAGAAAATTCATATTCACTTTGGACCCTTTAACATGAGTTTGTTTAACACCTGCTGCCATTTTTGCTAGTTTTCCAATGAAACCAACAACATATGCTTTTTTGAATTCTTTTTTACCACACTGTTGAATTGCATACCCTGAAAAATCACCTATTTGCACAAAACAATGTTCTGGCAAATCTACCATTTTTTTTGCAAAATCTTCACTTCTTCCACCAGTTGTAAGTACTACTGTATCACCACCCATTGCAACTGTTACGTCCAAACTTTGTCTAATTGATGCAGCAAAAGCTGCAGTAGAAAATGGAATTACAATTCCACTAGTTCCTAAAATTGAGATTCCTCCTTTAATTCCTAATCTTGGATTATCTGTTTTAGGACCTAACTCTTTTCCTTTAGGTACTAAAATCAACACTTTGATTCCTTTTTTCTGTAAAATTTCCCCACCTATTTTTCTTAAATTTTCAATTATCATTTTTTTTGGAACTGGATTAATTGCAGCTTTGTTAATTTCCAAACCTAAACCTGGCTTTGTAACTATCCCAACTCCTTCACCACCATCAATTTCTATTTCATCAACATTTTCTGTAAATGATATTTCAACAATAATTTCTGCACCATGAGTAACATCAGGATCATCTCCACCATTTTTAATAACTGAACATTTTGCTTTATCTAATTCAAAATCACAAGAAAATATAGGAATTTGAATTAAATTTCCTTTTGGCAACAAAATATCTATATTTTCTATTTTTTGTTGATTGATAATTGATAATAATCCAGCTTTTGAAGCAGCTGTGGCAGAACTTCCAGTAGTGTATCCCGTTTTTAGATTTGCTTTATCTTTACTCACAATTTTTGTATTAATTTTACTGTATTAATTCTTGTTTGCTTATTTTCTAAATAGATTTAAAATTCAAATTAATTTGATTATTTTATGAACAAATCTCCTAAAATTGTTATTACTGGAGCAAGTGGTTTTGTTGCCACAAACCTTAGAAAATATTTATCTAAAAAAAATATTGAACTAGTTTCAATTTCAAGAAATAATTTTAAAGAATTCAAAAATGAACAAAAAATAATTTCAAAAAACTATGATCTAAAAACTATTGTACCAAAAATTAAAAATTCAGATACATTAATTCATCTTGTTGGAATTGGAAAACAATCTGTTGAAATTAATTATAATAATGTAAATGTTGAATTTACAAATCATATTCTAAATCTATGTAAAAAAGCAAAAATAAAAAAATTTATTTTTACTAGTGGATTAGGTGTTTCAGATAAAACATCATCAGAATATTTTATTTCTAAATATAAAGCAGAAAAATTAATTATTAATTCAGGATTAAATTATACCATTTTTAGACCTTCATACATAGTTGGGAAAAATGATTTATTTACAAAATATTTAAAAAAACAAATTAAAAATAAACAAATTACAATTCCTGGTTCTGGAACATACTCCATTCAACCAATTTTTGTCAATGATGTGGTACAAATAATACTTGAATCTACTTTTGATGTCAAATTTAAAAATAAAATAATTGATCTTGTTGGTCCACATTACATTTCTTTTGAAAAATATGTTAAATTATTCTCTAAAGGAACTAATACAAATATTAAAAAAATTAATTTGGAAGAGTGCTATCATACTGCAATAAATAATCCAAAATCTGATTTTGGAATTGATGATCTAAATATTTTGATTGGTAATTTTAAAGGGAATCATAAAAAACTAAAAATGATTTCTGGATTAAAATTCCAATCTGTATTAAAATTATTAGAGTCCGGCAGCTTGCTTTAAGATATTAGCTTTGTCTGTTTTTTCCCATGAAAATTCAGGTTCATTTCTACCAAAATGACCATATGCTGCAGTCTTTTTGTAAATCGGTCTTTTCAAATCTAATTGTGATATGATTCCTGACGGTTTCATATCAAAATTCTTTCTAACCAATTCAATAATCTGGTTTTCTGGTATTTTGTTTGTTCCAAATGTATTAACATATAGTGATACTGGTTCTGCTACTCCAATTGCATATGCTAATTGAACTTCACATCTATCTGCAAATTTAGCTGCAACAAGATTTTTTGCAATATATCTACACATGTAACATGCAGATCTATCTACTTTTGATGGATCTTTTCCTGAAAAAGCACCACCACCATGTCTGCCAAATCCACCATACGTATCAACAATAATTTTTCTTCCAGTTAATCCTGCATCTCCATGTGGACCGCCAATCACAAACTTTCCTGTAGGATTGATATGAGTTTTAATTTTATCATTCCATAAATTACCTAGGACTGGTTTTATTACCTTGTCAATAATTTCATTTGTAATTTCTTCTTGGGATATTTCTGGAGCATGCTGTGTTGAAACAACAACTGTTTCAATTTTAATTGGTTTGTTGTCTTCATATCTAACTGATACTTGTGATTTACCATCAGGTCTTACCCAAGGTAATGTTTTATCCCTTCTAACTTGTGATAATTTTTGAATAATTTTATGTGCTAATAAAATTGGCAACGGCATTAATTCTTCTGATTCATTTGTTGCATAACCAAACATCAATCCTTGATCTCCTGCACCTTGTTCTTTTTCTTCAGTAGCAGTAACTCCTTGACTGATATCTGGACTTTGTGAATGTAATCGTAAATCTACTTTACATGAATCAGCATCAAACATCAAATCTTTATTGTCATAACCAATTTCACGTATTGTCTTTCTTACTAATTCTTCTTGAGCTTTTTTATCAAAATCAGCTTTAGTTGTTACTTCCCCTGAAACTACAACAAAATCTGTTGTTACCATTGTTTCAACTGCTACTCTGGAGTTTGGATCTTGTTTAAGATATTCATCTAAGAATGCATCTGAAATATTATCACAAATTTTGTCTGGGTGTCCTTCTGTAACTGATTCAGATGTAAATAGAAAATTATTGGTCATAAAACCACCTTGTTTACTAGAGTTCGTTTTCTAGTTTGATAAATAATACATTATTGCCTCTTACAATGACTCTGCCATAATTAGCAATTGTTTTTCCATCATGTAATTCTTCAGCATCAGTCATAATCAAATTCATGTATGAATCAACATTATCCATTTTTCCTTTGTACTCAACTTCATTTTTTAATCGTACAGTAACTTTCTTCTTTGTACTTTTTTGAAGAGTTGTTAAAGGTCTTTTTGCGCTACTTGATTGTGACACTAATTATTCACTTGTTTTGAAACCTTTTTCTCTGGAATAAAAGCCTTGCCTCCTTTGAAAAAATGGAAATTCCTTAAATTTTTTCTTCTTTTTCTAATAATTATCAAATGGACATTAATGGAATTCAAAAATTAAATGAATTTTTGACTAATGGAATTTCTAAAGGAATTCTTGTAGATATTTTTGGTGGAAATGGAACTGGAAAAACTCAGTTGTTATTACAATTATTGACAAATTCCATTACAAATGGTGGAAATGTCTTATTTTTTGATACTACAGGTGGATTCAGACCTGAAAGAATTTTAGAAATCCAAAAGCAATCTGAATCACAATTTGATTTTCTTCAAAAAATCACTGTATCGCGATTAACAAATACAGCAGAACAAATCAAATCAATCCAAAAATTATACAATGAAAATTTTTCTTTAATTATAATTGATAATATCACTGATTTATTTTCTTATGAATATCAAAAAGATGAATCCACTTTTGAAAAAAATTCATTATTTATGAAATACATGTATGAATTATCAAAATTTTCAATAAGAAAAAAAGTCCCTGTTGTTTTTTCTAATATGATTAGAAATATTGAAAACAAAGAGATAGAAAATATGAAAAGTGCAATTGATCCATTCACACATATCAAAATACATCTTTTTAGAAATTCATCAAAATTCCATGGAGAAATTTATTGGGCATTAAACAAGAAACAATTTACTTACAAAATTAATATTTTAGGTTTATCTGATTATTCTGAAGATATTTAACAGTCATTTACAGAGTTTATCTATGGCAGGAATTTTTGATTCTATTCCAATTATCACTGTAGTTTTGTTTGCACTTGGACTAGTGGGTGTAATTGTTTATGAAAGATCAAGATCAAAATCAACTGATGAATCCGATTCCTAATTCATTATTTGAAAAATTTGGATTTACAAACTTAACTGAAATTCAAAATAAAGCTGCACCAATTATTCTTCAAAAAAAAGATTGTCTTGTTATTGCCCCTACTGGTTCAGGAAAAACAGAATGTTCGGTTATTCCAATATTTTCCATGTTAAAAAATTCAAAAATAAATGGAAAAATAAAAGCTCTTTACATTACACCATTACGAGCATTGAATCGAGATGTATTTCGAAGAATTACAAAATATGCACAAGCAAATGAATTATCTATTGAAATTAGACATGGTGATACAACTCAAAAAGATAGAAGAAAAATCAGAGATAACCCACCTGATATTTTAATTACAACACCTGAAACTTTAGTTATTCTTTTAACTCAAATCAAAATGTTAGATGCATTATCTGATTTAGAATGGATTGTAATTGATGAAGTTCATGAATTACTAGCAAGTGAAAGAGGAACCCAACTCTCTCTAAGTATAGAAAGATTGGAATTAAATTCAAAATATCCACTTACAAAAATTGGATTATCTGCTACAGTTGGAAATTTTGAAGAAGCAGGAAAATTTGTTGTAGGCACTAAAAGAAAATGTGAAATCATTAGAGATACATCTGTTAGAAAATATGATGTAGAAATAAAATATGTTGATGGAACAATATCTGATGTAGCAGAAAAAATCATTGAACATGTTTTAGATTTGAAATTAGATTCGCCAGTACTTTTATTCACTAATACTCGTGGTGAGGCTGAATTTTTAGCATCAATTCTTAAGGAAAAATCTTCTATGACAATTGAATTACATCACGGTTCACTTTCAAAAGAAGTTAGAGAAGAGACTGAACAAAATTTACGTGAAGGAAAACGTGGAATTGTAGTATGTACATCTTCATTAGAATTAGGATTAGATATAGGGTCAATTGAATTAGTAATTCATTATGGTTCTCCAAGACAAGTTTCAAAGTTAATTCAAAGAATTGGAAGAAGTAGACATAATAGAAATGCATCAGCTAAAGGATTAATTATTACAAATAATTCTGATGATGAATTTGAAGCAAGAGCTATTCTTGAACGGATTAAAGAAGGCTCAATAGAAGAACAAAAAATCCATGATGGTTCCCTGGATGTTTTAGCTCATCATTTAGTGGGATTGACAATGCAAATTGGTGAAATTTCTGTTGAAAATGCATTTGAATTAGTAAGAAAAGCTTATCCTTTTAGAAATTTACAATTAGAGGAATTAGTTGATGTTTTAGATTTACTTGATGCAAATTATTTGATATTTTTTGATAGAATTAAAATGACTTTTTGGAAGAAAGGCCGTTCCTTCAAATATTATTTTGAAAATCTTTCAACAATTCCAGACATCTTAAAATTCAAAGTTTTTGATAGTGTTGGAAAAAAAATTATTGGTTCATTAGATCAAAGATTTGTAGGTGATTTCGGGGATTCTGGAAATATTTTTGTGTTAAAAGGTTCTCAATGGAGAATTCTAAACGTTGATGAAAAATCATTCACTGTAAATGTTGAACCATTTAGAGGTGGAGGTATCACTGTTCCATATTGGGAAGGTGAAAGTATTCCAATTGATTACAAAACTGCAAAAAAAGTAGGAAATTTTCGTAGTAGAGTCAAAAATGGTTCTCTTGAGTTAATCAATAAAACTATTGAAAAATTAGATCTTGATGAAATTCCTGATGATACAAATTTTATTATCGAATCTAACAAATCTCAAGGTTCAATTGTGATTCATTCATGTTTTGGAACTAAAATAAATTCTACATTATCTACTTTACTTTCTTCTATGATTTCATCAATATTAGGTTCTATAGTTGATGCTCGTTCAGACGGATACAGAATTGTCTTATCAACAAGATCACGAATTTCAGAAAAACTTTTTTTTGAAGTTATTAAAGATGATTATGATTTATACTCAATGGTAACTGCCTCTTTAACCGGAACTCATAATGTAAATTGGAAAACATGGTGTGTTGCAAAAAAATTTGGAATTGTTGGACGTGGTGCAATTTATGAAAGAAAATCTGCTAGATTTTTGTATGAACGTTATTCTAAAACAGCTCTTGTTCATGAGGCTCTTCGTGAATTGTTTCATGATAAATATGATCTAAAAAACACTGATAAACTTCTCAAAGAAATTCAAAATAATCAAATTCAAATTAAATGGATTGAAGTTGATAAATTTTCAAAATTGGCAGAACCTATCTTAGATCATACAACAAAATATTATTCATCTCCTGCAAATTTAGATAAAGGAATACTTGATCTTGTCAAAGCAAGACTTGAAAAAACTAAACATCGTTTAATTTGTGCTAGATGTGGTAAATGGGAACGTGTTTTTCAAACAAATGAGGTGAATATTTTGGTATGTCCTTATTGTAAAGCCAGACAAATTACTGCAACATATTACTCTGATTATGATCTCCCAAAAATAATTCAAAAAAAACATGAAGGAAAAAAATTGACATCTGATGAAAAACACAAGTTTAATCGTGCCTGGAAAGTCTCTTCATTGGTTGAAAATTTTGGTAAAATTGCAATTACTGTGATGTCTGGATATGGTGTAGGTGCAGATACTGCAGCAAGAATTTTACGAAATATGATAGATGAAGAACATTTGTTTAAACAAATCTATGAAGCTGAAAGGCAATATGTTGTAACTAGAGGTTTCTGGGATTCTTAATTCTTTTTTATAATTTTTGAAAATGCTGTTAAAAATAATTCAATTCTTCCTTCAAGACCAGCTTTGGCATTTAATCCTGTAATTGAAACTATTTCTCCTAATTCACATTTATCAATTATTCTTGCTTGATTTCTCCAACCTTTTACCCAAATCTGGCCTGTATCATCTTCTACAAACATTTCTGAAAGTAAAATAGACTCACCTGTTTTTGTTTGTACTTCTTTTCTTTCAGGTGCTTTAAGAATAATTGATTCAATACAATAATTTTCATTTACTTTGATATCATTAATTTTTGTTCTAAACTTAGTCAATGTTGGAATTGTATCATCTTCATCTAATTTTCTTACAAAAGAATTTTCATCTAGTGTAACTGAATTCCCATAAATTTTTGATGGCATACATTCTATGACATCTCCCTCTTTGCAAATACTAGTAGAGTTTGATGAATCACTGATATTATACGAGTTCTTTTTATCATCAACTGCCAGTATCATATTTTTTCCTGTTTCTGTAGTTGAAATTGAAAGTATTCTGGCAATTATTGGTTTTATTTCACCACCATCAATTTCAATTATGGTTGCTTCATTTCCATGAATTTCTAATCCTTGGTTTCCAGATTTTGCTCTGACACCAAGTAATCTTACTTTAGCTGACTGTGAAATCATATTTGGAACTGATGATTCATCTTTACCCCAAATTACTACTCTAATTCCACTACCATCCTTACCTTTTAGTCTCATTCTTAATGCCTTTCCAGGTTGACCACGAGAATTTGTAAACTCCATTCCACTTATGGCACCATCAATGGTTCCTGACATTACAAGATCTTTTTGTCCCTCTTGTAATTCACTAACATCTTTTGTTATGGTATCTATAGTTGGAATTTCACTTTTTGTTTCTGTAGCTTCAATATTTGATCCTGAACCAATGTTGATAGTTGGTGAACCGTCAAGATCTGATTTTACATATGCCTTTATTATTTTGATTAAATCACCTGGTTTGATATTTTCAATTCCAGGAAGATTTGCTTTTTCATCCCATAATTTTACACTGGCTGTTGAATTAGAATCGTACACTGTCATTGTTCTAAGATAAAATGGGGAACCATCCTTTCTTGAAAATTGTTTTGCAGGAGAAAGATTCAAAACTCTTGTTTCTAATGAAATTTCTTTTGCACCTGCATACAGATCTTTAATACTTAATTCTACTTTTAGAGGTCCTGCTAATGTTACTCCATAATCTGATGCAATCAAAAACAATGCACCTTGATCAGTCAAATAACCTGCACCAATCTTTTCTTTTTTTAGTTTAATTTGCTCTTCTATATTTTCTCTAGTTAACTCTGATTTTTCTTCAATTAACTTATCAATTAAATTATCAAATTCAGACAATTCATTTTTGATAAACTTGTTCTATTAATAAAAATTTCATTTTTTGGAAAAGTTATTTCATTTTTAAAAAGATCGCATAATTCCAATATAGATCCAATTATTTTTTTAAGATCAGTTTTTTTTAAAATAACCTGTTTTTTCCGATACTTTCATTATTCATCTCATTAACTAAATTAATAGGAAGATCGCAGATTTATTGTGTCTTGTATTAAAGTAAACAATCTATCAAAATCATATGGCTCAATCAAAGCAGTTGATGATATTGGATTATCTGTAAAATCAGGTCATGTTTTTGGATTTTTAGGTCCAAATGGGGCAGGAAAATCAACTACCATTAAACTTCTTACAACCTTGATTTCTCCCTCTTCAGGTTCTCTTTCAATTTTAGGTATAGATGCAATCAAAAATCCGTTAGATGTTCGTCATAAAATTGGCGTTGTTTTACAACAACCTAGTTATGAACCCACTCTTACTGTTGAAAAAGCTCTTGACAAATATGGAATGATGTGGAATGTTCCAAAATCTGAACGTAAAAAAAGAATGAATCATCTTTTAGAAGATTTTGATTTAGCTGAAATTCGTAAAAAAAGAAATGAAGATCTTTCTATTGGTCAAAGAAGAAGAGTTCAAGTTGCTCGTGAATTTATGCATGACATGGATCTTTTATTTTTAGATGAACCAACTGCGGGATTAGATCCAAGTGCAAGACGAAAATTATTAGATTATTTAAAAAATAAAGTAAAAACTGGATTAACAATATTTTATACCACTCATATTCTTACAGAAGCTGAATATCTTTGTGATGAAATTGCAATTATCAATAAAGGAAAAATAATTGCAGTTGATTCTCCTAGTGCATTAAAAACTAGATTTGGAAAAGAAAAAACTATTAAAATTCATTTATTTGAAAAACAATCACAAGTTTCTTCATTATTATCAGAAATTTCAGATTGTAAAATTGATTTTGAAAATGGTACAAATTTGACTATTCATTCTGAACAATCTGAATTAATATTGTTACAAGTTTTAAAAATACTTAACGATAATAATATTGAGATCGAAGATCTATCTGCAGTACCAACAAATCTTGAAGACATCTTTTTAAAAATGGTGAAATAAAATACATCCAATAATTAGATTAGTAAATAGAAATCTAACAATTTCTCTTAACCCTGGATTTTTAATTTGGCAAGTAATTTTTCCTTTAATCTATATTTTTATTGCAGGCTATGCATATGCACCATTAATCAATGATGTACCTTTTATTGGTAAAAATCTTGATTATCCTGCATTTTTAGCATCAGGAATGATTGGATTTAATATTATGAATAGTACACTCATCTCTGGTATTTTGATTTGGAATGACAGAAAACATGGTATGTTTGAACAAATTATGTCTGGACCATTTACTAGAAGTCATTACATCTTAAGTAATATTTTCACTATAGGTATAGTGGGATTAGTAAGTGCATCATTAATAGCAGTAGTTGGGTATCCTGTATTTTTTGATTCTGTGGAATTCTCTTTATTTACAATTCCTATTCTTATTTTTGGAGCTATAACTGGTTCAATATTATTTGGTTCATTAGCATCGATAATTTCTACGAGAATACATTCTAGTGAAGGATTTAATGTAATTATTAATACTGTTTTTCTATTTTTTGCTTTTGTAAGTACTGCATTTTATCCTGCAGATGGTGTTCCTGAACCTTTACGATCTGCATTTTATCTAAACCCATTAACATATTTGGTTGATGTGATTAGAGCAGGAATTTTTGGCACTATCACTGAATTTGTAATTTTAGAAATGTTAATTCTTGTTGTAATTGCATCTGCACTTTTTGTAATTGCTTCAAAACTTTTAACAAAACTAGATTTTTAAAGATAACAATTATTTTTTAAATTTCTCATAAACTTCATTAATTTTTTTAATCATATCTATATTTTCATAATCAACTAAATTTAGATTAGGTATAACACAATGTCCCCCTATAATTCCAGGATACATTTTTGGCCTGTTTCCTAAATTCTCATGTATTTCATCTGCAAATTTCCACATTTCATCAAAATCAACACCTTCTTTTTCACAAATCATTTTTGTAATTTGTGCATAACTTATCAACCACCCATAGTATGTTGTATCTACTAATATTTTTGCAAGTTCTGCAGTTTTAGTAGTTGACATTAATTCAATTTTTTCAAATCTATCTTTTAATTCTGATTTTAATTCTGAATTTATTTGATCATTATCTGATGCAATAAATTTTGTATATTTTTTTATGTCTTCTGAAAATCTTTTATGTACTCCACGAACTGGTGAAAATAAAACTGGTATGTTTGATTTTTCTTGAATTTTCTTTGTTGTTCCAGGTTTTATAGTAGAATGAATAAGTACAATTTTTAACCCTTCAAATTTTTTAATCCAATCTAAAGCAATTTTTTCAAATTCAGATAATTCGCCTGGTAAACAAATATGAAGATATTCTGGATTTTTAACCATTGAATTTTCACTATAGTTTTTACATTTTGAGGCGTCAACATCAATTCCAACACATTCAAAATCTCTATTTTTGAGTAAATCAAACAAAGTTTCTCCAACTTCCCCCATTCCCAAAATAATGTCTGTCATTATACCTAATTTCAGAAAAACTATCTATATTATATTCGTGTTACAACTGTTTTTGGTTTTTAAATAAAGTAGCCCGGGCAAGACTCGAACTTGCGTCTCGGGCTTCAAAGGCCCAAATGCTTGACCGCTACACTACCGGGCTGCTAAATCAAATACTCTCATTCCCTTAATGAACTTTTTATTTGAATCTGACTCTGAAAATTAAATTTATTCTTTGATCACTTTGATTAATTTTTGAATAGGATCTTCCATTTGTCCTACGATATTTTTAGCTCTTTTTTGATTGATATTTTTTGTTGATCCTAAAATTTTTTTCACTTGTTTTGAAACCTTTTTTGGCTCAGTTTCCCTTTTAATCAAATTTTTCTTTAATAAGAAATTTTCTACAATATTTGGAACAGCATTATATGAAATTGTTGGAATTCCCATCAATGCAGATTCTGCAGTCATTGTACCTCCAGATCCTATGAATACATCAGTATGATTTAACAAATGTTTTCCATCAAATGACATTTTTACAACCAGAGCTTTATTCCCTACAATTTTTTGAAGATTTTTAATCTGCTTAGAATACCTACCTAAAATTACAATATTTTCTTCTTTAAAATCACTTGTAATTTTTTTAATTATTGGAATTATTTTATTAGATTTTGATACATAGGATGCTTCTTCTTCTTCTACTCTGATCAAAATATTTTTTCTTTTATTATTTTTAAATGGTAATGATACTTTTTGATTAACATCTCTTTTGATAGTTACAACTGCATCAATTGCTTTATAGGAAATTATATTTTTTTCAGCAATACCAAATTGAGAAAATTCTTTTTTTGGAATAACATTAGGAATTAGTAATTTTTGAATTAACGGTAATGTTAATCGCATTACTGCATTTGCATGAGGTGAATCACAAAATGCAATATGCTTTATTCCTAAACCAAATGAAACTCTTGCTGCTTCAGGAGAACAAAAACTTATTACAATATCTGGTAAAAATATCTTGATTTTTCTTGACAATTTATCCATCCGTTCAATACTGGCACTAAGCTTACCATTCTTGTCATTCCCACCATGTTTTCCCACATATTTGAGGTCAAAATTTCGAATTTTGGCTAATTTTTGAACTTCCACATATTCTCTAGAAGTACATAAAATTTCATGTTTTTTACTCAATTTTTCAATTATTGGTTCAGAAAACAACAATTGTTTTGGAGTAAGAATATCTATCCATATTTTCAAGTAATTTCTGTAATTGCAGTTACTTCAATAAGTTTTTCTTAGTCTAATACATCCATGAAAGTGTAATGGGGGGAGCAAAAGTTGTTGTTTATGGGTTAAGTACTGAAGGATATGCAATTGCATCCCAAATGGCAATCAAAGGTGCAGATGTTTACATAATTGATGAATCCACTCCTTCAGCAATATCTCTTAAAGCTGAAATAGCTAAGACGTACCCTAATGTTTCTTCTCTAAAAGAAGATGAACCATTATTAGCTATGGAGCCAATTGATGTTGCTATTTCAAAAGCACAATACTTATTTTTTACACCAAGAATTAGAAAAACTGGTCAAGATATCAAAACTGAAATTCATTCAAAATTCAAAGATGCAGTAACATCATTGAAGAAAAACAGTTCAGTTATTTTTACACTTCCAACAGGATTTGGAGGTAATAATGAAAATATTTCATTATTAGAACATGTAACTGGTTTACAAGTTGGAAAACAAATTTCATACTTTTACTATCCTTTAGAAGATTTTAACCAACAACCAAAAATAATTGGATCTTTTAATGGAAAAAAAGATCCCGTATTGTCTGATTTACTTACAGTAGGTAAAAAAGAGAAAAAATTTGTAGCAATTTCTTCATCAGAACATTTTCACGCAATTGAAATTTTATCTAGATTTTCAAGTTTGTGTAGTGTTTTAGAGGTATGCAAATATGCACAAGATGAAATTACTAAAAATGATTTATCATCTGATGATTTTCAAGAAATATTCTTAGATGACATGGTAAGTGGATTACTTGACTTGAAATCTCTTGGTTCATCGTTTGAAGGTGCAAATACACTCATGTATTTGATAAATGGAAGTGTTAAAGGAATTGATGGATATGTTAAACGACTTATTGATGAAATTCGTAGCACTCTAAAGAAAAATGATCTTAAAGCTAGTAGAACAAAAATTGCGTTGTCTTGGACTTTAGATCAACATGTAATGCGTGGAGATAAAATTGAAATGCTTCAAAATTTAACATCTAGACTACGTGATTATATTGGAGATGTTGAAGCATATGAGGATCCAAACTTTGATTTATTCCATAGTGATAAAACTACAATTGTTGTAACATGTTCAAAGTCTGATTTTGATAATATTGAAAAAACTAAACAAGATTCTGATTTGATAATTGTTAAAGCAAATCCTTTATGTGAAACAATTCAATAATACTATAAATTAGCTCAATTATTATTCTGTTTGAAATGTCTAATGAATCTGATGAAATTCCAGTTAATGTAATTTCAGAAAATCAAGATGAATTAAACACTGCTGATTCAGTGATAGAATCTGAGAAAATTTTAGAAATTAATGATCATGTTGATGAATCAGATAAGTCACTGTCAAATATTGAAGATTTGACAAAATTATTGAATTTAGAAAAACAAAAAGTTGTTGAATCTGATGAAAAATTAAAACGTGTTTTCGCAGATTTACAAAATATTGATCGAAAAACTAAATCTGATATAGAAAATGGTGTAAATACAAAAGTAGATGAATTTATGTTGGATTTTTTGAAAATTTATGATGATTTTATTAGGGCAAAAGAAGTTTTTTCTGAAAATAAAATTGATGTTACTGGATTGGAATCCATTTTAAAAAATATGGATTCTTTGTTAAAGAAATATCAAGTAATCCCAATCGATTCTTTAGGAGAAATTTTTGATCCAAATTATCATGAAGCTATTTCAATTACTACTGACTCAGATTTAGACGATAATACCATCACTAAAGAGATCAGGAAGGGATATATTTCTCAAAAGAGGGTTATAAGACCTACATTGGTAGAAATTTCAAAAAAAGGATGATAAAATATGGCTAAAGTAATTGGTATTGATTTGGGAACAAGTAATTCTGCTGCTGCAGTTGTTATGGGTGGAAAACCAACCATTATTCCAGCTGCTGAAGGCGCTACTGTTGGTGGAAAAGCATTCCCTTCAGTTGTAGCATTTTCTAAAGATGGTGAACTTTTAGTTGGTGAGCCTGCACG
>JABJDB010000087.1 GCA_018668425.1 Nitrososphaerota archaeon | reverse complement strand
TCCAGGACAAACTGTTTCTATTACTGGTTTTGCTACTGAAATTATTCCATTCCAAGGATTGGCATTTACTATAACTGATCCTCAAGGTGTAATGTTAGCTAATGGAAATTTATTTCCAACTAATGGTGAATTTAAAACAAGTCTGTTTATTACAACTATAGATCCTCCACTTGGAACTTATGATATTGTTGCAGACTATTCTGATAAATCCATCACAACATCTTTTGAAGTTATAGGTGACATTAAAGAATCAGTTCCAATTTCACTTTGGACTGATAAAGAATTCTATGGTCTTGGAGATACTGTTAACATTACTGGAAGACTAAATGATCATTGGATAGATTCACTTGATTTAGAAATATTACAAACAAAGAGTCTATCATTAGGTGTTGATGAGCAAGCTGGCGGCGGTTCTATTTTAAAAATTCTAGACGCTGTACGTCCTGATGGTGATAGTAAATTTTCTTATTCTTTTACTATTCCACTTAGTGATTCTAGATTGGGTGATTATTTGATTAACATTAACAAAGATGTAGGTTCTGTAACAAAAGTTATCAAAGTTGTACAAAATCCTGAAACTTATGTTTTGAATACTGAACCTTTGGTTATCACTACTGACCAATCTTCATATGATTTTAGTTCTAATAATAAAGTAATCATAACAGGTCAGATATTGAATCCTGTCACTCGTACAAGTTTTGAAACACCTGTTGTAAAAATAAGTATCTCTACATCTGATGGTCGTCCACTTGAAATAATCGGATCTGCTGATGCTGGTAGGTTATCTACAAGTGGTGTTTCTGTAGGGTATGACTTTACTGCAATCCCTGAGGTGGGCGGGACATTTACTATGAATACTGATTTGAATCGATTAATATTTTCTGAAGGATCTTACACTGTTAAAGCACAATATCAAGATCTTTTAGCAACAACTTCATTTGAAATTCATGATGATTTGAAAGAAGGAACTTTTGTTTCTATAGATAAAGAAATCTATGGTTTTAATGAAAAAGTATCCCTTAATGGTCTTCTTGTCACTAGTGATCGTGCAGTTGATATCTCATTAACAAAACCCGATGGAACCGTGATTACTGCTGGTACAGCTATTGACAATCAACGTTTCTCTTGGTCATGGATTACGCCTATTTCTGAATCATATCAAAATCTCAAAATAGATGATGGTCGGAGTGTAACAAAATCTAATTTGGGTATTTATAAAATACAAATATCCTCTTCTACTTATAGCGAAAATTTATTTTTTAAAGTTTCATTAGATCCTGAAAATGATTCTATCTCTACAACTCCACTTTTTGTCACAACTGAAAAATCTTTGTACAAAGCAGGAGATGAACTCAAGGTTGTAGGAAATCTAATTCTACGTGAACAAGGTGATGAAGGTCTTGTAGTTCCTGAAAGAGTTTGGATCAAAATAGTTGATGGCACTTTCCCATTTAAGCAAATTCATGAAGCCTTTGTTTATCCAACACAAGGCGGTCAGTTTTCAAGTACTTTTGAATTACCTGCCACTATTTTTAGTGAAGGGTTATACAACGTTAGAGTAGTTTATGATGGCATTTATTCTGAATCAACTTTTAGTGTAGCTAATGATTTTATTTTTGGCATTGATGATCCTGTGGCTCTTTTAGTATCTGCTGACAAGTCTGAGTATAATCCTGGCGATACTGTGATAATTAGTGGAAAACCAAATAAATTGATCTATCTTGAAGCATATGATGTAAGCATAATCAAAAAAGATAGTGTTGAGATTAACTGTGGTTCTTTTATTTGTGGTACTAATGCTGGACCAATAACTGCTATTCAACCTGGACCTTCTGGTTCATTTGTATATCAATTTAAAATTCCTGATAATGAATCTGCAATTGGATTGTACGAAGCATCAGTTGATGCTAATTTTGAAACAAAATATGTCCCATTTACAGTTGTAGAAAAACCACTCCCTGTAAAATTAGATGTTATAGTTGAGAAACAAAACAGAATTCCTGAAAAAATGATTTCTGTATCTACTGAAGAAAAATCTGTTGATTCTACATCTGTTGCTCCTAGAGTGATCACTGGCTCTTTAATTACTCCTAC
>JABJDB010000086.1 GCA_018668425.1 Nitrososphaerota archaeon | reverse complement strand
ATAGATTTTTCAATGTTGGAATTGCAGAAGCTAATCTTGTTACTATTTCTGCAGGATTGGCAGTATCTGGAAAAATTTCTTTTGCAAGTACTTATGCTATATTTTTGCCTGGAAGGGCAGTTGATCAAATTCGAAATAACATTGCATATCCTTCACCTTTGGGTAAAAAGGGTCTTAATGTAAAATTAGTTGCATCACATGGAGGATTATCTGTTGGGCCTGATGGTGGTTCTCACCAAACCATTGAAGATATTGCAATTATGAGAGTAATTCCACATTTTCGAGTTTTCATTCCTGCTGATACTATTTCAGTGTCAAACTTGACTAGATTGATGGTAAATGAGTATGGTCCATTTTACATGAGAATGGCACGTTCCAAAACTCCTCTAGTTCATTCTGATTCTCAAGAATTTAAGATTGGAAAAGGCATTACTTTGAGAGATGGCAATGATTGTACTATTGCTGCATGTGGGATAACTGTTAGAATGGCTTTAGATGCTGCTGACTCTTTACAAAAAGAAGGAATTTCTTGTAGAGTTTTAGATATGTTTTCAATAAAACCCATTGATAATGAAATTTTAGAAAAAGCTGCACGTGAAACTGGTTGTATTGTTACTACTGAAGAACATAATATTTTGGGTGGAATGGGCTCTGCTGTTGCAGAATCTGTTTCAGAATCTTACCCTGTACCAATAAAGAGAATTGGTGCTCAAGATATGTTTGGAGAATCAGCTAGAGACAATGAAGTACCTTTACTCTTAGAAAAACATGGAATAACATCTTTTAATATGGCAAAACAAGTCAAAGAATTAAGGAGTAAAAAACTATGAAAATTTTTCTTGATACTGCTAATTTAGAATCCATTAGAAAATACAATGACATGGGTTTGTTAGATGGTATTACAACAAATCCTTCTTTGATGTCAAAAGAAGGAGGTAATCCAAAAGATGCAATGGAAGAAATTACAAAAATTATCAAAGGTGATGTTAGTTTAGAAGTTGTTAGTACTGATTATTCTGGAATGATTGAAGAAGGTAAACGTCTACGGGAATATGGAACAAATGTTGTAGTTAAAGTTCCAATGACTCCTGATGGACTTAAAGCATGCAAATCTCTTTCTTCTGAAGGTATTCCTGTAAATGTCACTTTGATCTTTTCACCTAATCAAGCTTTACTTGCAGCAAAATCTGGTGCAAAATATGTTAGTCCCTTTATTGGAAGATTAGATGATGTCGGTCAAGATGGTATGAATTTGATTAGAGAAATTAATGAGATTTTTGAAAATTATGATTTTGGAACTGAAATTCTTGTTGCAAGTATTCGTCATCCATTACATGTAGTTGATGCAGCAAAAATTGGTGCAGATGTTGTAACTTTACCTCCTGCAGTACTAGAAAAAATGCTACATCATCCATTAACTACAATTGGATTGGAAAATTTCCTTAAAGATTGGGATAAATTGAAATCTGGAAATCCTGATATTAAAATTTAGAATCAGATTTTTGAATACATCGTCTAAGAAGAATCTAAAAAATTAAAATTTTTGTAGATTTATGATGATCCTTGATTTTTACTTTTTCTAGAACCAGTTCCTCTACCTGTAATTCTAGTCATTCCTTCTGTTGATGGTCTTTCTTTTGGATCAGGCATGTCTCCTAATTTTCTAGAACCAGTTCCTCTACCAGAACTAACAACTCTATTTGCTGCTGCTTTTTTCTTTACTGCTTGAAGTTTTTTGTATTCGTCGCCTGAGATTTTTTGCTTAGCGTCATCAACTTCGATGGTTCCAGTTCCTCTACCACTTCGTATTCTAATTTTGCCCATAATTATTGTAAAATTATCTCGTATTTATCTAATCTTGTAATAAAATTCCTGAAATAAATTACATTAAAAATTGGTTTTTTTCGTAAAATTTTGACATTTCTAGCATGAATTATTAGGATCAAGTTTGAATTTCTTAATGTATTCTTGTGATGATTAGATGAAACGAATTTTCTATGTACTTCCTGTAATCGCATTTGTTTTAATTTTTACAAATGCATTTTTTGGACATTTAATTTTTGGTTCACCATATGATCAAGAAATCAACAAATATTCGATTTATGTTCATTTACAACAAGATTGGAACAGTTATCCTGGAAATATCTTATTTGATGTTACTCAAGTTTGGTCTAATCCTAATGATGATAAAAATAATTTTTCAAAAAACCCATCAGATATTTCTTCACTTATTAATTATAATTCAAATCAATTACAATATCAAAATAATAAGTCGTTTGTAGAGTTAAAACATGAATTTAGTAATTGTGAATCTAATTGGCAACCTATGTTGTATAGATATGTAGTTGATAATTTTCGTAGTAAAATTAATTCTGTAAAAGGAACTCAATTAAATGATGATCCATACATCTCAATTTTTCCAAATATTAAGAACCATAATCATGATGATGAAAAGCAACATGAACTTTTAACTCATGGGTATGCACAATTTATCCCAATTTGCACTGTTAATGAATTCTCTTCATATGAATATTCAATTTTATTAAATGATGAAAAAATTGCATTTGATGTATATTTTATTCCATCAGAAAATGAAATTTCTAATTATTTTACTTTAGATTCTTTTGAATTCTATTCTGAGAAGGGCTGTTTTGCTGAAAACTATCATAGCTTTAATGGAATTTGTAATAATGTTGGAAAAGACGCGGGTTTGTTAATTGTCTTACCTGATAATCTTGAATCATCTTTAACAAAAGTTGTAATTAGTATTCATGAAAAAATTTAGTTTTTTTGATGAATTAACTACTAATCCAACCTAATTTTTTGAAATATGCAAACATCATAATTGCAGGTATTGCTGATGCGAGAATAATAATTATGAACATTGTATGTGGACCTATTATCATTAACCCTTCTCCTATTCCTCCTGGCAAATTAACATTCATTCCATAAAATGTTCCAATTACAGTTGATGGAATTGCCAATGTGAAAATAATTGTTAATAATCCTAAAACTTTATTTGTTTTTTCTGTACTTAATACAAAATCTGTATCTTTGTAAATTTCCATTGTTTCTCTTGACTCTTCTAAAGTTTCAATTACTTTGTCAATGTGATCAATTACATCATCATAATACAAAGTTAATTCTTCATCTGAAAACTTTTTAACATTTTTTGCAATTTCTAATACAAATCTCTTTAATGGATTTACTATTCTTCTTTGTCTGTTGATTTCTCTTCTAAGTAATGCAATACTTCTTGCTACTGGTTTTGTCTCATCAAACACCCTATCTTCTATTTCATCAAGATTTGCAATTATTTTTCTAGATGTATGCAATAAATCATCAACTAGTACATCTATCATTTCGTGAAGTAATAATCCTGAAGATTTTTCTAATAGTCTATTTTTTCTCTCTTCATCTGAATTTGTTTTACATATTTCAACTAATTCCACTAGTGGTTTGAGATCACCTTGATGAACTGTTACAATAAAGTTTTTACCAATAAAAATAGATAATTGACTATTTTTTGAAATTCCAATTTTTTGAGAGAGTGGTGGAAAATGCAAAATTACAAAAAAGTGATCATCATAACTATCTAATTTTGGAAGTTCAAATCTGGTAACACAGTCCTCTATGTTTAACTCGTTGAAATTATATTTTTTAGCTAATTTTTCGATATCACTTCTATCTGGATTTTGTACATCTATCCACTCAAATTTCTCTGCATGGATTGTTTCTATTTTTCTTTCAATAGAATCCTCTATGGATTTTCTTCCTGAACGTAATCTTTTTGAAATGAATCCTTTTCCCAAGTTGAAACATTCCACGATTCTACAAATTTAAAGCGATCGATATGTACTCGTAGAAAACTAATAACCTTGTAAATTTTGGATTTGATTTTACGCTCTACTTGAATGGCATCAAGTATACGGCACCAACATATGAAAGTCCAATCGTAATTGCCATTGCAATCCACCATAGTCTCATATTATTAATTTTGTCTAGTTGATAATAAATCTACAGTCTATTTTCAGTAAAAAATCAAAGATTATTACTAGTTGAACTATTTTTTATTTTTGTGGCCCTCGTCGTCCAGTGGTTAGGATAGAGGATTGTGGATCCTCGGACAGGAGTTCGATTCCCCTCGAGGGCCCTCCAAATTCAAATCTACAATCTTGTTTTCTAATTGATTTCAATAATTTAATAAAGAAAAGTTTAATCTCTTAAAAAACCACACAAAAATAGAATCGTGGATAAAAAAGATGCATTAGTTTTGACAGGAATTTTTACTGGGGCAGGTATTGCTGTGTCCTTTATGGTCTTAGTAGCAAATGGAATTATTGGTCATCCTTTTCTAACCATGTAGATTTTTCTAATTTATGATTTTGTGGGATCATTTTCTAACAATGCTGAAATATTTTTGATAGTTATCTTGGAAAATTTTTCAGATTCTTTATCATTGTTATCCATACTTATGAAAAGTAAGTATTCCTCATCAATTGGAATTGTTATTCTTTTGATTTTTTCATATGATGTAATTGAGTATAGTGGTTTCCCAATCTTATCTTTAATGTCTCCTCTTGATTTCCATGAATCAATTGTTTTTTCAAGTTGACTTTTTGTTTCATCTAAAGTGAATAATGATTTGATATCTTCACGACGTTTTTGAAATAGCATTTCTCCTTGCAATGTACATATTGCTGAAAATCTAACATTTTTGTTTGAAATCATTAATGCTTCTAACAATTCTTTGTAATTTTCCATAATTGTTTAATTAAACACTATTAGATAAATTGTTTCAGATTAGAAAATACCAAACTTACTTGATTCCATCTCTTCTTTAATGGCAAATTTAACTCGTGGAGATTTTCCCTCTAATTTTTGGGATAACCATGTAAGAAATTTCTTTTCCATTCCTTTACCTTTTAATTTATCATAATCTGTTCCCATTATTTCAGATAATTTTTGAACCACTGATTTGTTTATGCTAAGAACAAAAAAGTGCCACCCAAATGCAAATTCTGAATCAGTCATTACAAAATCTTCTTGACTATGCACCATTTCTTCTAAAAGTGATAGCTGATGAGCCAATACTTTACTTGTTTTATCATAATCTACCGCAGAAACATTAATGTGAATTCTACTCTCCATGATTTATTTTCACTCAAACAAAATAAAAGGATTACACAAGTTATTCACCTAAAAGATATTCAAAATCAATATCAAAATTCATTTTCATTAACTTGATATAAGTTTGAATTGATTCAGGAATTTCATCACCACATGCAACTCCTAATTTTTTTGCATTTATCCAAATGACTAATGTTTGAATAATTGTTAGAAATCTATCATTTTTAATTTCTGGTGTTCCAATTGCTTTTGTGTATCTCTCAGCAAATTCCCATGCTGTAACAAAATCCACACATTTAACTCCAAAAATTGCTAGTACTTGTTCTTGCATATTTTGAGCATTTTTGAATGGAGTTTTATTCAGAATATATGGAAAATCTACTTTATCTGGAATAGTGTTGGGAAGTGGACCCCATATGGTGATGATTTTTGTTTCAGAGTTTAATTCCTCAAATTTTTTTAACATATCATTTATCAAATCCTCATCTGTAAACCAAAACAAAATTACTGTTGCATCTGAAATTTTAGATTCTTTGATATTTTGATAAATAAAATCTCCCTGAATATTTTTTTCTTCAAGATTTTTTTTAGCTTTTTCAATTTTTTTTAAATTATTGTCTATTCCTACAGCTTTTTTAACATTGAATTCTTTAATTGCTATCTCGATTCCTTTTTCGTCCCCACATCCAAGATGATAAAAAATATCGTTCTTTCCTAAATCCACAAATTTGAATATCTCTCTAAATGATTTTTCTGGTAATTGAACATCTTCCCCATTTAGAACATTTTCTGGAAGTGTATCTAGATATTCTTCAATTTTCAATAATATTGTTTTTTTTAAAGAGAATTTATTCTCTTATGCTTTCAAGTTTTGAAACTGCTTGCCATAATTGAGTTCTAACATATGATGGCATATTGGGGTCTTGTGTAACATCATCTAATAGACTAATTGTATTTGCTGCTCTTACTGATAATGAATATTCAGGGTTATTCAAATCTGCAACTAAATCTGTAATTGATTTTTTTATTGTTTTTGGAGTAGAGTTACTAGATGTGATCTGATTTAATGTATCAATTGCTTCTTTCATTGATTCTTTATTTTGTGCGTCATCAGCCATTTTTAACACATTTTCTTAAAAATTAGAAGTATATAGTTACATCTCTATGCATACATTTTCTGATTCTATTGAAACAACGTATGATGTTAAATCTCTAATTTTGGCTGGGAATTTAATCAATTTCCCAGTTTTACAATCAAATTCTGCTTTATGCCATCCACATGTAATGGTACATCCATTTAATTCACCTTCAGACAAACTAGATCCTGAATGAGTACATGAATCATCTGTTGCATAATACTTTCCATCAATATTTGAAATTAAAATATCGAGTCCATCAAAAGTTTTTTTGATCATTTTCCCTTGTTCAACGTCTGTTGTTTTACAAATAGTGATTTTTCCCAATCTAGTTTTTATCTAATTGTTTCTCATATTTTTACATATATCATGATTAGAGATGCTACAAATTTTGATAAAAAACACATTTTAGAATTTTGTAAAAATACTTTTTCTTGGGGCGATTACATACCTGATGTTTGGAATTATTGGCTTTCTGAAGGGAATTTATTTTTATTTGAAAAACAATTTCCTACTGGAATTTGTCATGCCTCTTATCTCAAAGATCAAATTTGGATTGAAGGAATAAGGATTGATCCTGATTTTAGACGATGTAAAATCGCTTCTTCTTTAGTTCAACATGCTGAATCTATAGGAAAAGAAAAACATGCTATTTTTTCATACATGTTGATAGATACTGAAAATTCACAGTCTATGAAAATGGCTGATTCTTTAGGCTATGATGTATTTCAAACCTGGAACTTTTACTCATTAATGCCTAAAATAACCACAAATTTTGATATCCATTTTGTAACTTCTTTTGATTATCAAAAATTCCCCCATTATGTCAAATCCTGGAGGTGGATTCCATTTGATGATGAGATTATATCTAAATTATGTGAACAAAAAAAAATCATTTCATCAAATGTAGATGGAAATAACTCTTTTTCAATTCTAACTGATTCAGAACATTTTGAAAAAACTTTGATTGTAACTTTATTTTCTAATTCAAAAAAATCTTCTTCACACATTATTTCTTTTTTGCAAAATTTTGCTATTGAAAATAATTATGAACGAATTCAAATTCTAACTAAGGAACAATTATCTTTTCATGATTCATTAGAACATAAACTCTCATTTCATCTAATGAAAAAGTCTTTGGTTTAGTTTGATTTTACAAATTTTATTGTATTATTTAAAATCCCTAACCCTTCTATTTCCATTTCAACTTTATCGCCATCTTTTAAAAATACTGCATCTGGTTTGTTCAACATAACTCCTGCAGGTGTTCCTGTAGAAATAATATCTCCTTTCTCTAATGTCATCACTTTAGAAATTTTTGAAATGATTTCTGGAATTTTAATGAACATATTGTTTGTTGATGAATTTTGTCTTAATTCACCATTAATTTTTGTTGTAATTTTGAGATTTTGAGCATCATTAATTTCATCTTTTGTTGTAATCCATGGTCCGCATGGTGCAAATGAATCAAAACTTTTTCCTCTTGTAAATTGTTTATCTTTGAATTGAATATCTCTTGCAGACACATCATGAAATACCATGTATCCAAAAATCATATTTTTAGCATCATCTACTGATACATTTTTACAGTTTTTTCCAATAACCATGGCTAATTCTACTTCATAGTCTAACTGGGTAACAAAATCTGGACAAACAATTTCTGAATTAGTACCATTAAGTGCCGTTCTGGGTTTTATTACTAGTGCCGGATCTTCTGGTGCCTGTAATCCTTGTTCTTTTGCATGGTCTACATAATTAAAAGCAAGACAGATTATTTTGTTTGGATTTGGAATGGGTGCTAATAATTTGAATTTAGAAATATCTTCATTATATTGTAAATCACTTATTTTATTTTTAATTTCATTATACCACCCATCAAAAAGAAAATCTTTTACATTTTGTGGGATTGGAACTCCTGTGAGATAAGTTATTTCATCTTTTGTAGCTACTTTGTTCCCTTTAATGAAACCATATGTTTCATTATTTCCTTGTGACAATCGTGCTATTTTCATTTTTGATCACTTGTGTGTAAAAATCGCTTGATTTTGTGAATCTTTTCTACAATATCCAAATCTAACAAACTGAATTTCTTCTCCTTCTTTTAATTGTAAATAATATGGTTCTGTATAAACGTCTAATTCTTCTAAACTATCCTCATTAAATTCTTCACCGTTAAACAATGCTTTTGGAATTATCATTTTAATTTGATGTGCAGTTTTTTGAGATACCCATTGAATTTTTGTAACACCTTTTGGTTCTCCTTCAACATACTCTCCCTCAAGTTCAACCACTGCTTTTGTTATTGAAACATTTCCCAATCCCAATAATCTCACTTGTGTACCTTCTTTGATCTCTTTAGCGTCTTCACCTGAAATGTAAAAATCTTCATCAACATCAATTTTTCTTTTCCCCATATCGTTTACTGGATGATTTGGGATTTCCACTGATGATACTGGTAATTTTTTTACTGACAGTTTTTTTGCATTACTTACCATGAACAATCTAACACTGTCTGGATCTACAAATTTCCGATTAAATGCCTCAAGTGCATCAAATGGTGCTAGTGTATTTGCCTTGGTTAACCCTAATGACATGATAAATTTTCTAATTGCTTCTGGTTTTATTCCTCTTCTTCTTAGTGCTTCTAGAGTTGGTAGTCTTGGATCATCATACCATGAAACTTTACCCTCTTCAATCAATGGCTTGATAATTCGTTTTGAAATAGGCATTCCTTTGAATTCTAATCTTGAGAAAAATCCTTGATCTGGTTTTCTCATGCCTAATGCATCTAAAATTGCATCAATCAACTCTTCTCTCAACTCAAATTCTTTGGAACGAAATGCATGTGTAACCCCATCAATACTGTCTTCAATTGCCACTGCAAAATCATAACTTGGCCAAACTCTGTATTTTTCGCCTAATGTGTAATGTTTACCTTCTATGATTCTTAGCAATACTGGATCCCTCATAACTGCATTATCTGCTTTCATGTCTCCACGAAATCTGACAATTGCTTCCCCTGGTTTGAATTTGTCTTGCATCTTGGTCCAATTCTTATTATTTTTTTCAAGATTTTCTCTACTACATTTACAATCTTTTCTTTCTCTTCTGTTTTTACTTATATCTTCTCTTTTACAAGTACAAATGTATGCTTTTTCTAAATTGATTAATTCTAAACCCTTTTCATAAAATAATTCCATATCATCTGATGTACTCTTAACAATATCAAATTCAATTCCCAACCATTCTAATCCTACCTTGATGGCTGCATGATATTCCATTCTTTCAGCTTCCGGATTTGTATCATCCATTCTTAAAATGAATTTTCCTCCATACATCTTTGCATATTCTGAATTAATTATTGCAGCTTTTGCATGTCCTATGTGTGGATAACCATTTGGTTCTGGAGGAAATCTTGTAATTACTTTTCCTTGAATAGCATTTTTTAATTCTGGTAATCCTTCTCTTTCTTGGATTTTTTCTTTTGGTATTAAAATTTCTGGAAAATCTGTATCGATTTCTTTTTTTTGCTCTTCATTTGATAAATGATTTACATCTGATACAATTTCTGAAATATCTTTTGAAATTTCTTTTACCTTGGTCCTAAATTCTGGTTTTGTGCCAAGAATTTTTCCTAAAATTATTTTGTCTTTGGTTTCCCCTTCATGCTCAAATGCGTTTTGAAGAGCCATTTTTCTAATTTCTTTTCTTATTTCTTTATCCATGCAATTCTACCTGTAAAAATTATACGCTTCTCTTAACTACAAAACCCAATAATGCAACCAATTCTGATTTAGCAGAACCTGAATATTTTGATAATGATTTTTCAGCCTTTTCTGAATATTTTTGTGCCTGATTTCTTACACTTTCTTCAATTCCTAATGATCTTATTACTTCTACTGCTTTGTTGAGGTCATTTTTTGATATCTTTGAATTTCCAAATGCTTTTAAAATTATTTTTTTATTATTACCTTTTGCCAATTTGATTGCCATGAGAATTGGTAATGATTTTTTCCCTTCTCGTAAATCGTTTCCAACTGGTTTTTTTGTAACTTTTGGATCTCCCATGACTCCTATTAGATCATCTGTAATTTGAAATGCAATTCCCAAGTTTCTTCCAAATGATGAAAGATTTGAAATATCTTTTGATTTGTTTGATGCACAAATTGCACCCATTGCACAAGATACATCAAATAATGCAGCTGTTTTTTTACCAATCATTGTAATATATTCGGCTTGTGATGGAATCTTTTTCTCTTCTGCCATTTTGACATCTAATAGTTGACCTTCACAAATATCTACACAAGCTTTGGCAAGTCTGGATACTAGCTGTGTAGTTGCACTAGCTGATAATTTTGAATCAGAAATTATTTGAAATGCTTTTGAAAATAATACATCACCTGCAAGAATTGCAAGTGGCATTCCATATTTCTTATGAACTGTTGGAACACCATGACGCATTTCATCATTATCCATTATGTCATCATGTACTAGAGTAAAGTTGTGTACCATTTCTACTGCACTTGCAGCAATCATTGCAGTTGATGACTTACCGCCTAAAATTTGACAACTTCTAATCACCATGTATGGTCTAAGTCTTTTCCCACCGTTAACAATAAGATGTCCTGCTGCATCATAGAGTTTTTTTGGATTACCTTTTAATTT
>JABJDB010000085.1 GCA_018668425.1 Nitrososphaerota archaeon | reverse complement strand
TGAGTGACAGAATTGACATTCGTTTGTAGTCATTTCTGATTCTCCTTCACCAACTGATTGTAACCACTCTTTGCCGTAAGTTAGGGCTTTGTCGTGGTCTTTTTCACCAGTAATTACATCAAAGTGCATGGTGTGACCATCTGCTGCTTTGACATAAGTGTCGTATACGTGAATTTCCATAGTTGATTGATAAAAAAAGGGATATTTAATTCAAAAACTTTCTACAAGCCTAATTCATGAACTTGGAATGGCAATTATTTGATTAATAATTTTGAAATTTTTTCTAACTTTTTGATTTTGGGTTGATGTATTTACCATAGATGATATACCATGCATCCATGTTGATTGTATCTAAATGATCGCTGATTTCTTTTCCTTTTTCACTTTCAATTTCATCTTCAACCATTTTATTATATTATGAATTTAATTTTTTCTTATATTTATGTAATTTACACCCAAACCAACTTTATTTCAAATCTAGGTGTGAAAAAGTAATATTTTTCTAACTCTAAAAATAAATAATTTTATGAAATACCAAATTAAAGTTAAAATTCAAAGCCATGAAATTCTTTTAGAATTGAATGATTCTGATTCTCCAAAAACTGTAAAAAATTTTGTAGAAAAACTGCCTTTTTTAGTTGAACTTAATGTATGGGGTGATGAAATCTATACTTCTGAATCACCAATTACACAACCTGAAGAAAATGCAAAATCTATCGTTTCATTAAATGATGTTGCGTATTGGCCTACAGGAAAAGCAATCTGTTTATTTTTTGGTCAAACACCAATTGGTAATCCTGGTGAGATAACACCTGCATCCCCTGTTAATGTACTTGGAAAAATTGTTTCTCCTGATAAATCAATTTTAGATGTTGCTGATGGTGCAAAAGCTGAATTTGTTTTAGACCAATAACCTATTCTTGTATTGGAATTTCAATAATTTCTGACTTTAAAACAAAAGCTTTAAAATTTTTATTAATTCCTGAATAAATTATCCACACAACTGGATTACTATGCATGAATTTTTTATCTGTATTTGATGGATATGCTTCAGAATTTGGGTGAGAATGAAATATTCCAATTACATCTAGTTTTTTTTCTTCAGCAATTTTGTATCCTTGTATTAGTTGTTCATTTGATATTGTAAAATTTACTGGTGACTCTTCAATATTTTTAGTTAAAAATACTTCAGATACATTTTCTTTACTACCATATAGTATGGCACATGACTCGTTAGGAATTTCATTTTCTGCATGTTTTGTTAGGATTCTTTTAATTGATTGTGATAAAATGATTTTTTGCAAATCTATTCTACGTTGACAGTTCCTACCATCCATGGGTGGAATGTACAGTAATAGTTGTAATTTCCAGCCTCTGTGAATGTAAATTCGAAGATATCTCCTGCTGACATCATTTCAGAATCAAATAATCCCGTTGCATCTGCTGGTGGTTCTCCTGATGTAACTGTGTGAACAGTACTGTCTATGTTGTCCCATACAATAGATGTTCCAACTTGTACATCAATCACTTGAGGATCATAATAGATTTGACCATCTTCTGGAAGTGCTGCACCTTCTGGAATGTTTACTTTGACTGGTTCTTTTGGTTCTTCGACGATTAATGTTGCAATCATCCATGGATGGAAACTACACATGTATTCGTATTCACCAATTTCTAAATTAGTTGTATCTAATGTGAACACATCTCCTGCGTTCATTAAACTTGAATCAAATAATTCTCCAAATCCTTCTGAACTAGTTACAGTATGTGCAATTGTATCTGCATTAGTCCATTCTACTACGTATCCTTGTGAAACTATAGCTATGTCTGGTTTGTAATCTGGATTTCCTTCTACCACTGAATCTTTTAAAACCTCAATTGCAAATGTTGGCCCTAACTCTTTTTCTTCTGGTTCTTCAATTACTGCTTGTGGAATCATGTATGTGTCTGGACTAACAAATCCAAATGCTACCCACATGATAATTCCAGTAGCTGCTGCCATTCCTACAATAGAACCAATTGGTTTTAGATATTCTGAATGCTTGTGAGCTAAATATGCCATGAGAATTGCAGGGAACGCAATTGCCATTAAAATTCCTGCAAATGTTACTGTATAGTTTGATGTATTTGTTGTAAATGCAAACATTCCAAATCCTAACGCAATTGAAATGATAATCAAAGTCGTTGCTTTGGCTCTGTTACTAGTTGAGACTCCCCCATCTAAGATACCTGTTGCAAGGATAATTAATCCAATAAACATGGTAAGTCCTGTTAGTGCATGCATACCATCGATGAATGTGTGAGCAATACCTGCGTATGATATTACAACTCCAGCTAACCCAATAGCTGTTAATCCCATTCCTGGCATCATGAGGTCCCAATTACTCATTTAATGAAGCTGGCAGGCCTGAGATACTTATTCCTTTTGAAATAGTATGGATCAGCTAGACGAATAAATTAAATGGCTTTGGACTAGGATAGAGTGAGATTGGGATTTAAAGAAATTGTGGAGATATCAAAACCACGTATTGTTGTTCTTTTAGTAATTACTGCTGTTACTTCGATGTATGCTGCAAGCAAGCTAGTTGATGGTGCACCTGATTTACAATATGTTGATTATTTACACATTATAGTTGCCGGAGCATTGGCATCAGCTGGCTCTAGTGCATTAAATCACTATTATGATAGAGATATTGATCCAAAAATGACTCGAACTAGTGGAAGACCAATCCCTTCAGGACGAATGGCAGCAAAACCTGTTTTGATTTACGGATTAATTGTAAGTTGTATTTCTGTAATTTACGGCTTCTTTGCATTTAATGAAGCAACTGCATTTTTTATTGCGTTGGGAATTTTCTCTTATGTTATAATTTACACTGCATGGTTAAAGCGTCTAAATTCCTCAAACATTGTAATTGGTGGAATTGCTGGTAGTGCAGCAGCTTGGGCTGGATGGGCAGCTGCCACTGGTAGTCTTGACTTGTTAGGATTTCTAGTTGGATTTTTGGTATTTGTTTGGACTCCATCCCACTTTTGGTGTCTTGCAATGAAAATTAAAGATGAATATGCTCAAGCAAATATTCCAATGTTGCCTGTAGTAATTGGAATGCAAAAAACTTCTAAATACATTTTAGGAAATACCTTGATTTTACTTCCATTCTCATTAACACTATCCTTTATCCCTGATGGAATGGGGATTGTTTACACTGTAATTGCACTAGTCTCTGGTGGATTGATGTTGGTTTATCATTACAAATTAACAAAGACGCCTACTTCTGAATTTGCATGGAAAGCATACAAAGTGACAGCACCTTATCTTACAATCATATTTGTTGCAGTTGCATTAGATGCAGCATTTCACATACCGCTATTTTAGAAATTATTTATCAATTCCAGGGAAGCTGGCCTCATAATCTTTTTCCATAACTTCCTTGTTTTGCTCTTCAATTTTGTCTACTACTTTTTCTTCAACTATTATCTCAATTCTTCGTTCATCTTTTGTAAACCATGCAACTTTGATTAAACCTAAAATTTCCAAGTCTAGTAAAATTTTATTGAATCTTGCTTCTGATATTACAAATCCATCTTTAGCTAACCCTTTAAACAATTCAACGTCTGTAAGGGAATTTGCTTCTTTGATTTTGTCAAATACAGTATTTTTAATTGGTATTGCCATTTTTATCCGTAGAATGATTTATCTCCTGACTTTGGTACAACGTTAGATATACTTTCCTTTACTGTGTTGTACCACTGATCAACTTCTTTAGTGATTGATGGTCTTACTTGCTTCAAACTATTTGCAAAGTCTTGACTAGAAATCTTTGATGAGTTATTTCTCATTGCATGAACTGCAGCTTCTCTACAAAGAGCTGCCAAATCTGCCCCTGTATAGTTTTGAGTAGCAACTGCAATCTCTTGTAATTTTACATCACTAGTTAATGGCATCTTTTTTGTTAAAATTTTGATAATCTCTAATCTTCCTTTTTCATCAGGTGGTGCTACATACAAAACCAAATCTAATCTACCTGTTCTAAGTAGTGAACTATCTACAACATCTGGTCTATTTGTAATCCCAATTACTACTACTCTTGATGAAATCCCTTCTTCAATTTCCGTTAATAGTTGACTTAGGATGTTCTCACCCACTCCCCCTTCACCTGATTTGATTCGTGCAAGAGAATCTAATTCATCAAAAATTACTACACATGGTGATGATGCTTTAGCTTTTCTGAAAATCTCTCTTACTGCTTTTTCTGATTCACCAGTCCATTTTGATAAAATTTCGGGACCTCTTACTAGTATCATGTTGGCTCCAGTTTCTGTTGCAAGTGCTCGTCCAATCAACGTCTTTCCACATCCGGGTGGACCATAAACTAGTGCACCTTTAGGTGGCTTTATTCCCATTTTTGTAAATTTACTTGGCTCTTTCATTGCTAAAACCAAATTATCTGTAAGTGATTTTTTAATATCATCTAAACCGCCAACGTCTTTCCACCAAATTTTTGGTCGTTCAACATAAAACTCCCTCATTGCAGTAGGAACTACTTCGTGCATTGCTTCGTAAAAGTCAATTAGTTTAATCTGCATTGATTGTAATACTTCTGATGGAATCTTGTCTGTTTCTAAATCAATTTCTGGAAGATATCTTCTAATTGATTTCATTGCAGCTTCTCTACATAATGATTTGATGTCAGCTCCTGTGTATCCGTGAAGTTCTGATGACAAATCTTTAAGATCAACATCCTCGCTAATTGGCATTCCTCGTGTATGGATTTCTAAAATCTCTAATCGACCATCTTCATTAGGTACTGAAATTTCAAATTCTCTATCAAATCTACCTGGTCTTCTTAATGCAGGATCAACACTGTCTGGCCTGTTTGTAGCACCAAGTACAATGACATTTCCTCTATCATTAAGTCCATCCATTAGTGCCAATAACTGAGCTACGACTCTTTTTTCAACATCACCATAGACTTCTTCTCTTTTTGGTGCTATTGCATCAATTTCATCGATGAAAATAATACTTGGAGAGTTGTCTTTTGCCTCTTTGAATATGTCTCTGATTTTAGCTTCTGTTTCTCCATAATACTTGTTCATTATTTCTGGACCATTAATTGGGAACATGTTAGCTTCTGATTCACTTGCCATAACTTTTGCAAGTAGTGTTTTTCCACATCCTGGTGGACCATAAAGTAAAATTCCACTGTGTGGTTCAATTCCCAATCTTGCAAATAACTCTGGATGTTTTAGCGGTAGTTCTACAATTTCCCTCATTGCTTTGACTTTTTCTCTTAACCCTCCAACTTCTTCATATGTTACACGAACTTTTCTATCAACTGCAGTTTCAGTTGAAATGCTGAGGTTTGTTGAACGGTCTATCTTGACTACTCCTTTAGGTGTGGTCTTTGTAATTTTAAAGTCCATTGAATTACCTAAAATCATTACAGATATTTCATCTCCATGCGTTATTGGTAATCCTTTCAGTCTATTTTTTACAAAATCTGTAAATTCTTTATCCACTGTAACGACATCATTTACTGGAGTTAGTGAAACTGATTTTGCAATCTTTGATGCAACTTTTCTAATCTTTACAATATCATTTAGTGATGCTCCGACATTTTTCCTTGTTTGACCATCTACTCTTATGATGTCTGGAAATTTTTCATCTTCATCAACTGGCCAAATTACAGCACAACTAGAACATGAACCCATCACTTCAATAATATCTCCTGGTGAAACTTTGAGAAAGTCCATTGCGTCTGGACCAATTCTGGCACGTTTCTTGCCTACGTCTCTTTGTTTTGCTTCCCCAATTCTCATTTGCAAAGGCTCTTCTTTGCGGACCAAAAAAACACCTATTTCATGTCAACTGACATTCGGCTCATATTTAGAACCTCGAATTCACTGACGCCTTGTACTCCTTTAACTGCATTTTCTAATGCATCACTTTGACCTTCTTTATCTTCTAAGATGAATTCTGCTTTGATAAACTCTAATCCGAATGCTAGTGGCTCTTTTGCATGTCTTTTCATTTGAATTCCTTCTGGTAATGAAGTTTTGAGGGCCTCTGCTAGTTTATCTAAATCTACTTCGGTTCCTTCAGGTAAAATTTTTGTAATGAATAGTAATTGTGCCATTTTTTTAAGGTCCTCGTGTGTTACATGATGTACAAGTATAGTTTCTTGCGGCTTCTCTGCAACTTTGACATCTCCAAATTAAATCTCCGCCACATTCTGGGCAATTGAATTTTACACATTTATCATTAGGCATAATATGTCTGTGACAACAACTACATGTTGGTAATGAAATACTAGATGACATAACCCGATTTCCGGTAAACATCATTTATACCTTGCTTGGAATTCAAGCCCAACTCATTTCAATAATTTTTTGAGCTCACCACCAATTAGTGTTTGAGCAGTTTTAATCGATCCTTTCATTCCAAGCAATTTGATTATTGAACCCGTATGAAAATCAAAATCATCTTTTTCTGAAATATCTTTTAGAATTTCAGGAGTTACTGATTCAAATAATTTGTTTATTGTTTGGTTGTCTATTCTCCCTAAAATTTTTCTTGCAAAAAGTTGCTTGTCAAATTCTTTACCAAATCTTTCTGTCCATCTTTTTTGATATTCTGATAGCTCTGATTCTTTATTATTTTTCAAAAATTTAGAAATTACTTGTCCTGCATAAACGCCTCCCATACCACTAGTAAAAATCCCTCCCGCAGTTGTTGGCTTTGCTTGTCCGGCTGCATCTCCTACTATCACTGTTTTTCCGTCTACAAATTTTTCAATAGGACCTTTAATCCAAATTGGAGCAAAAATCTTTCTTATTGTAGAATAATTTCCTTTTTCTTCCAGAATTTTATCTAGTGCTTCTGCTACGTTGATTCCTCCCCCTGCAACTCCAACCTTACCTTTTCCTTCACCTGATGGAATGACCCATGCAAAAAATCCTGGATATTTTTCTTGATCAAAAATTACCTTTACTTGTCCTTTGTGAATCCAATCAGCATAAATCTCATATTGAGCTGATGATAAAATTCCTGTTCTATCTTTGTGAATTAAAGATGAAACTCCTCTAGCATCAACAAAAATTTTACAGTCTATGTTTTCCTCATTTGTTCTAATCCCGGTATCTGTGATTTCTTGAAAACTTGTCCTAACTTTGATTACTGCTCCATTTTTTTGAGCTTGAAATGCAATCTGTTTATCTAACTCTCTTCTACTAATCTCAATAACTTTTTGTTTTTTTGAATTAATACTGAAACTATTGCCATCAGGTGCTGTAATTTCTGCTGACTCTATCATATGATCAAATGTCTTTCTAAATGGAATTATTCCTAATTCTTCCAACCCTGCAATACTAACTAATCCCCCACAATGTTCTGGGGTTCCTATCTCATAGTCTTCTTCAATCACTAGTACTGAAAATCCTTCTGAAGCAATTTCTCTTGCAGTCAATAATCCTGCAACACTTCCACCTGCAACCACTACATCATAGTACACAGATTTTGTTTCTTTGTCAATTATTTAATTCCAAAGTTTTTCATTATGCCTATTTTCTACATTATTCATGGGTGACATTAAACAAGTAATTGCAGTTAGAACTGATCTTAAAATGGGTAAAGGAAAGATTGCAGCTCAAGTAGGGCATGCTTGTGTTCTTGGTGCTGAACATGTTCGTAAATCTCACCCTGAGTGGTATGAGCAATGGTGGGGTGGTCAAGAAAAAGTTGTCGTTAAAGTAACAGGTATCAAAGATTTACAAGAAGTAAAAAGAGGTGCAATTGATTTGAATCTTCCATGGTCTGAAGTAACTGATGCTGGTCATACTCAGATAGCTCCTGGAACTACAACCTGTATTTCTATTGGACCTGCCCCTGAAAATTTGATTGACAAAATTACAGGGGATCTAAAATTACTCTAAATATCTTGGAATAAGATATAACCCGGCACAATATTTTTTGAGTTGTGAAGAAAAAAGGCGTCTTTGTAACTATATTTTTTGGATTTATCTTATTGTCTTCTACAATCATGATTACTTTACCTGGAATTTTACCTGCTGAAGATGCTTCTGAAGTTACTGTAACTGGAACTCCTGCAGATAATTTTCCAGATGATCAACGAGCACAGTTTTGTGGTTCAAGTATTGCAAAATCTACTGACTATGTACGTGAGTTTTCTATTCCTACTTTGTGTACCAACCCATTGGCAATTGTAACTGATTATGATGGAAATGTTTGGTTTACTGAAACTAATACTGGCAACTTGGGGAAATTTGATCCTATAACTGAAACATTCACTGAATATGAAAATCCAACATGGCCTCCTACAACACGTTCTATGATGTGGGGTATTGATTATTCTCCAGATGGCTCTGTGTGGTTTACTGATGAGACTTATGACTCTGTTTGGAAGTTCTCAACCCTTGATGAGTCCTATGTGCGATTGGCATATCCTAATGAAGGCAACTCTTTACCCCAAAAACTTCTAGTTGATGGTTCTAAAATTATAATTAATGATTTTACTGGAAACAAAATTACTTTACTTGATCCAAATCAATCTGCAGACGATGTAAATTATTTGAGTATTCCATCTCCTGTTGATGATTCTGTAACTGCTGACTTTGCAATTGATGCTGATGATAACATTTGGTATACGAATTGGTTATTTCAGCAAGGTGGAGTTTTAGTAAAGTTTGATCAAAATGGATATCTTGATACTGTTGCAAACTCTGGAGAGCAATTTCTTCCTATGATTGATTTTGTTAAAGTATACGAATTACCCAAAAACTTACTCACTCCAAATGGTGCAACCATTACACCTGATGGAATAATTTGGTTAGCTGATACAACTTCGTCATCCTTTTTCAGTTTTGATCCATCTACTAAGGAATTCACTCAATACGTAACTGCAGATCCACTACTTGAAACATATGGAAATCAAACAGGAATTGTAAAAACTCCTATTTCTAGACCTTATTGGATTGAAGCTGATGATCAAGGAAGACTTGTCTTTAATGCACAAACTGCAAATAATATTTCTGTAATGGATCCAAAATCCCAATCTCTAGTAGAATACCAAGTTCCATCAAAAAACCCTAACTGGGGAGATTGTGATCCTGGAACTGGTGAGATGATTTCTAGCTGTGGTTTGGCACAAGTCTTTGATTTTACTGTTAATGGTGATAAAATTTGGTTTACTGAATGGGTTGAAAATAACATTGGTGTAGTTGACACCTCAATTCCTCTTCCAATTGAAATTCAATTAGATACAAATACTCTAACTTTATCTCCTGGTGAATCACAACATTTCAATTATATTGTTTCACCAAACTCCCAAAAAGATTTGTTTGGAGTATCACTAATTCTAAATCCTACCCATGAGTTTTTGAATGTAGATTTGGATCATTCTGCCCCTACATCATTCCAATTAGATTTTGATGCACCTAGACCAATTCATACTACAATTTCAGCTTCTGAAGATGCAGTTCCAGGTGTTTACAAAATTCTACTTGGAGCACAATCATCTGATGTAGCAGTTAGTAAATTTATCACAGTGACAATAGAGTGATACCTGATTTAGATTCTCAAATTGGTATTTCAGTTTACAGTACTGATTTTAATGGTATTGGTGGTGTTATTCGAGTAACTCCTGAAGATTTTCTAGTGTCTGAAATGATTTCTGAAAAATCTCAAAATTCAATTAAAGAAAATGATGGTTATGCTGTTTACAAATTAAAAAAGAAAAAAATTGATACTAATCATGCATTGTCTGATATTTTTAGAAAAAAAGGAATTCGTTTAAAGTCACTTGGATTAAAGGATGCATCAGCAATTACTGAACAATTTGTTTGCTCTGAACATAAAGGAAGGGTAATTGATAATTTTACATCAGAAAAATATTCTTTAGAAAAAATAGGATTTGTAAAAAAACCATTAACAAAAAAAAATATGATTGGTAATCATTTTAAAATCAATATTTCTCAATGTTCGGATGGTTTGTCTTTATTTGAAGAACATGAAAAAATTCTAAATTTTTATGGATACCAGCGTTTTGGCTCAAAAAGACCTGTTACACACCTAATTGGTAGGGCTATTTTACGAAGGGATTTTGCAAAAGCAGTTGATTTGATTTTATCATTTACTTCTAGTTATGATTCAGCCGAAAATACCGAAATTCGAGAAAAATTGGCAGATAAAGAAAATTATGCAAAATACTATGATTCAGTTCCTTTTCAAATGGATATTGAGAGAATTGTTCTAAAAGAGATGATAGATCATGATGATCCTCTAAAGGCAATTCGTGCAATTCCTGTATCTTTGAGAAGATTTTATGTTCAAGCCTATCAATCTTTTATTTTCAATCAATCTTTGAGTGCTGCATTTTCTGATGGTGAGGACTTGTTTGAAGCAAAATCTGGTGATGTATGCTTTGATCTTAAAGGAATAATTGGAAAATACGTTAAAGGACTAGATCAGAATTTGGCACTACCTTTTGTTGGATATTCTTATTACAAAAAAACTAGATTTGATTATCAAATATCAAAAGTTTTAGAAACAGAAGAGATCACTCCAAAAGATTTTTTCATCAAAGAGATGCAAGAAGTTAGTAGTGAAGGTGGATTCAGACAAGCTGCAATTCGTTGTTCTAATTATTCTACACACGAAAATGTTGTAGAATTTTCTTTATCTCGTGGTTCTTTTGCAACCATTCTATTGCGAGAAATAATGAAACCTCAAGATCCAATACTTGCTGGTTTTTGAGATCAGTTTTGAAATAATAATTCGTTAGATGTCTTTAAGTTGATGTTTTAAGAACATGTGAGTGTGGATAAAGCCTACATGTTGATTAGTTGTGAAATTGGAGAAGAACAAACACTACTTTCAAAACTAAAAGAAATTCCTGAAGTAAAAAATTGTTTGATAACATTTGGTAGTTATGATATTGTTGCAGAATTTGTTACAGAGTCTGCATCTGAAATGAATGAAATCATTACATCTAAAATTAGAAAATTCCAAAAAATTCGTAGCACCATCACACTTCGTGCAATGAGTCAGTAATTTTTCAAAACTTTGATTCCTATTGAAATCCCTATCACAATTATCCCTATAATGAGAATTTGAATTCCATATGAAATCCATTCTGGATTTGAATACATGAATGATGATTCTGGCCCCACAATTGAGAGTCCTTGAAGATGGAAAATTATCCCTAAAATTAGGATTATTGCCCCTATTATGCCAAAAACAGTGCTTACTTTCATAATGGTTGTACCTAGATTGTACTAAAAAGGGTAAAGAGAATTGATAATTTAACCAAATGATTTTTGGATTTGAGCTTTAATGATTTCTTCAATATTTTAAAAAATGTACAATTGGGAAGGTGCTCTAGAATCAAATGATCACAAGTATCTGGGATTGATGTTATTTGGTACATCTGCTTCTCTTGCTGTAATTTTATTTTTAATTTTCCATCCTCAGATTGAGCAAATTAACAAAGAATCTCCAATATTGATTAATTTGATGTTTTTACCCGCCATGGCAGTTGGTTTTCTTTATGGTGTTAGAATAACTGAGCGAGCTGTAAAACCATCTGAAATCCGTAGTCCAGTAAAAAGATCAATTGCAAAAATCTTTTTGTTCTTTTTTGTAATGGGTGGTATGTTTAGTTCTGTAAATTTTGCAATAAATGGTGGAAGTATAATGCCTGATGTATCTATTTTAGAAGATGGATTACTTTCTTGGTTAAACTCTTTTGTAACTGCAAATGGTGGTGCCACTTTTTTGATTCTTACTAGCATCACATTGATGGCAGCCGCTACTAAAAGAATAGTTGGAATGAATACTGGATTTTTAAATAGAATGGTAACTTTTGTTGGAACGTTTGTATTTTTCACAATGCTTGTATTGAGTTTTACAAAATCTGATCCTACTTCTTCTGGTGTTTTCTTGTATACTTTTTATCAGGCAGGAATTGTTGGTGGTGCATTTTATGCAATGAACAAATTAACAAAAAATCAAAACATGTTAGATGACTTTGGAAATGGATATTAGATTAATCACAATTTTCAGTGAATACACCTGAGATTTTAGTATTAATTCTATCACAATACTTTAGACAATCTTCAGTTGCAAAGTCATTTGCTTTACATTCATTGAAATGAGCAGTGTTATTTCTTGCCATATTATCTGCAAATAACACATCTGCACCAATTGCCAGTCCGATTAATGCTATTACTGTGAGGCTGGCTGATACCACAATCATTGCATAACCTACTTTTGCACGATTGTGAGGAGCTTTCATTTACGTGCAATCCATTTTTCTTGAATTTAATCTTTTCAAGTTTCTAATATGCGATCAAAGTTTACTGTAATACTGATTATTTTAGAAAAAAAGAAAAACTAGTACTATGAAATTCATTCATTGAGCATTCAAATCCTTCAATATGAGTTTCTTGGACCTATTCCCCTTGATGAATGGGGTCCTCCTATGGAGAAACTCATCTATTTGATATTTTCACGTGAGAAGGATAATTTCAATATCATCTATGTTGGAGATTGCAAAAAAACTGATGATTCATCATTTTTTACACAACATTCACATTTCAAATGTTGGGTAGAAAAAGGAGTTTCTGAAAAATCACTTCACCTTGCAATTTTACCCTCGTTTGAATCAAGTGATGAACATAGGATTGCAATCGTAAATAAAATAAAATCTCGTTACAATCCAATTTGTAATTCCGATGAGGTAATTCCTAAAAAACCTGATTATATAGTTCGAAATTCTGATGAAGAAAAAATTATCTGTCTTTGTTGTGGTGCTGAGATGAAAAAAGAAAAAAATCTTAAAACCTCTTCATTGTATCGTTGTACTGGTTGTGGTCTTAGTGATACAAAACTTAATTCTTGACTTTATTTTGAACATCAAACAATTGTAGCATTAGCAAATCCATTCCTTTTTTTAAATGGCCAAATTCATTGATTGAATGTATTTGTCCTTCTACTAGTGCTCTCATAATTTTAATTGAATTTTTTTGATAATCATCTGATGCAACAATTTCCATAGCATTAATCTTTGATAACATATCATCTAATTCCTTTATCATTTCATCTGCAGGTTTGTGTTTTTCCATGGTTTTTCTATATGATTTTGATATATGAATTCTTACAGTAAATCCTCATCAATTGTATTAATTGGATCTAGGTATTGTTGACATGTACAGTTTGGAATTTGACATTTTCCAGCCTTGATAATTGAGATACTTTCCTCATTTAGTATATGTATTTCATCTGTATGGTGGCATCTCTTACAATTCAATTTTTTATTTCCTTTCTTCTAATATTTCCAATCAAGGCATTAAAACTCCTCTTGCATCAATTTCAGAATCTTTTAATTTTTTTAGTGCAATATTTGCATCTTCTAAAGGAAATGTTTGAGTGATTACCTCGAGATTTTTTTCATCACATATTTTGATTACTTGTTCCATGTCTTTAGTTGAACCAATAAGTGTTCCACGAATTGTCTTTTCCTCAAATGCCATAAACGGTGGATTTTCTCCAACTGTAGCTATTACGATTAGTCCTCCTTTTTTGACAGACTTTATTGCAGTATCAGTTACTTTGTCTGCTGGTGCAAAAACAATTGCTGCATCAAGTGTTCCATGCTTTTCTTTTAGTTTTGATAAAAATTCTTCTTGATTTTCTAAAAATTTCATTGCATCAATTGCACCTAATCTTTTTGCAACATCAAGATGATTCTGTGATCTAGAAAATGCAATTACATCACAATTTTCAACTTTGGCAAATTGTACTGCCATGTGTCCTACTCCACCTATTCCAAAAATTCCAATTTTTTTATGAGTTTGTGGATCTGCAGCTTTTACTGCTTTGTATGCTGTAATTCCTGCACAAAATAATGGTGCTGCATATTCTGCTTTCATTGATTCTGGAACTTTGGTTGCAAAATCTTCTGTAACTGTAACATATTCTGTGTATCCACCTTTAGTTGATTCTCCTAAGATTATTGATGATTCACAAAGATATTCTTTTCCTTCTTTGCAATATTGACATTTTTGACATGCTTCTAACAGTGGGGTAATTCCTGCTCTATCCCCAACTTTGAATTTTGTAACCCCATCTCCAATTTCAACTACTTTGCCAACAACCTCGTGTCCTGGAACTGTTGGAAGTGCAGGTGGAATTCCAATGTCCTGCCAATCTCCCTCAATTCCATGTAGTTGTGAATGACATACCCCACATGCTTCAATTTTTAGTAAAATTTCATTTGGACGTTTAATTTCATGTCTGTCAATTTCTGTAAGTTTTAATGGATTTGTTTCAATTTTTGCACATTGAGATAGTACCATGGCCCGCATTTTTTCCATATATTCGGAAAATTCATGACTGCATTTTAAGATTCTCTCATTAGAAAAATAAAGGAGCACCTTTGAATTATTTCATGACAAATATCTCTGAGGAAGATCAAGAGAGAGTGGCATTACTTCAATTAGTAACAAGCTCAAAAAATGAATTCAAAAATCTTACACTAGACCAATTAGCAAGATTGCAAGTATTAGTTGAAAAAAAAGACTATTCTCATGATAAAAAAGCACATAAATCAAAAGAGAAATTATTAAAGAAAATTAACGTTAGAATCTATGAAGTAACTGAAGGTAAGGGAATCTGGGGTTAATCTAAGTACAAATATTGTTACAAATCTGATATGTCATGGTAGAAAATCATCTTGCATCTGAATCAAGTCCTTATCTACTTCAACATGTGAATAATCCTGTAGATTGGTATGGCTGGAATGAAATATCATTAAAAAAAGCTAAAGATGAAAATAAACCAATTTTCTTAAGCATTGGATATAGTGCATGTCATTGGTGTCATGTGATGGCACATGAATCATTTGAAAATAATGATGTTGCAGAATTTATGAATGAAAATTTTGTAAATATCAAAGTAGACCGTGAAGAAAGACCTGACATTGATGATATTTATCAAAAAGTTTGTCAAATAGCAACAGGTCAGGGTGGTTGGCCGTTGAGCATTTTTCTTACACCTGATCAAAAACCATTCTATGCTGGAACTTATTTTCCCGTATTGGATTTGTATGGACGTCCAGGTTTTGGAAGTATTTGCAGGCAACTCTCTCAAGCTTGGAAAGAAAAACCTAAAGACATTGAAAAGTCTGCAGAAAAATTCCTTACTACATTACAAAAAGCAGAAACAATTACTGTTCCCTCAAAAATTGACAGAATAATTCTTGATGAAGCTGCTTTGAATTTATTTCAATTAGGTGATTCAACATATGGTGGATTTGGGGCTGCACCAAAATTTCCAAACGCTGCAAATGTTTCATTTTTGTTTCATTATGCAAAACTTTCAGGACACGCAAAATTCCAAGAATTTGGGCTCAAAACTCTCAGAAAAATGGCAAATGGGGGGATATTTGATCAAATTGGAGGTGGATTCCATAGATATTCAACAGATGCCAAATGGCTTGTTCCTCATTTTGAAAAAATGCTTTATGATAATGCATTGATTCCTGTAAATTATGCTGAAGCATATCAGATAACAAAAGATCCTTTCTATCTTGATGTCCTGAAAAAAACACTTGATTATGTTTTACGTGAAATGACTTCATCTGAGGGTGGATTTTATTCTGCATATGATGCTGATTCTGAAGGTGTTGAAGGAAAATTTTATGTTTGGTCTAAAAAAGAAATCAAAGAAATTTTAGGAAGTGATGCTGATGTTTTCTGTTTATTTTATGATGTAACTGATGGTGGAAATTGGGAAGGTAACAGCATTTTATGTAATAATTTGAATCTCTCAAATATTGCATTTAATTTTGGAATGACTGAAGATAAAGTAAAAGAAACACTCACATTATGTTCTGAAAAATTACTCAAAGTAAGAAATTCTAGAATTCCTCCTGGGTTGGATGATAAAATTCTTGTTTCATGGAATTCTTTGATGATTACAGCATTTGCAAAGGGATATCGAGTATCTGGGGATGTAAAGTATCTTGATGCTGCAAAAACCTGTGTTTCATTTATTGAAAATAATCTTTTTGAAAATGATAAACTATTACGAACTTACAAAAATGGATCTGCAAAAATTGATGGTTATCTTGAAGATTATTCTTATTTTGTAAATGCACTTCTTGATGTATTTGAAATTGAAGCTGATTCAAAATATCTTAAATTGGCAATAACTTTGGGACATTATTTGGTAGATCATTTCTGGGATTCAAAAAATAATAGTTTCTTTATGACTTCTGATTCTCATGAAAAATTAATAATCAGACCAAAAAGCAATTATGATTTATCTTTGCCATCAGGCAACTCTGTTTCCTCTTTTGTCATGTTGAGACTATTTCATTTTTCTCAAGAACAAAAATTCCTTGAAATATCTACTAAAATCTTAGAATCTCAGGCACAGATGGCTGCAGAAAATCCATTTGGATTTGGATATTTACTAAATACGATTGCAATCTATTTAGAAAAACCCGTAGAAATTACCATTATCAATAACGAAAATTCCGAAATTCGTGAATTGTTTGATGAAAATTATTTGCCTAATTCTTTTAGAGTTACAATTAATGATTCTGCTCAATTAGAAAAATTATCTCAATACCCTTTCTTTGCTGGTAAAACGTTTGAATCTAAAACTTCTGTTTTAATTTGTAAAAACTTTTCATGCTCTTTGCCTTTGCATAGTATTGATGAGATAAATTCCAGTCTTTAGATTTTTTTCAAATCAACTGAAATTGTACTTCCAACTTGGGGTCTTCCCATGTTATCATATCTTGATTTTGGCATTCCCATTGTAATCTGTGTTTGTTGGTATGATTTGATATTCACTGTAGGTTGTGCAGACATTATTGCTTCTAGTAATGGCATTACTTGCTCTTTTGTTTCTGAATCTAATTTTTTTGAAACATTTTCTATAATCATCTGTTTTTGTGATATTGGTTCAGTTGAAACATTCTCAATTAATGTTAATTGTATCATTTGACCATTATCTACAATTTGTGTAATTTTAAACTCGTTTGTTGCTGACACTGTTTTGTTTGATTTCTTTGATGATTTATCTTTAACGAATTGAAAAATACAATACTACTGTTGCTGTGACTACTGCTGATGTCACACCTAGATAAAAAATAATTTTACTACCATCAATTTTCATAATTTTAATTATTTTTAATTGAAATTAAACTGTATTGCTTTTTAGAATTATTTTACAATCTATCTATTCTGAATCTTTTTCTACTTTGGATGGTTTTTCATCGTTTTTTTCAAGACTTTTAGGCTCTAAAATTGATTTTTTGATTAGCGGTGCTCGTTCTTTGATTATTTTATTAAATTCACTCACATCTTCAAGACCTGGCGTGAGTTGTTGATTTTGATATGCCTGCAAAAACCCTGAATATACACATCCTGTAATTATTCCAAATGCTGTATCTGATACTGATTCTACTTCTGGCACAAAATTTTCTGCAATTTGTCTATATGATTCTGATTCGCTGATGTAGTAATCAATTAAACTATCGATGAACTCTTTATTTTCTTTGGAAATTACCATAATCATCCATTTGATATCTTGTTTATTTAATTGTCTTTGATTAATCGTTTATTTATTCATGAATTATTTTCTAGATGTTGTGGAAATTAGAATCTGATGAAGATTATTTTAGAATATATGATTCTAAAAAAATGATTGCAGGATATTTTGATCCTGATTATGGTGATATTTTCCCTAAAGAAAATTCTGAACAAATTATTTTATCGATGCAAAAAAACCATGATCCTATTCCTGGTGGATTGATGATGATTCCTCTTGTCAAATTCCGTCTGTTTGATACGGATTTGGATACTACTCTATCTAACGTACAACAAAATGTTACCAGAGTTTCTGAACATTTGCAAAAATGGGAGAATTTTTTATCTGAAATAATGAATCAATCTCACTCTATTCGAATATCTCATACTGATCAAGACATGTTAACTGTAACATTTCCATTAACCTTTTCAAAACCTGTACCTCTTGAAAAACAACAACTGGCTGCAGAATTGAATCCTGTTTTAGATTTGTTACATAAATCAGATTTGTTATAATTTTAAATTTTTTTCTAGTTATGGTAGGTGTTCAATTTTCCATTTTTGAGCCTCATTTGTGCAATTAAACCACTCCACTTCAATTTCATCTGAATCAAACTCCACTGTTTCATTTTTAAATTCGCTATCACATTGATTTTTCATATTCTCTGAAACTTGAATTACTCTTTGTGTTAATCCACTTTGAGGGGCATCAAATTTCTCTGGTTCATCATAATTTTTTATACCTGTTTTTGCTGAATAAAATTCCACCAACCCTAACATTTCATATTCTAAAGATTCTTGAAATTGAGTGTCTGAACGAATTTTTGCTGATTCGTCTCCCGTACTAATCCAAACAATATACTCTGAATCGCTTTCTAATTGTGTTTGAGATGATACTTTGAGTAATTCTACTGAACTTTTGAATAAATCTGGTGGTGTTAATTCATCATACTTTGAAATAGTTTTTTCAAATTCTATTAGATGTGTTTCATAAAACATTAGCAATTCTTCTTTTGAAATATCTCCTTCTTGCCATCTAGTTTTCTCAGAATAAAATTTTGTTTGTAAGTTTTTTACTTCTTCTTGAATTTGTTCCAACTCTACACCAAACTGTAATCCTTTTTGTTTTGTTTGATCAAATGAATAATTATATGCAAAAATTACTCCAATAACTGAAACAACTATTGCAACAATGATGATGTTTTGGATTTTTTTCTTTTTCAAAGATAATCTAGATAATCCCCATTCTCGTCTAATTTTAGTTCAATTGTAAATTCAGTTCCGCTGATAAAAGAATCATTTCTAGTGGTTCTAACTCTTCCAATAACTAATTCATATGGCCATATTTCGACAACAATTGCGCCTACTTTTGCTGTAGGTGTTTCAGTAAGGGTGATATCTTCACGTTTTACACCATGTTTTTCTAACATCATGAGAGCGTGGTCTACTAGAGGTTGTGGATTGTTGTAATTTAGTACCCAAACAGTTCCTTCATAATCTATTTTTTGCAATTTGAAATAATTCTAATTATCTCATATAACAATTATTCGGGAGTAATTACATTTAGTGTCATTGTACTGACTACTCTGGATAATTTTCTAATTACTGCAATTGCTTTTTCAAATCCATCTTGGTCATCTGTTTGAATTTCTGCAATTACATCATATGCGCCAAAAGTCAGATATGCATTACTGACATTACCCATCTGATTTAATTCATCAACAATATATTCTTCGGCTCCTAAATCACAATTTAATAAAATGAATCCTTTGTGCATTACTTTATCTTCAGATTATTTAGAATGTTAAAGTCTTTAAGTTTTACAGTAATTACCATCTACTACGACCGCCGTAGCTATTTTTACTACCGCCATCTCTGTCATTATTTCTTCTTCTACCGCCTTTGTTGTCTCTACCTCTATCGTCTCTACCTCCTGATCTTCCATAACCTCCAGAACGTCCACCTCTAGAATAATTTCCTCTTGATTGACCTCCATATCTTCTTGAAGGCATTTGTCTTTTTAGTGGATCTGGAATTGAAATTTGAATTCCCATTTGTTCATTCAAATCTGTTAATGGAACTTTGATTTGACGTTTGATTAGATTCCAATCACCTACTGATGAATATGATACAAATGTGATTGCTCTACCTTTAGCTCCTGCTCTTGCAGTTCTTCCAATTCTATGAAAATATGCCATCTCCACATTTGGTACATCATAATTGATTACTAGTTCTACTCTTGGAACGTCAATTCCTCTTGATGCAACGTCTGTTGCTACTAAAATGTCTGCTTTACCGCTTCGGAATTTTCCCATTGATTGCTCTCTTCTATGTTGGGACATGTCTCCTTCAATTGCTACTGCATCAAATTTTTCTTGATGAAGGAATTTTGCCACATCTCTTGTTCTATATTTTGTTGAACAAAATACAATGGATTGTCCTTTGATTGGTTTGATAAAGTCAATAAGATATTTGAATTTGTCACGGTCTTTGATTACTAGGAATGATTGGTCAATTCCTTCACCACTAAGATCGTCTGCATCTAAAAGGAATTGTTTTGGGTTTTTTAGATATTCTTCAGATAATCTTAAAATTTCAGTTGGCATTGTTGCTGAAAACAATGACATTACTCTGTCTTCTGGTGCTAAATCTAAAATAAATGAAATATCGTCTACAAATCCCATATCCAGCATTGTATCTGCCTCATCTAGAACAATGTGTGTGATGTCTCTTAATTCGATTGAACCTCTTTTTAGATGGTCAATTAATCTACCTGGGGTTGCTACAACAATTTCTACTCCTCTATGAAGAGCATCTAATTGAATTCCCATTCCTTGTCCGCCGTAAACTGTGGCGACTTTGATTTTTGTATGCTTGGCAAATTTTTTAATTTCTTCACTAATTTGTATTGCAAGTTCTCTTGTTGGGGCCATGATTAATCCCTGAATTCCGTTTCTTGGTTGAATTTCTTGTAACATTGCTAATGCAAATGCTGCAGTTTTTCCTGAACCTGTATGTGCTTGTCCTACAACGTCTCTACCTGTCATTAACACTGGAATTACTGCTTCTTGAATTGGAAATGCTTCTTCAAATCCTTGATCAGTAATACCTTTCAGTATGTCCTCGTTTAGTCCTAAATCTTGAAATTTTGTCATTTTGTTTTTTCTCTTAAGCAATGACGAAAAGCTTCATTGCTTGCTCGTCATTATTCCGATATCCGCGATACCTAAAAAGGTCTAATAAACGCTTGTTATTATTTACGCATCTAATTGTGAATCAATTATTTTTTTGAAACTCTCAAATGGTTGAGCACCTTTTAGTTCCACATATCCTACTTTGTCATTTCCAATAAAAAATCCTGGTGTACCTGACACACCATAAATTCTACCATCATCTAGATCTTTTTTAATCTCTTCAATGTATTTCCCATTAGTTAAACACGAATCAAATATTTCTTGTTCTAATTGCATTTGACTTGCATATTGACTAAACAATGTCATTGCATCAACTGTTTCTACTCTATTCCACTCATTTTGATTTTCAAATAATATGTCATGCATTTCTCTAAATTTGCCTTGTTCATTTGCACATTCAGCAGCAACTGATGCTGGCAATGCATTTGGATGAATACTTTGAATTGGGAAATCTCTGAAAACTAGTTTTACTTTACCTTGATCTATGTATTCTTCAAGAATGGATGGTAGAGTTTGAGTGTGGAATCTTGCACAAAATGGACATTGAAAATCTGAAAATTCAATTATTGTTATTTCTGCATCTGGATTTCCTATGATTGGATCATTATCTATTGAAATTCTTACTGGGCCTGTTGGTTGAGTTGATGGTAATTTAGCCTGTAACATTTTGAGTTCAAGTTTGGATATTGCCTCTTGTAATTCTTCTTGAGAAACTTGATCAGAATTAAAATTTGTAATGTAAGAGCCTGCAAAAAATGCAGCAATCCCAATTACTACAATTATTCCTATGATTAGTCCGTTAAATGTTGATTTTTTTACTGAAATTTTATTATCATTATTTTGTAAAAAAATATTCTCTTCTGAATCCATTTGAATTTGTTCGAAAATCCAACATACTTAATCGTATTGTCATACGTGTAAATCTAATTCATTTTTCAAGGAATTTTAAAAAGTCATGGTTGGATTGAGTCAAAAAGATCTAATCTGAGGAATTGAACTCATGATTGACTCTTTCAAAATCTGAAATAGATAAAATCTTCTGGATTTCCATTGTAAAAAAATATGATGGATGTAGTGATTATTATAATTACTATAAACCATGTTTTTAGATTGAATTTTGAAATTTTTTCAACAATATTCCTGTTTCTAAATGAAATAAAATGAATGATAATGAACAATACTAATATCAAAACATTGAATTTATGTCCAAGTATAAACTCGATAACCTCTAAAATCTGAAAATCAACTATTATGAATTTACTCATTGAATAAAACATACCATCTATTTCTTGCAGCCTAAATGGGATCCATGCTAAAAGAATAAAATATTGGGTAATAGAAATACTGATAATTTTTCCAAGTTTTGTCTTAAAGAAAAAATTTTGCGATTGTTTAGGAAAAATTATTTTTAATGATTTATGTAATACTAAATACAATCCATGAAGAGTTCCCCAAACAATAAAATTAATTGCTGCACCATGCCACAGTCCTCCTAAAATCATCACGGCAAACAAATTTGAATATGTTCGTATAGATGATTTTTTGTTTCCACCTAATGGAATGTAAAGATAATCTCTTAACCACGATGATAATGAAATATGCCATCTTTTCCAAAAGTCTGAAGGAGATTTTGCAAAATATGGTTTGTTAAAATTAAGTGGAAATTTAAATCCCAAAATTAATGCAGCACCAATTGCAATATCTGAATATCCTGAAAAATCTCCATAAATCTGAAATGAAAAAGCTATTGTCCCTAACCAAATTTCTAAGGATGTTGCATTTAGACTGTTAGCAAAAATATCATTTGCAATAGGTGCAATATTATCTGCAAAAAACATCTTTTTGAGGAAACCAAAAGCCATGATCGTGATCCCTAGTTTGAGATTTCTATCGTGAATTGATATTAGAGCTAGATTTTTAGAACTAAAATTTTCCATTTTTTCTCTTAATTGAGGCAGGAAATCCTTGGCCCTAACAATCGGACCTGCCACTAATTGTGGGAAAAATGAAACAAATAATGCAAATTCTCTAAGTGATTTACTAGGTTCTAGTTTTCCACGATAAATATCTGCAGTATAACTAATTGTTTGAAATGTGTAAAATGAGATTCCAATAGGTAATGCTAGATTAAGAAATGGAATTGGATCAATTCCTAAAGAATTTCCAACAGTATTAATTTGTGAAATTCCAAAATCAGCATATTTAAAAAATCCTAACAGTCCTAAATTCCCAATTAAGCTAATTGAAAATATTATTTTCTTGTGACTGATATTTTTTGTTTTCCATATTTCCTGACCTGCGTAAAAATCAAGTAGTGTGGAAAATATCAGTAAAACTATCAAATAATTACTAGTGTAATAAAAGAAAAAATAACTAGCAAATAAAAGAAAAAGATGTTGAAATTTTTTATGTTTGATTGTTACTATGGTGGTTAAAACTAATAAAAAAAATAAGATAAATTCAATAGTTGTAAATAACATTATGGATTAATTTCTTGCAAAATCATTTCAGCAATATCCTTATTGTATTCAGTTACATTGTTATGGTAAGATATATGTGAAATATCTTTCCAGATGTTTAATCCTTCATATTTATTTTCAAATTCATATATTTTTATATCGTATTGTTGAATTAACTTATTTTTTAATGATAAAAATTGATTTTTTTGGGAATCACTTAATGATTTTAAATAATATTCGTGTAATGGGGTTGAGAAAACTACTAATTTTATTTCTTGATTATGAAGTTTAGTTATAATTTTTTTAAGCGCATATACGTTCTGATTTTTATTGTCATTGTCCTTCCAGGTCATCACATATGTTCTTTGTTGTTTTAATTCATCATCTGTGGCTATTGCTGATTCTTTACTGTATTCATAAAATGGTGTATTTGATTCAAAAAAAACTTCAGATTGTATTTTAACTTGTTCTTCTGTAGATATGTTAAATACATTATTCAAAATATTTCGAGTTAACCATTGTGGATTTGAAGGAAAAATATTATCAAAAAACTCAGTTTTGTATAATTGAGTAGGTAAGATATGTTGTAATTCTGGGAAAATATTTGTTGATATATTTTTTTCAGGAAAACTGAAATCTCTGTATGAAATTCCGTAAAAAACTATTTCTGGTTTTGCAGAAATTATTTTATCTAAATTTTTTAATCTTTCTATTGGTGTATCTGAACCTGTTGCAAGATTGTAGATTGTTATATTGTTGTCTGAAATATAATTATTAACTTGTGTAACATTGACATGTCCAACATGACTGGAACCTAACAAAAATAATGTTCTTTGATTAGAAAAATCATTCGCAAAAAATTCAGTCTTTTTTGTAAAAATATTTTTCTTATTTTGTAATTGTTCATCTCCACTTACATCTTTAAAAACAACATTTGATATTTTTTCAAACGTTGCCAATAAAACAAATGGGATGATTAATGCAATGATTGTAATTAATACAATTTTAGTACTTTGTATATTTTTCATTATGATATTCATGATGTGTTTTTATTATATATTTTAACTCCATTTCTTTGGTCAAATAATTTCTAATCGTCTCTTTTTTCTATTTTTTATTAGTTGTGACTTTTTTTGAAGATGATTCTTCAATTATTTTTAAAGTGTAGTCTAACTCTATCAAAATGATTTTTTATTTTTTCTGAATCTGTTTTGAACTCATGAAATATGCACATAAGTTATGGAATTTAAACACAAAAGGTGGAGCCAATGACGGGATCCGAACCCACGACCTACTGATTACAAATCAGTTGCTCTAACCAGGCTGAGCTACATTGGCACAGATTAAAAAGAAATTTTTCAGGTTTAAAATGTTACTTGATAGAAAATGCTGGTAACCTTTTATCAAAAATTATTCAATTTAACCGTCAGTTTTTAATAAAGTCATTTTTTGATATGAATAATGAGATACATTGAGCCAATTAGAGTCAAAGTTTTGATGATGATGTTCTTTGCAACAGGATCTCTTGGAATAGTTATTGGGTTGTCTCCTATTGCTGCAGGACAAGGAGTCATTATTACATTCATGGGTGTAATCAATATTGGATTGGGTGCATTTTTTGCATTTCTCTTTATTACACAAGTTAGAAAGGATCCTGATAAAAGAAAGAAAAAAAAACATCGTGACTGATTTTAAAAATACCTTTTATTTTATTAAAATATAAATAATATTCCCATTCCATCAATTCAGAAATGTTAGATCTTGTGGCAAAAAATTTGTTTCTTACAAAAGGTAAGGGTGTTCATGAAGATAGATTGACTAGTTTTGAATATGCGTTAAGAGATGCAGGAATTGCTGGAACTAATCTTGTATTAATCTCAAGTATTTTCCCTCCAGAAGCAAAACTCATTTCTAGAAAAGAAGGGTTAAAGAAAATAAAACCTGGACAAATTCTATTTACCATTTATTCAAAAAATCAAACTAATGAACCACATAGAATGTGTGCAGCCTCTGTGGGAATTGCACAACCAAAAGATCCTAAAAGATATGGGTATCTTTCTGAATACGAATCTTTTGGACAAAATGAAACTCAGGCAGGAGACTATGCTGAAGATATTGCAGCACAAATGCTTGCATCCTCATTAGGAATTCCTTTTGATGTTGATAAAAACTGGGATGAAAAAAGACAACAATGGAAAATCTCTGGACAAATTTACAACACACACCATGTTACGCAGTCAACTCGTGGAGATAAAGATGGAAAATGGACTACTGTTTTTGCAGCAGCTGTTCTTTTGTTATAGTTATTTCTTGTAACCTTTAAGATAAAATAATGCAGCAGCTATTGCAACTATTGTAATTATTACAACTACTATAATTTCTTCATCTAGTTCTATTTTTTCTGATTGTAGTTCACTTCCACCTAGTGAAAATTTTAATTCTTCTTTATCAATTGATATTTTTTCACCAAAAATGTATTTTCCTTGAATCATTTGTCCTTCTTGAGGATCAAACACCCATCCGTTTTTTGTTATGTCTGTTGGAATTCTCTCACCATCAATAATCTGTGATGGAACTATGTTTCCTTTAACATTTGAAATGTTTGTATTTTCTGGTGATAAAATAACGACTTGAATTATGGAATTAAGTGGATAAAACCCTGATGAAAAATAATCTGATCTTTTGATATTTTCTATTTTTAACAACTCTAATGGACTCACTTGAGTAATTGCTGATGCTTTGTTTGGATAGTTTACTGATAATTTTAATTGTAAAAGTGATTTTGAATCTAATGGAATTAATGAGAATGTCATTTTTGAGTTATCTTCAAATGAGAGATTTTTTGCTATGTTGTAAAATCCATCTGAATCTCTAATTACTTTTGGAATGAGAATGGCTGAAATTTTTTCATACATTGAATTTGTATCTTCCATTGCCATTGTATACACTGCAGAAATTGCCCCCTTACCTGAAATTACTCCTGATGTTTCTAATGCTGAATTTGCTTCATCATTAGAATGCACATAAACTGAATGAAACTTTGCATCTGTATCAAACATTTGGTTTATTTCATCAATGTATTGCTCTGCAACTTCTTTAGTTTCATCTTGAATTGCAAAAATTCCTCTGATTTCTGGATTTCTCTCAACATTGATAATGATACATGATTCTTCTACTACTCCTAATACGCACTGTTTTTCATTTGTCACAATGACTGCTTCTATTCTTTTATTTTCTCTAATTTTTTGCTCTAATTCTGCAGAAATTTTTATTTCTTGAATACTTGTACTTTGTAATGTTATTGATGTTGTAACATTTTGAGAAATACTCTTATCAATAATTATTTGTGCTGTTTCTTGATAAGTTGCCAATCCTACTTCTTGTGAGAATGCATAATTTGATGAAATTGTAAAAAGTGAAATTATTGCCAACATCAACAGTATGTTTCTCATAGGCACTAACTCTAATGGTGAAATTATTAACTTTACTCTTGTTTTACCTATCTGAATTGATATGATTTATTGAATTTTTTTACAAAAAAATATTATCGAGTAGATAATATGTCCATTTTTTGTATATTCTAATTAGTATTGGCTTTAATCCCTATTCTTGTTGATGTTTTCCAAGATCCTATATTTTCAATGATTGCTGTTTTGAGTGCATTTGGAATTGGTCTGTCTCAAGGGGTTATCTTAGGTCGTGCTATTTTACTTCGATTTCCACGATTGCAAAATCATGTAAAAACAGTTTCTGTATCTATGTTTGTAATTTTTTTAATTAATGCAATTCTAAGTGTTCCTCGTTTTGCATCTCCTGAAAAAATTGACCTATCTACTGTGTCTGCTAGTGGACCTGCCGAAGTTGTATCTGCACTTTTTTTGATATTTGGAATGAATACTGGATTCCTTACTGTCCTTGCAATTTCTGTAACTGTAATGACTTTTGTTCTTTTGAAATTTACTAATCTTAGTGGAATTGTAAAATCATTTGTATTCTTTTTTAGTGTCCTTTTGTTGATTTTTACTGCAATTAGTAGATTCACTGATCTTACACCAAGTACGTTTGAGGTATTATTGTATTTTCTTTATCAGTTAGGAATTACAATTGGAATTTTAGCTGGTTCTATAAGGAAAATCAAGCCTAAAAAATTGGATTTTAAATAATTTCAAAGGTTTAAATCAGATATTTCTTGATTTTGACTTGACATCGAATTCAAACCGTTCGGGGAACAAGCTGGCAGTCCATGCGTTGGACTGTCAGCCCCATTTATTCTAAAATTAGTTTAATGCTGACAGTGTTTTTACTTGTTCTTTGATATAGTCAAATCCTTCTTGCCAAAACTTTGGAGATCTTATATCAAATCCATACTCTGCAAGTAATTTCTCAGGTTTCTTTGAACCACCTGCTGCAAGAATATTGATGTATGATGGAACAAAGTCTTTGCCCTCTTTTTTATATCTTTGAAATAATGACAATGCAAGTAAATTCCCAAATGAATATGCATAGCAGTAAAACGGTGTGTGGTGAAAGTGTGGGATGCAACTCCATTCAATCCCAAAGTCATCTGAGAGACTAACTGAATTTCCAAATTGTTCTTTTAAATTTTGTAGATATGTTTTTGAAATTTCATTTATTGTGGTGCCTTTTCCGATTTGCTTGTGAGCATCAACTTCAAAAATTGTAAAATATGATTGTCTTAGAATTGTTGCATACAAATCATCAATTTTTTCTGCAAGCATAATTTTTTTCTCATTATCTGAAATTTTATCTGATAAATTATCGTACAGTAATAATTCTGAAAAAGTAGATGCCGTTTCTGCTAGTGGCAATGGTGCATCTTGAACAAGAATTGATCTGTCTTGTGCTGCTTGGCTGTGAACTGCATGGCCTAATTCATGAGCTAGTGTGAACACATCTCTTGATTTACCTGTAAAATTTACCAGTACAAACGGTGTGATTTTTGGAGTTAATGTACTGCAAAATGCTCCGTCTCTTTTTCCTTGTCTAATTGCTGAATCAATGTGATTTTCATTGAAGACTTTACGTGCATACTCTTCTAGAGTACTACTGAATTTCCCTAATGACTCAAAGACTAGATTAACTGATTTAGTGTACGTGTAATTTTTTTCTTTAATGTTTGCAGCAACTGGTGCATAGATATCATATCTTCGAAGCTTTTTCATTTTCAACATTTTTGCTTTTTGAGCAAAGAATTTTTGAAAAACAGGTGAATTTTTTCTACAAACAGAAAGAAGCGACTCTATAGTTTTATCATCTACATCATTTCCAATATTTCTCATCGAAATTGGACTGTCATACCCTCTGATCTCAATTCCTTCATCTCTCCAATTAAGAACAATATTTTGATAAATTTCACCTACTACTCCCTTATTCTCAGAATATTTTGTTAGAATTGTTTTGTATGCTGTTTCACGAATTTTTGGATTGGTACTTCTGACATAATTGGTAAGCTCCTCTCTTGTCATTTTTTTATTTTTACTCCCAATTTTCATTTGATATTCAAACGCGTTAGTAATTTTGTCATACAATTTTACAAGTGCTGAAATCCCTGTGACATCTAGTGTATTGATAATTCTCTCTTCTGGTTCAGAAAGAGCATATTTTGCAAATAGTCTTTTGTGTGACAAATATTCTGCTAGTTCCCCTGTATCTTTCATGAGTCTTTTTGCATTTTTTTCATCTACTTGTGTTTTCCACCATAAATCAAAAAACAAAATTTTGTTTGAAATCTCAGAACCAAGCTTTGACATTTTAGTCATTAATGATGTTGCTTCATCTGACTGGGTATCTGACGAATATGATAATGATGCATATCCTCCAATTTTGCTCATGTTTTCAGAAATTTTTTCCACTTGTTGTAGTATATCGCCAAATTTTTTTGATGACATTTTTGGATTTAATTGAGATTTTATTTTTTCAAACTTTATTGCTTGTTTTTCTAATTCTTGAATTTGTTTTTGAAACGCTACACTTTTTGGATTCTTTGCTAATTCTGAAAGATCCCATCCTCCAAGTTTATACTCAGACATAAATTTTGTATTTTTTGACTATTAAAAAATCAATAGTACTCTTCGTGAATATAACACCATTTCCAAATATCTCCTGGAATTGCTTTCATAACTGGGTGTCCTGTTTCTTTATGGTGTTTTGTTGCATGTTTTCCAATTGATGAATCACAACAACCTACATGTCCACAAGTTAGACACATTCTAATGGCTACTACTGGAAGGTGTTCTTTTTCACATTCTTCACAACTTTTTGTATTTGGAAAAACTTTTTTCTCATGTGAGAAATGTTCACATTCTTTTGTCATTCTAGTATTTTTTTAGAGTATCTTTGTATCTCTTTATGGAATCAATAATTACTTGTTTTGCATCCTTTGCTGATTCCCATCCTATAATTTTCACTTTTTTCCCTTCTAATTCTTTATACACTTGGAAAAAATGAGCAATCTCTGAACGATAATGATCTTCGATATTTTGAATGTCTGTTGTATGCAAGTATCTAGGATCATTTGTTGAGACGCAAATTATTTTGTCATCTGGCTCCCCATCATCTTCCATTTTTAGTACTCCAATTGGTCTTGATTCAATTAAAATTCCTGGAAATGTTGGATTTGTAACTAGCACTAATGCATCAAGTGGGTCTCCATCTTCAGATAATGTTTGCGGAATTAATCCATAATCTCCTGGATAATGAAATGGTGAAAATAATACTCTGTCTAATTTAATTAAATTATGTTTTTTATCATATTCATATTTGTTCATAGATCCCTTTGGAATCTCTATAATCGCATTAATGATTTCAGGAATGTCTGGACCTGGTTCAATATCATGCCAAAGATTCTTACTCAATTTACTGACTAGAGAATTTTATCAATATATGAATTCTATGAATAAACTAATAGATCAACTGATAATAATCTTTAATTTCTAAAAATCAATGAGGCAGAATACTGTGATTTTTAATTTTTCAAAAAACTTGATTTTCATATTCGCATTTTTATTATTTTTTATCTCCTTTGAATCTGCAAGTGCTAATACTGATGGAAATTATTGGAATGCATCAGCAACAGTTCCATCTGGTGTAAATGGTGCAGTTACATTTACTTTAGACTTTGAAGATGTTGCAGGAAATGACGCAACCCAAGTAACTCAATCTGCAATTACTGATGGCAGTTCAGTTACTATTGATACTACTGCACCAACTCTTTCATCGTTAATATGGAATAGTGGTCATGCTGATTGGAATTCTGATTTTGACAGTGATAAATCCTACTTTGGTACTGAATCTGCAGGATATGTAATTACATTAACCTCTGGTGAAAATCTTGCAGTTCTTGATACTCAATTCTCAGCTGATAATACTTTGGTAAAAATCAATGACATTAATTTGAACACTGTTCATGCTGGATACAAAATTATTCCTGCAGCAAAGGCTCAATCTATCTTCTTTGAACTTCCAGCTTCTGGAAATGGCATTGGTGATGGTCTTTTGACATTTGATGTGACACTTCAAGACTTGGCAAATAATACCGCATCATTTGATGAAACTGATATTACTGATTCAAGTTCTGTTACTGCTGATTATACTGCCCCTGTATTGCTAAATGCTGTAGTTACTGGTGATAATACACTTGCATTGACATTTAGTGATTGGATGGATAATGGTGGTGCCGCAAGTACTGGTACCTACAGTGATGTAATAATTGATCCTTCTGGTGCTAATTCTGCAAGAACCGATGATAATGCATATCATGATGCCGGTAATACCGTCGTGATTGAATTTAGTGGTGCTGCAGTTGCTGCAGGAACTTCTGCTAGAATTGATATAGCTACCATGAATAATGTAGTTGACATTGCCCTAGTTGCACTTCCTGATCAAGCCGTTACTGCTGGTGCCATTACTGCTGTAGCAACTGCTTCTGATCCTACAGTGGCAATAACTGATGATACATTTATTCGAACTATTACTGCAACTGGAATTGATGACCCTGTAATTGATTTGTCTGGTATGAACAGTAATGCATTCCCTGCTGACATTACAGTGAACACTGATTTATCAACTATCTTACTTACTTCAGGAACCACTGCAACATTTTCTGGCGCTGAACAAATTATAGTATCTGTTTCAAATAAGACTGCAACCGGTGTGAGTGGAACTATTGGTACCATAATTGAATTTGGTCAGGCTGATCAAGATATTACATTTGATAATCCTGTAAGAATTACTTTGCCTAACAAACAAGGTGGACAGGCATTTATGATTAATGCTGCAGGAACTACTACTATCATTGCTAACACTTGTACTGCTGATACGTTTGCTGCAACTGATACTCAATTAACATCCACAGTTAGTACATCTGATGATGCTCATTGTAAAATTGATGTTGGAAATGATCTTGTTATTTGGACTAGACACTTTACTGGTGCAGGTGCAGGCGGTGGTTCACCTCTTCCTTCAAGTGGTGGAGGCGGTAGTGGTGGTGATGAAAATGCTCCATCTATAAGCACTTCATTTGGAGATAATGAATTCCCATTGATATATGAGGGTGTAAAATATTCTTCAAATAATCTAGATTCTGTTCATACATCTATTATTGATGTAGGTGAACCATTGAATCTAACTTTACAATTGTATGATAATGGTGGTCCTCAAAACATACAACATGTAGAAGTATATGTTAACCAATTTGGTGAGAATATTCTTAATGATAGATCTGAGACTATTGTAATTTATGATTCTCAATCTGGTGATGAAATAATTGATCCACATAATCTGATATCTAGTGCTACAATCACTCCGTCTGTATCTGCTGATAATAAAGCGGTATTTGATGTAGAAATGATATTTGATGATGAAATTCCACAATCTTACATTCTGTTTAGAGTGTGGGACCAAAAACGAAATTCAATTGATTTGGCATTGGAAAATGTTTTGATTGTAACTTCTGACGGTACTGCTACCTCCAGTGTTAGTCCATCTGTTGTAACTTCTGAATCATCTAGTGCTACAATCACTCCAACTAAAGTGATTGAATCTGGAACTATAGTTGAGGATGGAACAGTAATTGAAGCAGGAACAGTGATTGAACCTGGTGTAACAATTGAATCTGGTGTAACTCTAGAACCTGGTGTTGTAATTGAACCTGGTGTAATAATTGAACGCGGTGTTGTCACTGATACTGGTATTTCTGTAGATTCTGGTACCACAAAAGATTCCATATTGATTACAGGTGATAAATTAGTAGAACTTGAACCTACAATCGTTGTTCAAGCAGGAACAGTAATTCCAGCAGGAACAGTAATTGAAGCAGGAACCGTAATTGAATCTGGTGTAACAATTGAATCTGGTGTAACTCTAGAACCTGGTGTTGTAATTGAAAAAGGTGTAACAATTGAAAAAGGTGTAATAACTGAAAAAGGAATTGCACTAGATGCAGGTACTACTGCTAAATCTAGTATGACTACAGAAAACACTATGGGTGATAGCACAAAGATCTATTCCCCACATGAAAGAGATGTTCTAGAAAAATATGGTGGATTTAGTAGTGAATCTATAAGTGATGTTGAAGTATTATACGAGTTTAGTATTACAGGCGAATCTATCCCGTCATGGTTCAAGAATACCATTAAATGGTATTTGAGTGATAGTTTGGATAAGAGTAATCTTGTTGCAGCATTAGATAATCTTGCAACTAGAGGATTCTTATCTCCTTAGTTGTAGATATTTGTAAATTACTTAGTTTGATGACTTGATTATTTTTTAACACATAAATTTTAAAAAATTTAATCAGATTATTTCATTATTATTGTGAATCACTTTGAATATTTTTACTGTGTATTGTCCTTCAAAGACATTAATTATTTCACCTGTACTGTTATCTACATTTCTTACTCTGAATTTGTATTCATAGGATCCATCTCCTTTGACATCTACCTGTGCAACGTGAACTGGATCAGTTCCTTTGTAAAATTGAATAATTACTGGATATCTTTCAACATAATCTGATGGTGCTCCAATCACTGTCCCCCATGGGAGTGTATTGTCTTGAGGGATAGTCATCATAGTTGTAGTTTTTTCTAAACTGATTTCTTCATTTATTGGAGAAACAATTACTGAGTTTTGGCTAGCTTCAGCTGATGTATTTCCTGGAATTATCATTATGCCAATAACTGTCATAATTGATGCTATCAAAAGTATGTTTGATTTCATGATCTTGTTTTTCGTATCTTAATTCCCATTTAAAAGATTTATTACAAATTTGTATTATGGTAATTCTTCTTCTAAATCCGAACACGCTGCATGGACCCATTGATCTTTAGAATTTTTTAGAATTGTTTTTCCTGTTTTGATTGCATCCCCACACTCTACGCATTTTCCATTAAATCTGGCTTTCATGAATTCTCTTAAATTGATTCTAATTTTAACCTAAACCCCGTTTGACTAATTTTATATGGAATCTATTTTATCTAAAATTAATCTTATTTTTATTAAAAAAAAAGATGATAATAACCTAGACTGAATCTAGATTACCATCAGGTGTGTTTATCACCTTGAAGATTTTTACATCATAGTTTCCTTTAAAAAAATGGGTGACTATACCTTCATTTATTGATAAAACTCTGAATTTGTATTCAAAAGAATCATCTCCTTTCAAATCTACCTGTGCAACATGAATAGGACTTTTTTCTCCAGGTTTGAAGAATTGAATAATCACAGGATATCCTTGAGCAGGATCAATGATTTTACCTTTGACTGTCCCCCATGGAAGTGTATTATCTTGAGGGACAGTCATTGTGGTAATTGTTTTTTGCAAACTTGTTTCTTGGTCTAACTTTACTATTGTATTTCCATAAGGCTCTGCAAATACAGTCATATCTGAAAAAATAGATATGCTCAGTAGCATTCCAAAAACACAAAGTACTGCTAAACTTTTTGTTTGCTTTGTTTTACAACTTTGTTTTTTTGATGCAGAATTTTTTCTTTGAGATGAAAATCTACCTTTGAATAACATGGCACTGGTAGGTTTCATTTTTTCATCTTTGTGACACAATTTTGATGATGCAATTGTACCTGATTTCTCACAATTTTGTCGGGGAGTTTTTGTGACATCAGAAAAAAATTGTACGTGCATCTTAGTGTCTCTCCTCAAACAAAATCCAAGAAAGACCCATTAGATCTTCCTTAGATAGAACAGATGAGTTGGGATGTTCTAAGGATTTTGACACTGTTTTTGACTCACTTGTATTCTGAATCTCAGAAGGCAAGTTTTGCCAATTGTGTGTTGTTTTCTGCTTCATGGTAATGTTTAATCTGAGTTATATATAATGAGAGATACCGTAATACGGTATGCCTTTAGATGATGATTTTTCATACGGGAATTTGCAAAATTACAAACTGTATCTTCGTCCTAATATTCATGATCATTATGGATACCCAAATGTAAAAAAATCTCAATTAACAAAACATCAACAAAATGTTCAAAGTTTGTTACAACTTATGAGTAAAAATAAACCACTTACCACTTGGGATTTTGCAAAAATATCCATACCTGATGACATTTCAAAATTACGTGAACGAGAAAAAATTTACAGACGTTTATTTGTTGGAAGAAAAGACAAGGGAAAACATTCTGATGGAATTTTAGATTTAGGACTAGTTGTAAAAGATGGGAAAAGTCTCAAAACTGGAACAGCTGACAAGTATAGATTATCATTGTATGGTATTTTGTATTGTATTGATGTACTAAATTTAAATAAAAAAGAAATCGATATGATTGCAGAAAAATATTCTACTGTTTTACCAAAAGTTTTTGGAAAATGGGATTATTTAAAATCAAAAATTGAAAATAAAGTATATGGAATTAATTTATTAGCAAATGGCTTACTTGCAGACAATCCTCAAATTCAAGTATCTTCAGATGTTCCCTTTTATGAGTTAATGTCATTTATTCATATTAAATTTCAAAGAAATTTTGAAAATATCTCTGAAGAACAATTAGCAGAACAAATTTCATATTGGTTTTATGTTAATTTGTTATATTCTCCATTGGAGAAAAACAATATTGGTATTGATAATTTAAATCTGATATTTGATGATGATGTAGAATTAAAAAAATGGTTTTTGAAGTTTTTTAAAGAGTCTACAAAATATTTTCATGAAAGGTATAGTGTATTAAAAAAATCTAAAATCTACTAGCTATTTTATGGATTTAATTAGTTTGTTTAATTCATTTAAATCAAAAGGTTTTGTTAGTAATCCGAATAATCCTGAGTCTTGTGCCTTTTTAAATTCTTGATTGTTTATTGCATAAGCTGATGTAAATACAATCTTTGCATCAGTGTGGTCTTTTTTTATTTTAAAAAATGCCTCATATCCGTTTAGTATTGGCATTTTCAGATCCATTAGAACAATATCTGGTTGTGTTTCTTTGTATTTTTTTATGGCTTCTTCCCCATTTTTAGCCGTAATTACCTCATAATTTTCATATTTTAGCATGTATTCTGTTGCCTCTAGAAATTGAGTATCATCATCAACTAGGAGAATCTTGGGGTTGGTCATTATTTTGAATTTATTATATTACTTTTAATCAACATTTCTTGAATTTTCATTTTGGTAGTTTGATTGAAAAAATTACTGGATTGGTATTTGCCCAAATTTTTCCATTATGTTGTTCTATGATGTTTTTACAACTAGAAAGCCCCAATCCTGTACCTTCAAGTTTTGTAGTAGTTAATGCCTCAAAGATATGATTTAGATCCTTTGATGGGATGTTTGGACCTGAATTTTTAAATTCTAGTGTGATATCTGATGTTGTTTGATTAATGTTAATTGTAATGTGTCCTTCTTTTTCCCCAATTGATTGAATGGCATTTAAAATAATATTTACAAATACAATTAATATTTTTTGATGATCAATATTGATTGTTACATCATTTTTTGGAATATTCATTGCAATGTTTGATGGAATATCTAATTCATCTATTGCTTCTTGAATAGTTTGATTAATTGAATGTGGTTTTAAAATTAACGGTGTTGTTCTTACATAGTTTAGAACTTCTTCTACTTGGTGAGAAATACGACGAACTGAAATGTTTATTCGTTTTAATTCTCTTGAGATAATACTGTTTTGATTATTATTTTCTTTATCTATTACTACCCCTGAGTTTTTAATCGTACCTAATGGGTTTCGAATGTCATGTGCAATATTTGATGATAGTTGTCCAATTACTGTAAGTTTTTCTTTTTTGAAACTTTGCGTTCTTTTTATTAAAAATGCTAATAGTACTGTAATAGTTGATAATAATAAAAATACAGTTTGAATTTTTGCAAAAAATATCATTTCATCCACTTCTTTGTTAATTGATAGAGTAGGTGTTACTACTGCAAACATGAATTCATTTTTTTCATTAATGTTAACAGCAATTCCTGAATTTATTCTCTCTCCAATCCCGTCATTTAGTGTAATAATTATTGTAGATAGTTCCCCTTGTAGTACATTTAGAATGTGTGTATTGTATTGTTTATTTTGTCCTGTTTCTATCTGAATACCGTTATCAAAAAAGTCCTTTCCTGTATTTTCCATGTTTGGATGAACAAGTAAGATATGATTTTCATCCATAACTACAAAAAATTGTGATTCAATGTCATAGATGTTTCCGTGTCGCTCAAAGAATTCACTTGATGCAAATGTCACTAACAGTAAACCTGATGTTGTGTTTGTTTGTTCATTAATTATGGGATATGTGATTGCAATTTCTGGTTCATCATATAGTAATGTGTTAATTGATAAAATTTTTGGACCCACTCCTGAATTTTCTTCTAATCTAATTAATTCTGATAACCCATTAACTTTTGCGCCAATTAATGAATCATGATTTTGACTAACTTGAGATAGTACTGTATAATTCTCATCAAGGGCAAGAATTTGTGCAGTAGGTGAGATTGAATTTATCCTGTTATATGTTTCTAGAATTTGTTTACTTGCCTCTTCAGTACCGCTATCTGTCTGTATTTCATTTGATCTTGATAGTAATTCTAATTCAAAAATAATGGTTTCAATTTCTGTACTAATATTTTTTGATATGGACTTTGTAATGATTTCTTGAATTTCTATTTGGTTTTTGATAATTACTGTTTTGATATTTTCCTCTTCAATACTGTAAATTTTGATTGTAATTAGAATAACTGTAATAATTATTGCAAAAACTATTGCAACCCAAATAATTTTTTTCTTATCTTCAAACATTCCTATATGATCGATTCAATTAGTTCTATTTTAGGGACATGAATGATAAATGGACCGGATGGGATTTGAACCCACGACCTTTGCGGGAATTCCTTCCTTACGCAGTGTGAGTGCGTCATCCAAACCAAACTAGACGACCGGTCCAATAATTTTAGATTATGACGTATTTTTTTATCTTTAGATGGGTGGATATTTTGTTATTACCTTGGCTTTTTGTATGAATTTTTAAAATATTGTATGTGTCTTTACAGGAATTTGATTCATTAATTGATAGAATGAAATTAGCATTTGAGTATGCCGAAAATCTTGGTCAATATACTGATGCTGCAAAAATTCTGTTTCAAATGAATGAAGAATTACCTGATGATTTACAATTGTCATTTGAAGAATTAGATGATCCTGATTATGCAAAACCATTTATCATAAAACATTCTACTGAATTAAAATCTGCAATTGTAGAATATAGACAAAGATTGATGAATTTTTAATTCTATTTCTTTACGCCGAGATTTCTATTCTTTAATCTCAAGTATGGATTTCTGCATTTTCTGCATCTTGTTGCCCCGACATCGTTTCTACACCCACATTTGAAGCAAATTCTCATAACTAGACGTGCTTGTTGTGCAATGCGTTTCTTTTCAGGATCTGTTATAGGCATTTAATTTTCTCCTTAATCTCTCTCTTTTATTCTAATCGGATTTTTCCATCTTTCCTGCTAGTAAAACTGGTACTTCTGCTGGTCTTTTAGCTACTGGAATGTTTGCTTTGTTAAACATTGAAATTTTGGATTCTGCTGAACCATACGTTCCCATTACTATAGCTCCTGCATGACCCATTCTCTTTTCTTTAGGGGCTGCTCTTCCTGCAATGTATGCTACAGTTGGTTTGTTAAATCCACTATCTATAATTCTCTGAGCTAAAATTTCTTCAGAATCTCCTCCAATTTCTCCTACTACTACTAATCCTTCTAAATCTGGAATGTCTTTTACCATCTCAAATGCATCAATCATTCTTGTTCCATTAACTGGATCTCCCCCGATTCCAATTGTAATTGATTGTCCAAATCCTGCATTAGTTAGTGCATCTGAAATTTCATAAAGTAAAGTTCCACTTTTTGATAGTACTGCAATTTTACCTGCTTTGAATGGCATCGGTGGCATAATTCCTATTTTGATTAATTCTGGAATCATAATTCCTGGAGTGTTTGGTCCAATGATTACTGCTCCTTTTTGATTAGCAAGATCTAGTGCTTCCATTGTATCTCTAATTGGAACATGTTCTGGAATTGCAACTAGTAATTTGATTCCTGCATTTAGTGCATCTTTTGCAGCTCCTAAGAAGAATTTTGCTGGAACAAAAAGAATTGAAATTTTGGCATTTGTTGCATCTACTGCTTCTTGCATTGAATTGTAAACTGGAACTTTGTCTTCAAATTTCTGACCTCCTTTACCTGGAGTAACTCCTGCAACTACGTTTGTTCCATATGCTATCATTTGTTTTGCATGTAGTGAACCATATGCTCCTGTGATTCCTTGAACAATTACTCCTTTATTCTCATAATCTGAATCCCCTTGTTTTCCTTTAAGTAATTCAAAAATATCTGTCAATTCTTTACTCCCATAACTGCGGCATTGATTGCCTCTTCAACTGTTGTGAAAATTTTTGTTCTAGACCCTTGGAGCATTTCAGTTGCTTTTTCAGATTCTGTTCCTTTGAGTCTTGAAAATACTGGCAAGTCAATTAAATTATTTTCATATGCTTTAAGAAATGCTTCAGCTACTACTGTGGTTTTTACAATTCCTCCATAGAGATTTACTAAAATTCCTTTTACTCTATCTAATTTACTAATCAAAGTTAATGCTTCATAAACTGATTCAGTTGTTGCACCGCCACCTACATCTAAGAAACATGCAGGTTTTCCTCCGTTATCTGATAACATGTCTAGTGTGGACATGACAAGTCCTGCACCATTTCCAACTACGGCAATATCTCCATCTAATTCAACTAAAGAAAATCCGCTTTTTTCAGCTTGTTCTTCAATCTCTGTTTTTTCTTGATATTTTTGTAGTTCGTCATGTCTGAAATTACTGTTATCATCTGTTACAAATTTACCATCAAGTGCCATGATTGAATCATCTTGCATGATTGCTAATGGATTAATTTCTACTAGTTCTGCTTCTTTTTCGATTGTAAGTTTTGATAATTTTACTAATGTATCTGCAAATTGTTCTGCCGTATTTCCTTCTAATCCAACTTCTTTTGCAACTTCTTTTGCTAGTTCATCTGATACTTCACCTAATCCAATTTCTTTGATAATTTGATTTTTGACTGATTCAATTTCTACACCACCTTCAGCTGATGCGATAATGGTGTAACATCTCTTTGAACGATTCAAAAATATTGATAAATACAATTCTTTTTTAATATCTGCCATTTTTTCAAGTAAAATTGCTCTTGCTTTTTCACCTTTTATTGTCAAATCCATAACTTGAGGATATTTCAATTCAAATTCATCATCATTTTGGCATTTTTGAATACCTCCTGCTTTACCTCTTCCTCCTACTGGTACCTGAATCTTGATTACAAACGGATATCCTAGTTTTTTGACATCTTCTCTGCCTTTTTCAATATTAGTTGAAGATATACTTTCAAGAAGATTAATTCCGTATTCTCGAAATAGTTCCTTTGCTTGAAACTCTAGTAATTGCATGCAAAAACGTTGAATTTTACGGTCTTTATTAACTATGATATTATTTCAATTGCTCTTCAAGAAAATCAATCATTTCTAAAAAGCGATCTTTACTTTTTCGTAATAATTCTTGAGGATATTCTTCAATAGTAAAAACAAATTGTTGATGAAAACTTGGAACTAAAATTCCACCTGATGTCACCATTTGCTCAATTACATACCCTTTGGTAAGTGTACATACAATTTCTTCATATGATTCTTCTTCTTCTTCCAAAGTTTGTCTAAATAGTACAATTGGCCTGTTGGTTTTTGCAACAATACTTGAGCCTTTTTCTAATAGATCTTCTAACTGTTGAATCTGCCATGCATCAAGACTGATTTGCTTTACCATGTATCTATTGGGTGATTTTTCTATTTAACCGTGACAAAACAATGTATTTTCACTATTTGTCATCAATAAAATCATGCATAATAAATAAAGAAAAAATGATTTGGGTATTATCCCATATCTAAAGCTCTAGAATGTTTTCTAGTATGTGGTCTTTCTCCTGCGTATTTTCTTCTCATGTGTCCTGATGGTCTACCATAGATTAACTCTAAGAACCAAGACTCATGTTCAATTTCTTCAGCTAGGATATCTTTTGCAATATCGTATGTTGCAGGATCTTTTCCTAATGTCATTTTGCAAATTTTATCCCAATTCACAATTGCACCTTGTTCTGCTTTTAGACATTTTTCTAAAATTGCTTTATGATCTGTATGATTTGCTGGAAGTTGTAGGAATTCACAACCTGAAATTTTTATAAATTCTGTTGCATCAATTGGAAGTTTTCCACCTAATTGGTAGATTCTCTCCAGGCATGATTCAAAGTGACTAAGATCTTCTAATCTTGCATCTTCGATAATTCCTTTCAGTCCTTCACCTTCTAAACCTGTACAATGTGCCCTGAGGTTGGTAAAATAATAATATGCAGTAAATTCGACTGCTGCATTTTTTATCAATTCTTTTAACAACTCATCTACATCAAGGCCATTTTGTTTTAGAACGTTAATTCCAACAACATTTGGTGTGTTTGATTCAGACATGAAATTTTTAAAAAATTATTTCTCATAAAAAGATTCTTCTAAATCTACGATTATGTTATGAAAATAATTCCAGCGAGGTTTTGGGAAAATCGGTTGGGGGACCTAAGATACCTTCTCCACTGGAATATGTATTGATTATCTATTTTTGATAGTTAAAACATGGGACTGCACTGCAATCATTTTTAGAATTATTATTCTACTGATACTCTGATTTTTTGCCCATCGATATCATCTGACTTGTATTCTTTACAAGTTTCTTCAAAGTTTACTTGTTTCACTCTAACTAAAAATGCCAAATCTTTAGTTTTGTCTTTCATCATTTCAAGTGATTCTGAATCTAGATCAAGAATTGATGCAGTTTCTAGTACATCTGTTGGATTGTATCCTCTTTCTTTTCTTAACGTTTGTAATCTTCTTGCAATATCTTTTACCAATCCTTTTGCCATCATCTCTTTGTTTCTTGCAGTTGAGATAAACACAATGTATTCATCTCGTTTTGCCATTGCAAAATTTTCACTAGCATCAAAATCTACAATAAAATCTTCATTATCTAATGATATTATTTCACCATCAATATCAAAATTATGTTTTCCATCTTTTTGTAATGCTAAACTAATTTCTTCAGGATCTGTTTCATTAAATGTAGAAACTAGTTTTCCCATGTGTTGTTTTGCTTTGGGTCCTATTTTCTTTCTTTCTAATTCAATTACTGGTTTTACTGGCAATCCTAATTGTTTCAGTTCTACAATTTGTTCTAAACCTGAATTATTTTCTGTTTCAATAATGTTGAATTTTTCTACGTTGAGCTGTGATTGCAATAATTTTGAAAGTGATTCCAGTTTTACTTTTTGATCTTTGCTGACACAAATTTGTGCTTCATTTAATGGCCATCGCCTCTTTAACTTTCCTTTCATTCTAGCTGCTGATGATATTGATACAACATCTTTCATGATATCAAATGATTCTTCAATTTTTTCATCAATTAGTGATTCTTGTGATTGTGGCCATTTGTCTAATAGGATACTTTGTTCTCCTTCAAAGACTGTTTGATACAAATGCTCACTAGTAAAAGGACAAAATGGATGAATCAAAATATCTAGTGTTTTGAGAACTTTGTCTAACACTGCATATATTGCAAGTCTTCTGTTTTTCTTTTCTTCATCCTCATCCCATAATTCGCCTCTGGTAATTGGAATGTATATTTGACTGAGATTGTTAATTATAAAATCATCAATTGCTTTTGCACATTCATGAAATTTACATGATTGATTCTTTTCAGTCATTGTAACAATGAGTTTTTGAAGTTTTGATAATAACCAAATGTCTGGCGATGTCAACAAATTATTTTGTTTTGCCCATTCAAGAGTACTTGATTTATCAAAATTGTCATACTGACTGTTTTGCTTAAAGTACAGATGTAGATTGAATAGTGTATTGATTACTTGGTATGGTCTTGACATTAATTCATCTGTGCTGAAACTTAGTGGTTCAATTGGACTTGCCTTCCACATGAAATAAAATCGAATTAAATCAGTAGGGTATTTTTGTAATAATTTTGCACCTTCCAAAACATTTCCTTTGCTTTTACTCATTTTACCACCTTTCTCATCAAGTACATGTCCTTGAAACAAAAATGCCTTGTATGGTGGTGTTGCAGTATTGTTTAAAATTACATTTTCAATTAGTAATGTGTATGCCCATCCTCTGGTTTGATCAATTCCTTCAGTAAAAAATGGTGCTGGAATTTCATTTGTATATTCTTCATCTGTAAGTGATGCATATGGTGCAGAACCACTATTGTGCCAAGTATCTAAAACATATTCTTCTCTTTTTGTTTTGGTACTACCACATTTTTTACATTTTACAGTAATGTTATCAATCCATGGTCTGTGTAATTCAAAGTCTGGACCATCTGGTAATTTGTCAGCCGCATCTACAATTTCTTTTCTTGTAAAAAACCAATTTTTCTCATTACAATCTTCACAATTCCAAACTGGTAATGGACATCCCCAAATTCTTTCTCTAGAAATACACCATGGATGTCTTTCTTTAATAATCCCTAAGAATCTGTTTTTTGGTTGCTCAAAGAAATACTCTACACTATTTGCAGCATCAATTGCTTTATTGTCTAATCTGTCTAATTTGTAAAACCACCCCCTTCTTGCTAGCCATACAATTGGGTGATGTGATCTCCAACAAAGTGGATACTTGTGTTTTATTTTTCCAATTTTTACAAGTGCATTACAATCTTTTAGATCCTCAACAATTGGTCTATCTGCATCTCTGACAAACATTCCTTGATATTTTCCAGCCTTATCTGTGAATTTTACCTCATCATTAATTGGACTGAAAATTTTTACTTTTCTTTTATTTGCAATTTTGATATCTTCCTCACCATTTGCAGGAGACAAATGTACTAGACCGCTTCCTGTACTTGCATCTACAAATGGTTCAGATACTGCAACATGATAATTATCTAATTTTGAATGTTCATTTAATTCTGGAATCAAATTTAATAATGGATGAATGTATTTTTTGCCTTCAAATTCTGAACCTTTTACTGTTTTTGCAATTTTATAATCTTCAATTTTTACTTCTACCATGAATTCTTCTAATCTAGTTTTTCCAACAACCCAAGTTTCATTTTCAACTTTAACAAATACATAATCTTCGTCTGGTTGTAATCCTACCATTGCATCAGTTACTAGTGTAAATGGCATTGTAGTCCATACAATCAAAAATGCGTCTTCATCTACTAGTTTTACTTTGTAGTATAGTGATGGGTCTTTGACTTCTTCGTATCCTTGATTTACTTCTGCATGGCTAAGTGATGTTTGACAGCTTGGACAATATGCGATTACCGTAAAGTCTTCTTCTAGTATTTTATTCTCATATGCTTTTTTAAGAACTTGCCATTCTCTTTCAATAAATTCATCTCGAAATGTCCAGTATGCTTTTTTGTGATTAAATGACATTCCAAGTAATTCATCAACTTCAACCCATGTCTTGTTGAATTTTTCTACAACCTTTTTACATTCTGAAACAATTCTTTCTACTCCGAATTCTTTGATAGCTTCTGTTTTTCCTCCTGAAACTCCCAATTCTTTTTCCACCTGTAATTCAACTGGAAGTCCTTGTGTGTCCCATCCTCCATTGAATTCTATTTTTTTTCCTTGTAGTGTGTTGAATCTATACCATAAATCCTTGATTACTCTACCTCTGAGATGTCCTGCATGTGGAATACCATTCATTGTTGGGGGACCTTCAATGAATCTAATTTTTTCAGGTTTATCTGATGCAAAAATTTGCTTTTCCAAATCAATTGATTTGATGTACTCTCTAACTTGAGATTCAATCGCTTTTGCATCAAACTTTGTTGAAAGTTCCATCTGGATTTTCATATGTGAGTACCATTATAAAGCTAAATTGATTTTTTGAGACTTGGATTATATAATTGGGTTCAGAATAATTTCTATTGGTCAACATTTTGGTGGTGGGCTCTGGTGGACGAGAACACGCATTATCATGGAAATTATCTCAAAGTTCTAAAGTTGAAACTGTGTTTACGGCTCCTGGAAATGGTGGAACTGAAAATAATATCCCGATAGATATTGATGATTTAGATGGGTTGGCAGATTTTGCTAAAAAAAATAATTGTTTTACTGTAGTTGGACCTGAAGCTCCTCTAGCTGATGGAATTGTTGATAAATTTAATGAAAAAAATCTCCCTGTTTTTGGTCCTACAAAATCTGCAGCTCAACTTGAATCAAGTAAGATTTGGGCAAAAAATTTCATGAAACGAAATAATATCCCAACTGCTAGATTTGAGATTTTTG